>JANNYA010000168.1:0-79633 GCA_031409855.1 Rhodanobacteraceae bacterium | reverse complement strand
TTTTTTCTAGTTTCCTCACTTCCTTTATAAAAGCAAAAAAATTAAAATAAATTTTTTTTTTTTTTTTGTTGGCTTTGGGCCTAGGGCGTGTGTTCGGCCCTTCCCCCCCCGCCCGGCCCCACGGCTCTGATATCGAAAACTGTTCATGGATTGTGTGCAGTTTTGCTCTCCAAAACAGATAACTCAGGGCGAACGGATCTTTCGGCGAAAACTTCAACCATAATCCTGATTGTCTTAATAGTTGTTCGATTGGACAGGGCGTTGGTCGAATTACTGGGCAAACTCAATACGGCGGTTTGCGGCGCGGCCGGCTTCGCTGTCGTTCTCCGCAATTGGCTGATCTTGGCCCATGCCGTAGGAATTGAGGCTGGACGAAACCACGCCCTTGGCGATTAAGAAGTCACGCACTGCCTGCGCGCGAGCTTCTGACAGCGCACGGTTGGTCGCAGCGTCACCGGTGGAATCGGTGTGGCCCACGATGCGCAGGTTACGGCCGTCTTCCACCAAGATGCTTGCAGCTTGGTCCAGTGCGGCCACGGCATCGGCAGGAATTTCGGCACTGCCCGACTCGAAGTTGATCGCCAGATTGAACAGTGTGCTGACATCAAAAGAATTGACCGCAGGCAAACTAGCATTGACGTTCAAATTATCCGCACTAACGGCCAGCGGTTGATCGACGAAGAAGTTTGCCAACCAATCGATCCAAGCGCTCTTAATGCCAGCATCTGGCACTTCCGCGCTGAAATTGATTTGATTGTCCTTCAAGGCCAGCTGAAATGGCCCAACGGTTGCTAATTTCGCCATCAAATCCAAAGTTTTACCTTTCCAGTTCGGTAACGCCGCACCTTCTGCAACGGTGATCGCATCGACAACACGGCCCGCACCAAATACCAGTTGCGCTTGTGAAAGTAGGCGCTCTTTTTTGCGCTCGGTCGGTACCGCGCCGGTGATGGTCAAGCCGGAGGCGGTTGCAAACGAAAACGCGAGCTGGCCTAACCTTTTTGGCAGGTTGTCACCTGGCTGCGGTTGCGGCACTTGCAGCGCATCTTCGGGTTGGTTGCCGCTTTCCAAGGAAATTGGCATTTCTTCGGCGGTGCTGGCGCTGGCAACATTGGCGCCTGTTTGCCGTGTCGCCTGGTCGGCGAGACTTATCGGCGGATGCGCCATCGTTTTCCAATAAATGATGCCACCCAGCAGCAAAGTGACTACTGCGCCTAGCAGCCAAAATACTACGCCTTGCCCGTCATCTTGATCGTCGTTAAACATCCGCTTGCCTTCAAAAAAAGTAGCCGCAAATAATAGCAACTCAAACTTGGCTTTGCGCGGCTACCGCCAGCGGGCTATAAACGCGTTACGCTCTGCGTCACGCATTTATGCCCATTTTCTATTGAGACAACGCCATGCTGCTGCAAAATTTAGTGCCACTCTCGATATTTGGCGCGATCCTAGTCTTGGCATGGACGGTTTTCGAGGTGGGCCGGGCGCGCGGGCGTTACGGGATCAATGCCCCAGCGGTCACGGGCCACCCTGATTTTGAGCGCGTATTTCGCGTGCAAATGAATACCGTGGAGCAATCGGTGCTGTTTTTCCCGGCGCTCTGGCTATGCGCAAACTACTTTCGTGCCGACGTGGCAGGCGTCGCGGGCTTAGTTTGGGTGTTTGGCCGGGTTTGGTACGCCCTTGGCTATTACCGCGCGGCATCCGCCCGTGGCGCTGGCTTTACGGTCAGCGTGCTGGGCTTTGCTGTCTTGCTTGCCGGGGGCGGATTTGGCTTAATCAAGCAACTTGTTTGCCGTGCCGCCTGATCGGCGAGACTTGTGAACTCCAGCGTTTAACTAGCGAACCGATATGACCATTAGCGAATCACCGATCAAGATTCCCAATTTCAACCTCGATAAAGAAATCGGTCGGGGCGGAATGTCGCGCGTGTATTTGGCGCATCAGCTGGAACCCAAGCGCAAAGTCGCGATTAAAATCGTATCCCCAGGCAACGCCGGCGACGAAGCATTTTTGCAGTCACTCAAGCAAGAAGGCGACACCATTGCCAGCATGAGCTGCGACAACATCATCACGGTGTATGCCTGTGGCGTGATTGATGCGCACTACTACATGGCGATGGAGATTTTAAGCGGCGGCGATTTGGCCGACAAGATCAAAAACGGCCTGCGCCCAGAAGACGCCGTTGAAGTCATGTTGCAAATTGGCAACGCGCTCAAACACGCGCACAGTAAAAACGTACTGCACCGCGATATCAAACCGGAAAACGTGATGTTTCACGAATCCGGCAAAGCCGTATTAGTGGATTTCGGCATCGCCAAAGAAGCCGATTCGACCTCAAGCTTTACCCAAGTCGGTGCCGTGGTAGGCACGCCGCATTACATGAGCCCAGAACGCTGCATGGGCAAATCGACCGATCACCGTTCTGATCTCTATGCGATGGGCGTGATGTTTTTTGAGCTGCTGACGGGCAAAAAAGTCTACGACGGCCGCGATACCTTTGCTGTCAGTTATGCGCACGTGTACGAGCCCGTGCCGCCCTTGCCGCCGGAGCATTCGCGCTATCAATCGCTGATCAATAAGCTGTTAGCGAAAGACCCAGACGACCGCACCCAAACCGCGGATGAAATGATTGAGTCCCTGCGCCGCGTCAAAGCCGGAAACGCAGAGCCCGCCACCAAGCGCATGGACACCACCGCGCGCAAGTTGAATGCCGGGCAAGACACCATCGTATCGACACCAATTCCCGGACGCGGCCCTAGCCCAGAAGCGACACCGGCTGCTGCAACAGCCGCGCCCCCCGCCGCTGCGCCCGCGCCCGCTGTTGTCGTTGCGCCCGCAAAAAGCAAGCTCCTGCCGATAGCGGTTGCCGCTGGCATTGCAATCGCGGTAATTGGCGGCTATGTGGCAACGCGCAAGCCCGCGCCACCGCAAGTGCCCGACGCTTTCGCTGGCAGCGGCGTAAGAAAAACACTGACGCCAACCGAAGGTATCGAGGTGCAAAAGTATTTGGGTAGTGCCTCCAGCTTTGCCAATATGGGCAATTTTGATTCGGCGGAAGAAAACTATGTCAGAGCGCTGGAGATTGACTGCACGGATCCTGAGGGCAAGCGTGGCCTTGCAGCGTTGAATCCTGAGAAAGCCAAGGAAATTGTCGCGGCTTGTGATGTGCAATAAGTGCAATGCCATTAACCTACATGATGTTGTGACCCGCCGCACCGTATGAAAGCGCGTTGCTGGCAGTTTTGCTGGGGAAGCGCGATTATTTGCTCGACGTTTGGCAGGTCAATAAGCTCGTTTTGTTTTTGCCTGCCATTACTTTTTACCGCTGCTCGACAGCCATCGGAAACCTTTGCAGGTCAATCGCCCACCGACAGAAAACTGATCTGAATTTTTTCCAGCTGCGCATCACGCGCGGCTGGGCCGAGCTTAACTGGAGCACTTTTATCCTGCTCGGTCGCTGCCGCTTCAAGCAGTGGCTTTGGTCTTAAATAGTAACCAAATCAATTCAATGCTTTTCAAAAGCATAATTTTTCAGGTTTGTGCATAGGCTACCTTGAGCCCAAGATGTTGCGTAAATGGTAGAAAGTCGCGATCAGAGTGTAAAAGCGTCAGTCCGTTCTCTATACACCGCGTGGCAATAGATTACGATCATTCTCTCGGCTTTACGCCTCTTCCGGCCCCATACCCGCCGTCGACATGCCAAATTTTTCCAAACGCCGATACAGCGCGCTACGCGACAGCCCTAAGTGCTCAGCCGCCTGCATGATATTGCCACCGTAACGATCCAGCGCTTGGCGCACCAACAATTGTTCGGCATCATCTAAAGTCATGTGATCCAGCACCCGCGCCGGTGGCGTACTGGCTCCGGCCTGCAGTTGCAAATCACCGGCAGTAATGTGGTTGCCGCTGCATAACAGCACCGCGCGTTCCAAGACGTGATTGAGCTCGCGCACATTGCCCGGCCAGCTATAGCGCAACAATGCGTCTATCGCCGATTGCTCCAGGCTTAAGCCCAGCTTGCCGTAGCGGCGCGCATGCGAGCCCAGATAGCTTTCCGCCATCGGCACAATATCTTCCCGGCGATCACGCATCGGCGGCAGGCAAATCTCGACGGTATTGATGCGAAACAGCAAATCTTGCCGGAACAAGCCACCAGTGACGGCGCGCTCAAGCTCGGCGTTGGTCGCGCTAATCAGGCGAATATCCGCCTTTTGCGTGCGTGATGAGCCGACTTTTTCGTATTCGCGTTCCTCAAGCACGCGCAATAATTTCGCCTGCTGCGCCAAGTTCATATTCGCGACTTCGTCTAAAAACAATGAGCCGCCTTCAGCCAACTCAAAGCGCCCCAGCCGGTCACCCTTGGCGTCGGTAAACGCGCCTTTTACGTGGCCAAACATTTCGCTTTCAAACAAAGTTTCGGGAATCGCGCCCATATTGACCTTCACGAAGGCTTTGTTTGAGCGGCCCGAGCGCGCATGAATAAACTGCGCCAACATACTTTTGCCGGTGCCGTTTTCGCCAGTCAGCAATACATTTGCATCCGAGGGCGCGACGCGCGTCACCATCTCTAACACTTGCTTCATGGCCGGCGACTTAGCGATGAAATCCGCATCGTCACCGCGCAATATTTCGTTTTCGCGCTCCAGCTTTTTGGACTTGCGTTTCGCCTCGCCCAAAGCCAGCTGGCTGCGAATAATGGTCATCAGCCGATAGTTATCCCAAGGCTTTTCAATAAAATCATTCGCGCCCAAGCGCATTGCCTGCACCGCCAGATCTACCGAGCCCCAGGCGGTCATCACCACCGCAGGAAGATCCGGATCCTGCAGGCGGATTTTAGCCAAAAGCTCCATGCCCTCAGCGCCCGAGGTGGTGTCGCGGGTGTAGTTCAAATCCAAAATCACCAGCGAAAACGGCTGTCGTTTTAACGCTTCAAGGGCGGCCTCCGGGCTTTGCACCGGCACACACAAATAGCCTTCGCCCTTTAACAGCAGCTTGAGCGCATCTAAAACATCTTTTTGGTCATCGCTAATCAGGATGGGTAGGCTGGACATAAACTTCGCGGGTGTTAAATCGACAGGCCGCAAGCATCATCGCGAAGCGCAGCAGAATGCAAGTGCCCAATTACCGCAAGTAAGCGATAGGCGCAGCGGCACTAAGCTTAAACAGTTAGCGCCGTTTGAAACGGCTGCTGCGCCATCTGCGCCAATGCCGCGTTCGGCATCGCGCCAGCGGTCAAGGCTTGGCGCCACGCTTTGGTGCCAGGAATGCTGTGAAATAGCCCTAAAATATGCCGCCCGACATGGCGTGGCAAAGTGCCATGCGCCAAGCGCGATTCAACGTAATCCTGCATTGCCGAAACCGCTTGCGCATGGCTAATCAGCGGGCTGCCAAACATTGCCGCATCCAGCTGCGCCAACAAATACGGGTCGTGATACGCCGCGCGCCCAAGCATCACGCCATCCAAGCTTTGTAGCGCCTCTTGACACGCAGTAACAGTTTCTAGGCCGCCGTTGAGCACCACCGTCAACTGTGGGCGCTCCGCTTTCAATTGATGCACGCGGTCGTACCAAAGCGGTGGCTTCTCGCGATTTTCTTTCGGGCTTAAGCCTTTCAGCCACGCTTTGCGCGCATGCACCAAAAATACGCTGCAGCCCGCGCTAGCGACGGTGTCGATAAAGCCGCGAAAGCCATCGTAGGAATCAAATTCGTCCACGCCCAAACGGCATTTGACTGTAACCGGCACATTCACCACCGCGCGCATCGCGGCAACGCCTTCGGCGACCAAATCTGGTTCCAGCATCAAGCACGCACCAAAACGCCCGGCTTGCACGCGATCCGAGGGACAACCGCAATTAAGATTGATTTCGTCATAACCAAAATCCGCGCCGATTTTGGCCGCCTGCGCCAACAGCTTGGGCTCGCTGCCGCCAAGCTGCAGCGCCACTGGATGCTCAGCCGGATCAAAGCCCAATAAACGCTCGCGATCACCAAAAATCGCCGCTTGAGCCACCACCATTTCAGAATACAAACGCGCATTCGGACTGAGCACGCGGTGAAAATAGCGACAGTGCCGATCCGTCCAATCCATCATCGGCGCAACGCAAAGCGCCCAGGGGCTTAAAATGCGGATTTGCTCCGATTTAGGCTGGTTTTCGTTTGCTGTTTGAGTTTGGTCGGCGGGCGTCGTTGACATGCTATTTTTAATACTGTCGGCGTTTCAGCGGTGCATCTAGGGCCGACATACTGCCATGGGTCGGCTGAAGGGCGGCGCGGGTTAAAAACGAGATGAGTACACCTAACAAATTACGAGCGATTTTGGCCACGGAACGCGACCTGGCTTTTGTTGGGCTAATTCCGAATGAAGTCGTCAATTTGATGTTTGACGGCGAGGGCATGAGCATCGCGCGTGCCTGGCGCGAGCATTTAGGGCCGACGCAAGCTGAGCTGGCCACGCGTGCGGGAATTTCGCAACCGGGATTGGCGCGGATGGAGGCCGCACGTAGCCCGCGCAAAGCGACGCGTATTAAACTGGCGGCTGCGCTCGGGCTTGAGGTTGAACAGTTGTTGACGTTAACCGCGTACAGCTCATTTACGGATGAATTACAACCTGCTTTGCCCCTTGCAAAATAACTCTAAGCGCATCATTCACCGCCGCGCTATTGGGAAAAGCAGAAGCCAACTCTGGCTCAAGTACTGCAATATTTGATGCAGCTAGTGCGCGTGCTGCGTATTTACCCCGCACTAGTCCTTCGGGAAAATCTGATCGCCGATACTCGTCACGCAGCGTGTCTTTTTCTGTTCTAGCCTTTTTCATAGAGTTTCCTTTCGTGCTTGGTGCCTAGACGTGTGCTGATAATGCGAATGTTGTCGCCCTAGTCGGTATGCGAGACCACAAGAAAATTGCCTTGTGACGAGACACCGAAAATGAGCCAACGCTCCTCACCTTGCGAATGCTCAGGATCTGCACCCGTCGCAGACAAAATGTCAAGAAACACAGTGCTTGCTTCCTCGAAGCTAACACCGTGTTTTATGAGATTGCTTGCTGCTTTGGCGGGATCCCAGTAGAAGTTCATCGCCCGAAGTATATGCCTCTCTGATTACTTAACCCAATAATAGCGCGATGCTTGTGCTAAGCCACAAATGCCTGATTTCAGGTAAGCATGCCGCAAACCTTAATCAAATCAAGCTCACCCTGGAAATCAGCCAGCACCCAACTCCTTAACAAAATGCACGCCGCGCGGGTCGTAGCCGATGCGTGCGTAAAAGGCGCGGGCGCGTTCGTTGCGGACGTAGGCGTCTAAGGTCAGCATTTCGCAGCCCAGCTCGCGCGCGAGGTTTTCTAGCCAAATCATCAGTGCTTCGCCTGCGCCCTGGTTGCGCGCTTCTGGCAAAAACACGACGTTTTCGACATACATCACCCGCCCGGAAAAACAATGGGTGCGGGTGGAAAAACCGGCGATGCCGAGCAAGACGTCGGCGTCAAATACGCCCGCACAGCCATAACCTTGACCGACCATTTCTGTCAACCGCGCCGAAATGACCGCTACGCTCAACTCCGGTTCTAACAGCCTGACGAACTCGGCAATGCGCGGATCTTCAGTCACTGCGAGCAGTTCAATATTCATCATCAGCGCCTAAGCAAAATTAGTCTTGTGAATTGCGCTTGTGCACGATCATCATTGCGATTTCCAGCGCTTGCTCATAGTTTAAGCGTGGGTCGACAGTGGATTTGTAGGCGCGTTCTAAATCCGCTTCGGTCAAATCGCGCGCGCCGCCCATGCATTCGGTGACGTTTTCGCCGGTGAGCTCCAAATGTACGCCACCCAGGCGCGAGCCGTTCGCGGAATGGATATCAAACGCGGATTCCAGCTCATTGCGGATGTTTTCAAATTTGCGGGTTTTGAAGCCGTTGGACGTACTTTCGGTGTTGCCGTGCATGGCATCGCAGGTCCACAGCACCACGCGCCCCGCGCGATTGACTGCTTGCACCAATTTTGGCAGCGCCGCACCAATTTTCTCTGCGCCCATACGGTGAATCAGCGTCAAGCGTCCAGGCTCGTTCGCCGGGTTGAGCAAATCGATTAAACGCAGCAAATCATCCGGCGTGGTGCTGGGGCCAACTTTCACCGCAATCGGATTGCGCAGGCCACGGAAGTATTCGACGTGTGCGCCGTCGCTGGCGGCGGTACGCATGCCAATCCACGGGAAGTGTGTGGACAAATTAAACCAGCCGTGGTGGCGCGGCACTTTGCGGGTCAGGCTTTGTTCGTAGTGCAGCAACAGCGCTTCGTGGCTGGTGTAAAACTCGGCGCGGCGTAAGTCGCCAAATTTGGCACCGCCAATGGACTCCATAAAACGCACCGCTTCACCGATTGAGGCAATAATTTTTTTGTATTGCTCTTCCAACGGCGAATGCGCGATCCAGCCCAATTCCCAGTATTCCGGGTGGTGCAAATCGGCAAAACCGCCATCAATCAAGGAGCGTACAAAATTCATCGTCAATGCCGAGCGCATATGCGCCTCGACCAAGCGTGCCGGGTCAGCGGTACGCGATGCGGCGTTAAAATCGACGCCGTTGACGATATCGCCGCGATAGCAAGGCAAGGTCACGCCGTCGCGGGTTTCGGTATCTGCTGAACGCGGTTTGGCGTATTGCCCAGCAAAACGCCCAACCCGCACCACCGGCATTTTTAGGCCGTGAATCAACACAACGCTCATTTGCAGCAGCACTTTTAAGCGGTTCGCGATGGTTGGCGAGGTGCAATCGGCAAAATTCTCGGCGCAGTCGCCGCCTTGCAGTAAGAATTTTTTCCCAACCTGGGCATCGGCTATTTCTTGTTTCAGTGCCAAAATCTCAAAGCTGCTGACCAACGGCGGCAGTTGCGTCAAAGTGCCTAGCGCGTTATTGAGTGCGGCTTCGTCCAAATAGCTGGGTTGCTGCACGGCGGGCTTTTGCTTCCAGGACGACGGCGAATAATCATTCGCAAGTTCCGGCCCGGCAAAATTGGGGGCTGCATTTGGAGCTAAAGGATTGGGGCTGCTCAGCTGATCGCTCATGATTATCTACGCTTAGGGAATTACCGCGCGCGACAAAAAGCGCGTGCGGGGTCGCTAACGTATCAGTTTGCAGCTGGATGCTACAAACCAGATGCGTGTCTAAGCTAAAAAAGCCTATTTCAGCAGCTCATCCAAAGTCGATTGCGCAATCGGATGGTAGCCAGGGCGGGCGTTGGCATAGATTGCTTTTGCACGAGCGGGGTCTTTTGCGTACATATCCCGATACAGCGGCACAATCAGTTTACGCCGACCAATGCTGAGCAAATACGACTCCAACGCGGCATCCGCTTTGGCATAGCTGTTTTTGATGGCGATCAGATACCACACGTGCGCCACTTCGTTGTTGCCGTAGCCCGTCAGCTTAAAATTGGCATCAAGCGCGGCGAGTTTGGCGGCAGGTTGTTCGATTTCATTAATGCCGTGCAAAAACCGCAGCCATTCCTGGGTCGACCAAGTCTTGGCTGGCAGCGCATCGGCTGCGAGCTTATCGCTCTTAAATTGGCTGATTAAGCGATCAATCTCAATAAATTTGGTCGAAACCGCAGCTTTAGCAAACGTAGGGATCCCCGGTTTATCTACCCACTGCGCAATCTGCGCTTGCGTCACGATCCCTGGATGTTTGGCCAAAAGCTCTGCGTTTAAAAAGGCTAAAAACTGATCGGTGCTGACGCTTTGGAAAGCATGCGCGTCAAACCAGCTGCGCAGGAATGGGTCGAAGTCTTTGCGCCCGAAGGATTCTTCCAACCAGCGTAAAAACCAGTGGCCCTTGTCGTAGGGCACGCCCGACAAGCCATCGTCTGGGTCACGCCCAGCAAGGTTTGGGCGAAAGTGTTGATCTTCGGGCGGCGTTTCCAGCAATTCTGCCAACAAATCTTTTTCCGAAAGCGCGGTTTCCATGCGCTCGCGCTCTGGCCCATACGCAACCTCAACGATTCTGGACTGCACATAGGTCGTGAAGCCCTCATTCAGCCACATACTTTCCCAATTCGCGTTGGTGACTAAATTACCCGACCAGCTGTGCGCCAATTCATGCGCGATCAGGCTGACCAGGCTCTTGTCACCGGCGATAAACGTCGGCGTTAAAAACGTTAGACGCGGATTTTCCATGCCACCGAAAGGAAAACTGGGCGGCAACACCAACATATCGTAGCGGCCCCAGCGATACGGGCCAAAAAGTTTTTCCGCGATCTCAATCATCGATTCGGTATCACTCAGTTCCGCTGCCGCCGCTTCAATACGCCCAGGCTCTGCATACACACCCGAACGCGCGCCAAGCGCCCGAAACTCCAGTTTGCCAACCGCAAGTGCTAACAAATAGCTCGGAATCGGCTGTGGCATGGCAAAGCGGTAGTCACCATCCGGCTTATCGTCGCTGTTGTTATTCGCACTCATGCGCGCCAGCAGCCCGACCGGCGTGCGCACGTGCGCGGAATAGGTAAAGCGCACCGCCGGCGTATCTTGCAACGGCACCCAGCTGCGCGCGTGAATCGCTTGGCTTTGACTAAACAAAAATGGCTCAGTCTTGCCTAGTGTTTGCTCTGGTGTAAGCCACTGTAGCCCGCTCGCCGCTGGCACCGTACGATAAACAATGCGCACGCGCGGATTACGTCCGGGTAGTTCTATCGTCAACTTTTGCCCGTAAAATTTATGTTTTGCGCCTAGACGAAAGCGCGCGGGCTTGAAGTTGCTTTTGCTGTCGATCGCGTAAATAGACTCAATTTCCAAAGCCCGTGTGTCCAACACCAGCGATTTCGCGGCCGGTGTTTTCCAATCCAACTCAAGCTCGGCAAAGCCGGACAAACGTTGCTGATCAAAAGAAACCGTCAAATCTAAGCGCAAATCTTTGACGCGAACCTCGTTGAAGTTAGCGTAGGAATTCGGGTCGGTCAGTGCTGCGGACAACATTAATACGGGTAAAAGGATCACGGATAGCATTCTCGATCTTTAAAGAGTCACAAGAATCGCAGGAATTAGCGGCGGCGTCATGTTTTCTATGCGAGCTGGGTCGTAAAATCTGGGCGGCACGTTTCGACTGGTTCGCAGGGCTGGGAACGAATACGATTTTTGACTGTCGAAGCCTATTAACGCGAATGCGGTTTTTGGCTGCCGTATTACCACGCGAATGCGGTTTCTGGCTTTAATCGGGACTGATTCGACTCTCTCAGTCAAGAGGCACGGCTTTTGCAATACAGGTTTTGACAATCATCAGAGATTCCACCATGTACACCATACGCACCCGCTTTTTGTACGCTAGCGCCCTTGCCTTAGTCCTTAGTGCTGCCTTTGCTGTCGGTGAAAATGGTCAAATAGTTAGCCATGTGGCGAATTTGACCGCGCCTATAGAGGCCGCAGCCCAAGTTGTGGTGGATTCCGCCGAAACGCCGGGAAACTTTGCCTCCTACTTGCCCGGCAGCTTCAGGTAACAAGCCATTTCAATTTCGAAATTTGGTCGCGGTTCTGTCCCATTTTCGGACATAGCGCGGGCACAACTTGTTCTAAACCAGCGCCGCCGCTACCCTCCACGGCATGGATAATCCCACCTGGTTAGGCATTGATGTCGGCACACAGCTGATCGGTATCGCGGTAGGCTCAACACTTACCGGCACCGCGCGGCCGCTGAGCAGCATTCCGGCGCAGCCAGAGGAAGAATTTTGGCGCGCACTGGCAAAGTTAGAACGCGAATGGCAGCCTTTTGGTTATGCCGTGGGCTTACCGCTGACCATCGAGGGCGCGGAACAGCCGATCAGTAAACGCGCGCGTAAATTCGCCATTGAGTTAAGCAGCCGCCTGAAAAAGCCAGTGATACTGATCGACGAGCGTTCAAGCACCCGCAACGCCAAAGCACTGTTCGCGGAAAAACGCGCGCTAGGTCAAGCGCGGCGTAAACAAGCGCAGGCGGTCGACGCCTGGGCCGCCGCAGTCATTTTAGAGCGCCATTTGATCGAGCTGAGCTCCGCACGCCCCGCGTTAGCTGCACCCATGGATACCAACGAAAATGCTTGACGCAGAATCACTGTTGCATGCGCTGACTCAGTCACTACGAACGTATTTGGCTGATCGCGCCATTTCGCACCCGGCGATGATCGGCATTTACTCTGGCGGTGCGCTGTTGGCTGGGCGGCTGCATACCGAGCTGAAACTTGCAAGCCCGCTCGGCGCGCTGAATATCAGTTTCTATCGCGACGATTTCGCCCAGAGTGGGCTGCACGCCCACGACCGCGCGAGCCATATTCCCGTCGACATTAATGGCCGCGATGTCATTTTGGTCGACGATATTGTTTATACCGGGCGTACGATTCGCGCGGCGATGAATGAACTGTTTGACTATGGGCGACCAAAGTCGATCACGCTGGTGTGTTTGATCGCCCGCGATGGCCGCGAGCTGCCAATTCAACCGGATGTTTGCGCATTGAGCATTAGCCTAGCCAAAGCGGAAGTGATCAAACTGCGCGGGCCATCGCCGCTAAGCTTGGAACGTCGCGTGCGGGCAGCAGAATAGGGCGACGAAGCGTAGTTTAGGAATCTTCAAAAGGAATTTAAAATGACGCTGCGCCATCTCCTGGATATCGAATCGCTCAAACCGGCGCAGCTGATTGAGCTGTTGGACACTGCTGAAACTTTGCGTGAATTGTCCGCGCGCGGCAGCCGGAAACTGCCGCTTCTACGCGGTAAAACCGTAGTGAATCTATTTTTTGAAGCCAGCACCCGCACGCGCACCACTTTTGAGCTGGCGGCAAGCCGTTTAAGCGCTGACGTGGTGAATTTAGATGTGGCGTTCTCAAGCGCCAGCAAAGGCGAAAGCCTGCTCGATACGATGGCAACCTTAGAAGCCATGCACTGTGATTTGTTTGTGGTGCGCCATCAAGCCAGTGGCGCAGCACGCTTTTTTGCCGAACATGCAGCGCCGCACGTCAGTATTTTAAATGCGGGCGATGGCCGCCATGCGCACCCAACGCAGGCATTGCTCGACATGTTGACGATCCGCCAGCACAAGAAAGACTTTACTGAGTTGAAAGTATTGATTGTCGGCGACGTGCTGCACTCGCGCGTTGCGCGCAGTGATTTTCAAGCCTTGAATCTACTGCGCACGGGTGAAATTCGGGTGTGCGGGCCGATGACGCTGATGCCGCCGAATTTAAGTGATTTTGGTATTAGCTATTTCGCAAAGCTGAGCGAAGCGATTTGCGATGTTGATGTCGTGATTATGCTGCGCTTGCAGCGCGAACGCATGAAAGGCGCATTTTTACCCTCGGAACGCGAATACTTTCGCCATTACGGCTTGACCGCTGAGCTACTCAAACGCGCAAAACCCAACTGTATCGTGATGCACCCCGGCCCGATGAATCGCGGCGTCGAAATCGCCTCTGAAGTAGCCGACGGGCCGCAAAGCGTTATTAGTCAGCAAGTCAGCAACGGCTTGGTCGTGCGCATGGCGGTGATGGCGAAAGTGCTGGGGGCGCAGGTGCCCCGTGTGGTTTGATGCGTAGCGCTGAATAACCGAATCTTTATTGAGATAAAAAATGCAGGCAACATCACGATGAGCACCATGCGACTGATCGACCCACGCACCGATACTGATCTGCTCAGCAAAGCGTGGCTATCAAGCACCGGCGAGCTGAGCGCGCACGCACGCGAAGGTTTTCAGGAAGTTTTGCCGCCCGCCGAAGTTCCTGGAAAGTATTGGCTGGTGCCCGCACTTATAGATCTATATGCCCGCTTGCGCGAACCTGGCGCACCGCAAAAGGCCACGATCAAAAGCGAAGCGCTGGCGGCGCGTAACGCCGGGATTTCGATTATTGCCTGCGCGCCGGATACCGAACCGTGCATTGATTCCACCGCCGTGGTTGAGCTGATTCGAAATCGTGCGCGCGGTGCCTTTAGAGCCGGGGGCGCGCGGGTTTTGCCATTGGGCGCAATGAGTAAGGGTTTGCGCGGTGAGGAGTTGAGCGAATATGCGGGTTTAACCGCTGCCGGCTGTGCGGCTTTAAGTTCCGGTAGCGCAGCGACGTGCAACAGCAATTTTTTGCGTCGCGCCATGCAGTATGCGAAAAACTTTAATGTGACGCTGTTTTTGCATCCCATCGATAAATATCTGAGTGAAGATGGCATTGCCCACGATGGCCGCGTTGCCGCACGTTTAGGATTACCGGGGATCCCGGAAAGCGCGGAGACGCTGGCTTTGGCGCGCGATTTAATGTTGATCGAAGAAACCGGTGTGCGCGCCCACATTAGCCGTATCAGCTGTGCGCGCAGCGTGGAATTAATTGCCAATGCCAAGCAGCGCGGCGCGCTAGTTACTTGCGATGTGGCACTAACGCACTTGTTCCTTTGTGAAAACGATCTGATCGGCTTCCGGCCGAATATGCATCTGCGCCCGCCGTTGCGGCGCGCTGAAGATCGCGATGCGTTGCGCGAAGGATTGCGCTCAGGCGTTATTGATGCCATTTGCTCTGACCATGCGCCGCACGACCGTGATGCCAAAATTGCGCCGTTTCCGATGACCGAGCCGGGTGCCAGCACCATCGAAGCGCTGTTACCACTGTCGCTCAAGCTCATTGACGAAGGGGTTTTGACACCTAAACGCTGGAGCGACGTCACCAGCATCAACCCCGCGCGTATTCTGGGAATCGTGCAAAGCGATTGGCTGCTTCTGGATCGGCACCAGCGTGTGCGCCAAAGTAGTGAAAGCACCTTAAGCCGTGGCAAAAATCTAGTCTTTTCAGGATGGGAACTTGAAGGAGTGGCGCAACGCGTGTTTTTCGCGCATTCCTAGGCTACAGGCCTAGCTTGCCTGCTGGGCTAGCTAACGCGAAACCGAACGCGATTAGCGCTAGAGCAAAATGTCAGTTTATGTTCAGTCTGACGATGCTGGAATGCACACTGTTCCGAATTCGCTACAAACGGATTATTAGGAATTAGGCAAATACTTCGGAGTCTTCGCGAAGCGAACACGGCAGAAATGGTTTGTTTTTTCGGCTTCGCCTCGGGAGTCCTGGCAACAGGGCGTTTAAATCTAAGGACCACAATGACTAGTCATCGCCAAATAACCACAGTTCTTGCCACCTTAATCACGCTTGCAACCGCTACACCGGTCATCGCGCAAGGCTATGAAAGTGCCGAACTCGGCCCTGAAGAAGCGATCAGTTTTGGTTTTGCCGATGTTTTACGCAGTGATCCAATTTATGAAACCGTGCAAGAGGCAAGGCCACGCGAGGTTTGCTCGGATGTCAGCACCGAGCGCAATAGAAGGTATGACAACACCAACGCCGGTACTGTGATTGGTGCTTTGGTTGGTGCGGCATTGGGCAACCAAGTCGGTGGTGGTGATGGCCGCCGTGCAGCGACGGTTGCTGGCGCAGTCGTTGGTGGCGCAGTCGGGCGCGAAGTCGATGCATCGAACAATCCGCAAGGTACCGAACGCTCAGTGCGCAGCGAATGCCGGGTCGTGGATCAGTACGTCGAGCGCAAAGAAGTAGTTGGTTACGACGTGCAGTATCGCTATCGCGGTGAAGTTTATAGCTCGCGTATGGACTATGACCCAGGCGAAAAAATGCGCGTACGGGTTGCGGTGTCGCCTGCGGACTGAATTTACCGCGCTGGTTTTGATCGACTAGCGCACCCTTATAGTTCGGCTATGCTTGCGCTTCACTGCGAACTAGGCCAACTATGACTGTTTCCACTCTTGCCCTGCCGGAAGCGGCGCTGTCCGATTATTTAGTTGCGCATGTTCCTGGTTTCGCCGGGCCACTAAACGCTGAGAAGTTCAAAGGCGGGCAGTCAAACCCGACTTATTTGATACGCGCGGCGAGCGGAAATTATGTATTGCGCCGAAAACCACCAGGTGTGCTGCTCGCTTCTGCGCACGCTGTGGATCGCGAATTTCGCGTCCTTTCTGCGTTATCAACTACTGACGTGCCGGTCGCGCGGCCACTGCATTTGTGTGTTGATGATACGATTATCGGCAGCGCATTTTATCTCATGGAATATGTCGATGGCCGGGTGTTTTGGGACCCAGCGCTGCCAGAAATCGCGGCGAACGAACGCGCCGCTTACTACCGCGAAATTGCCCGCGTGCTGGGCGCAATTCACCGGCTACATCCGAGCGAAATTGGGCTAGCCGACTACGGCAAGTCCGGCAATTATTTCGCGCGCCAGCTCAAGCGTTGGGGCGAGCAATATCAGCAAAGCGCTACCGAAACGATTCCTGCCATGGATCAGCTAATCGCAAGCCTAAATGCGCGGGTTCCTGCCGACAATGTAGGCGCGCCAGCTTTGGTACATGGCGACTTTCGGGTCGACAATTTGATGTTTCATCCGACCGAGCCCAGAATTATCGCCGTGATGGATTGGGAGCTATCCACACTCGGTGAAGCATTGAGCGATGCGGGCTATTTCTGCATGGCCTTGCGCCTTCCTTCAAATCCGACGCTGCCGGGTTTGGCTGGAAAAAATCGGGCTGAGCTGGAAATTCCGAACGAGTCCGAATGGCTAGCAGACTATTTCGCAAGCTCCGGCCGTGTAAAACCCGCTGATTGGCCGTTCTATTTAGCGTTTAACTTTTTCCGCTTAGCCGCGATTGCGCAAGGCGTTAAAAAGCGCGCGGCGTTAGGCAATGCCTCAAACGCGCGCGCGAATGAAGTCGGGGCGATGGTCAGTTTACTTGCGGAACAGGGCTTGGCGACGCTGGCTTCGTAGTCAAAGAACGCCAATTTAGTCAGTATTGGGGCAGCTACTTGATGTGACCAGAAGCTTCCAACACCAGATCATCCCGAGATGCCACAACGCGAGGGACACCGAGTTGAGATACCAGCCCCAATTTCTTAAGCAGTCTAAGCACCAGCCAGCCTGTGTCCAACTGGCCGAATTCTAGCCCAAGCTGCACCGATTCTGGAAACGCGTGGTGATTGTTGTGCCAGCACTCGCCGTGGGTTAGCAGCGCAACCCACGGCAAGTTTGAGGCTTGTACCCCTGCGCTAAGCACGCGCCACTTTCCGGGCTCAGGATTATGGGCGAAGTACGTAACCACCCAGTGGCTTGTCACCGACACTGCGATCCTGGCCGAAATACCCCAAACCACCCAAGCCATGCCGCCGAGATAGTACAAACAAAGCGCAAGCGGTAGTTGGTGCAGTGGCCATGTACGCTCCATCAGCCGCCAACTCGTCGATCCAACACAAGCCGGAACATTTCACTGCGTCAACCGCAGTGTGCGTCGATCTTGGCTGTGCGGCTTGGACAAATACCTTGGGAAAAGCTTTGAACACAGAAAGTCTTGGGTTGAAGCCCGCATTTTGGAACTCGGCGATATTTTCGCCTGCGGTATTCACGCTTAGTCCAGGGGGAATGTTCATCTCAGTGACCCCTTTGATAATTCCTTGAGAGCTAATTAATTGTGCGGCCGCAGCGTTGTTCATCCATTGTCCTTGGGGCGTACCGGTTGTTCTAGCGGTATCAGCGAGTGACATAGCAATTTTCTTCCCGCTTCCGTGATATCGAAACGCATGTCCAAATATCGACGTCATTTTCCAACAATCACCGGAATTATGAACCCATACTCCACTCCTACCAACGAAGTAAGTATGAAACTCGTCCACTTCAAAGTTGTACGTCCGGGCATGAACACCTTCATCAATACGATTGACAAAGTTCAATGCACGACCATCATAAGTCTTGAGTTGCATCCCAAGCATCAGTTTCGATGCTTCTACCCACCCGTTCTCAGTCATAAACGGGTGTTCGGCAGTTACCTCAAAGATTTCGCGCGTTCCCAGTGCGTCCGTAAATTCAACATTCAAAACGGCTTTGTCTGGATTGCCAAACAATTGTAATACTTCGCGAAATTCGCTCTCGCCCGTTTTGTCGTCGCGCGCCGCAACTTTGTCACCAACCTTGATAGTTTCAATTGGAACAAGTCCGTTATCCGTGAGAACTAACGTGCCAGCAACAAAACAATTGCAAGGCACTGCCCGTAACCGACCGTATTTATCTGCAACGACCTGAAATAATTTTCCACCGATAGACATTAGCCCTGCAGCAGCTAGCCGCCCGGTAACGTCCGCTACATAAACGTCCTTTACAGCCTCAGCCGCAGTGTTGAGAGCCTTACGAGCATTCGAAGCAGCGCGCACTGCTACTAATTTGTTGTCGCCTAAATGGTCGCCTTCGCCCATCTCATCAGCGTTCTTTTCATTCTCACCGCGACCACCAAATAGATTTCCAAAAAAGTTGCTCCATCCGTACGGGCTGTTTTCGGCAAACTTCGGCAACCCGCGAAAGCGAGGCAAGATCAGGATCAAATGTCAGTGCTGACATTCGACCTGCTTAGAGCGTATTGAATCACGCAGCGTCAAGATTGCGCTGCGCCGCTGCGCGATCTTGACGCTATCATCCGTATCGCAAGCTTAAGCTTGCTGTTCTAGGTTCCACTTCTAAATTCGGTGGGTTTTGGGGGATTACATTAGGACCTTAAGTTACAGCACTTTTAAGGTCCAACCGTCGCATTACATGAGACGTACTGGCGATTAGCGCTAATCAGGTCTCATCTTGAGCCGCTCATCTCTCACGAAGAGAATCAATTGTTTCGCACTTATAAAAATTAGGATTATAACGTTCAATCACCAGCAGATTGCCGGAATTGATTGATTTTGCACCAACGACGTCAAATCGATTTGCTAGATAAATGATCAAAACGAACTCTTCCGATTCAAAAAATTTTCTAATCTCTACAGCCTCTGGATTAAATTTCTTAAGCTCGCGTGGTATTTCAAATTCTTTCAAGTACCGAAACTGAGCGCCATCGCTGCGCCAGCTTCTAATGTTTTTGTCAACGGGCAGAACGAGCCCATCTGCTCCCGGCAAAGAAATGAGTCCGTCTTCGACTTTTCCAAATTCACTAGGTAAAAATATATTGCCGCGAATGTAGGATGAAAACGTGCAGTCGCCGACTCTTGTCCATTCCTCAAAAGGAGCACCATCGCGCAGGAAAACAATACTGTCGTCGTCTAGTCTGTTGTGAGAGCAGCCGGTCAAGCAGAGCATAAAAAAACAAAGCAGAAACTTATTCATCATAGGCCTCGTTTCGCAATCCGTTCATAACACTATTGTCGTAACCGACATCCCTAATTTTTTTTGCATCACCCAATTTTATGCCCATTGCTTGAATCATTTGAAAAGCTCTTCTACTGGCAAATTCTTCGGTTTTTGAGGTCTTGCTACTGAAATTCTTTCCATTACTGTTGTCCAACTCAAAAAGCCTGTAGTTCTCTTTTGACTTGATTCCATGTGCATATTCGTGCAGCAGCGTAAATAACCTCTCGAAATCATTTAAGCTGTTTTCCGTAATCGAAAGATCTACCCGCATTACTCGGCCTGTCGGGCCCTTTAAGAAGTCTATCTTCTCTCCGGCCCTCGCTTGAAGCATCTCAGCAAATGAGTCAGCAACTGTTATTGCGCTTCCCGTACGCTTGACTCTCTCAAACGCTTTCTTAGGAACAAAGATTTGTACGTTTTCAATCACTTCGTTAAATTCTTCATCTCCAACAGCTTGAATAGCCCCTGTGTATTTGTCAATCAACGCATTCACAATGTCGACCGCTTGAGTTTGTTTTTTTGTCGGGTTTTTACTTGCCGTGATGCTTGTACTATTCCGATCACGCTCCCCCGCAATAGCTTTTCGAAAGCTTAGCCCGCCAATTCCAGATGCGCCTTTACCGCTTCCATCCGTTTTAGAAGTCTGAGTTGAATCCTGACCATCCTGCGCACCATTCGCCGACTTAAGCCGCTGATCCTGCGCACCATTCGCTGACTTACGCAGCTGATCCGTTGCCAAAGAAGCACCGCCCAACAACGCCTTCGCGGGCGATGTATACGCATATCCACTGCGATACGCCGCACTCCCCTGCGCCTGCGCACAGACCCATTTCGGGCCACTTAGGCAAGCGCCATCGGCCTCGGACATCAAATACCCCGTCGGATCCGTCCCCGCCAACGGGTTATTCATTAAGTAAGAATAAGGATTCAAACTCTGTGAATTACTCGGAAATTGAATAAACGGATCCACCCCATAAAACCGGCCCAGGTTGTAGTCATAAGCCCGCCCATTCATATGGATCAGCCCGAACTCGTCTAAATGCTCGTGCCCGGTAAAGCCGCGCTGATTGCGTTTGCCTTGATTAAAGCCGCTGCCATTCCAGGTCAGCCAACCCTGATTCGACGTGCCCCAGCCGCCATCCAACGCCTTACCAAAGGCATCGAAGCCGCGATTTTCTACGATGATTGGCGTGGCAGCGCCAATATTACCACTCGGCAAAATCGCCTTCTCGCTAATCGCCACATTAGAACCCAAGCGATCCTGATGTAAGTAAGCTAGCTTACGACCCTCGTTGCGATTGATCGTCAGCAATTGCCCGGCGATGTAGTACCGCTCCACCGTTGCCGCACCGCCTACCACTTCCCGCTCGAACATTTTGTCTAGCAAAATCGTATCGCGCACGACTTGCCCGTTGCTGCTCATGCGCTGCCAGTAGCGCCCGCCTGGGGCATCGTAAAAATCGCTGATCAAGCCATTTTTGCTAATGCGCCTCGGTAAGTTGCTGACATCGTATTGCAGCGTGGTGGTTAGGCTGTTTTCCGTGCGGCTGCTAACATTTCCGTTATTGTCATAGGCGTAAGTCGCCATCCCGCCCGTATTCAAGGCCACTTGACTGACTTGGTGTGTCGTCGCGTTGTACTGATACGCGCTATCGCTCACGCTGGAGTAGTCAGTCTTTTTCTTTAAGCCACCAATCTCGTTGTAGGCATAGTTGATCATTGCGCTACTGGTCGCGCCACTGCGCTGAGTTTGCGTCAAGCGATGCAGCGCATCATAGGTGTGCGTTTGGCTGCCCGCCGCCGTCACTTGCGTCGGCGTCCATACCCCACCGTGCACATGTTTCTTCAAGTTCCCATAGACGTCATAGCGGAACGCTTCATTGAGCGGATCGCTGCTGGCGCTAGCCGGAATCATCGAAGAATTGCACCCGCCCAACTGATTCACGCACCGCGCTAAGAGCCAGCCCGAGCTATCATAAAGGTTGGTTTCCATCCAATCGCGGGTGAAGGCGGTCAATACGGGCGGCACAGGTGCGCCTTTTTCGTAATCCACCACCGTTTGCGTGCCGACCTCCCCCAAGAGCACGCTGGTTGCTAAGCCGCGGCCTTCCACAGCGTTCAAAACGCGAATGGCCGATGATTCCTGCGCGCCACTGGAGGTTGGCGCTCGATAATCCTGCGCAAAGCCTTCGCGGTTGGCGATGCCAGATGCGCTGTAGGTCATATAGGTGGATACCGGTTCGCCATCGATCACTGAGTCGGGATAAACCACTTGCTTGACGCGGCCAAATTGGCGATCAAAAAACGTTTTGCTTTGCAGCGCAGTGGGCTGGGCGTTGCCGATTTGCATACTGGTGCTGCCACTGGTCGCACGGTTCAGGGCATCGTATTGCGGCGTACTGGACCAACGTTCGATCGATTGATTGCTGTTGCGCTGGCCAGCGCGGCTGGTGCTGAGCAAATTGCCGTAGGTTGTGCTGCCTAAATTATCAAAGGCGACCGTTTCGGTGTAGTCTACTGATTGGCCGGGCGCAGGGTTGTCGCGATTAGGTTCCTGCCATTCGCGTTTGATCACGCGGCCTAATTTGTCGTAGCTCAGCTTGGTCACATACTGCCCCGTGCTACTACTGCTGCACGTGCCGCTGCTGCGCGCGTCGCACTGGGTTTTTAATTCGCCATAGCCATTGTAGAAAAATTTCCAGGTGCCGCGATCCGGGTCGGTAACGGTATTTCGATAGCCCAAGCTGTTGTAGGTGGCAGTGGTGGACAACCCCATCACGTCCACAATTTGTAGCGGGTTGCCCGCACCGTCGAACCAATAGTGCGTGGATTTATTGAGCGCATCGACGGTTGTGAGTAGTTTGCCGGCGGAATCAAAGCTGCGCGACATTTTCAAGCCCGGGCTGAGATCGGCATTGTTGGCGCCTTCAACGCACCCCGTTAACGCTTGCGCTTCCGCCTTTTGACACACCAGAATAGTTGTGGACAAGCCGCTGTATGCATATTCGGTGCGTCGATATTGCAGCGCTGCATTGACGCCATTCAAATCATCCGCGCTGACGTTCTTAAATTTTTGCAGTTTGACGAGGGGCCGCCCCAAATCATCATAGGTGTACTCAGTCAAAGACGCGCTGTTAGGTCCAGCCAATGCTGGTTCGTATTGAGTAAACACCAATCCGCGCGGGTTGTAGCGCGTTTCAGTGACGCTTTTATCGGTATCACTGAAGCTCAGCGTGCCATAGCTGGGCACCGAGTTTAACAGCGCGCTGGCGGTGCGGATGCTGCGCCCCAAACTGTCTAAGTACACGGCGGCCTGTGGACTACCGTACTGCGCGCTGATCACGCGCATCTTAGCGTCCGCATTCGAGCAAAACGCACCGCCCGTGCCGCCACAGCGCTCATATGCCGTTACCATCGGAAAGCCTGCCTTTAACCCTGACTTGCTGGGCGGCGTGACTTTAATGACACGGCCCAGCACATCCAACTGGGTGCTGCTGATCAAGCCATTCGCGTCGGTGATCGATATCGGTACACCAAAGCGCGCGTCAAAGCGGCTGCTGATTGACTTGCTAAAGGCATCGGTCACTAAATTAGGGAAATAACCCACGCTGGTACTGTAGCTCGTGCTGACGCTGCGCGCTTCGGTTTCATCGCGTGCGGTCGTACTTTCACCGGTGACATTGCCATAACTGTTATCGAAGCTGCGTGTGATTTTGCGCTCGACTGCGACTTGCGGCAGGGCGCACGTGGCAGTACTGATTGGCTCAGGATCACCCGATTCCAGGCCAATGGTTGCTTCGCACTGCACTTGCCGGTTGGTGCTGTTGTAATCCATCAGCATCACGGTTGTGCGGGTCGGGGTCGTCAAGCTTCCGCCAACATTGCCCTTGCCGTAGCTCTGGCTAACGCTGCTGGTAGCGCGCACCTGTTTGTCGATCCACCACTGCGCGGCGTCATTGGCATATACCGCAGTGCTGGTGCTGGTGATGCTGCGCACGGTTTGCCCGCCGCTGTTTTTGTCGGTGGTGGTTTGTGTGCTGCTCAGCATATTGCCAAAAGTGTCATAACTGGCGTCCATACTAGAGCTAGTTACAATCTGGCTGGGTATAGTCAAATCGCGAACGGTAGTGGCGCTGGCAATATTGGTGATGCGAAACACGCTATTCAAAGGCGGGTTGAGCAGGTCGCAAACAGCGCCATTGCACTGATAGCCGGTGTAATTGCTCAGGCTGAGCGCTGTCGTGCTGGTGCAGGTTAATTCCGTCCATGGCTTGCTGATTAACTGCGTTGCACTGCACTCGGGCTGGCTAACTAACGGAAATTTCTGGTTGTATACGGTTGCGCTGCGAACCTTGTTCGCCACGTTTTCGGTATAGATTTTCCTAAAGCCCGTAAAGCCCCGACCTTTATTGTTATACATCGCTTCTTCATAGCCAAAGCGGGTTTCATTCTCCGAACCCGTGCCGTTGCTTTGAAAAAATGACGCCACCACTGGCATGCTTGAGGCAAAGTAGAAGTGGTTCACATCGGCATAAGACGTACCGCCTGGGGTGCGGGCAGGCACCGTATAAAGGGGCATACCGCTAGTACGGCCGGCATTGGATGCGAGCGTGGCGTAGTTCCAGCGGTAGCTCATACCATTGCCGTTATCGACGCTGATCAGGGTGTCTGGCTGGATGGGATCGCCCGTGGTGGTCGGCGTGATGCCGGTGACATAGGCGCCACGATTTTCGCTGAGGTAGTTGAATGGGCCTGATTGCGCCAACACTGTATCAATCGTGCCAGCACCATCGGGCATAGTCATAGGAAAGGGATCAGGGCCGGTGGCGCCGCTAGGGCGTGGCAGTTGCAGCGCACGCAAGCCCGTCACTAGCCTATGATTGTCATCGCACAAATCCCAGCATCCAGGTTCAACATTTGGCACCGCGCGATAACTGTATCCGAACAGGCTAAAGCGATCTGCCAAGCCATCGCCAAAAGCGTCCTGGTCGCTGCTATCACCTCGGTCACCTGCGCCATTTTGAATGCTACTCGTATTCGTGACTTGCACCGTAAACGTGCTCACACCGGTTTGCACAAAGCGAATGTGATCCATGTAATAAGAACTTGGATCAAAGCCAGCACGGTCACTTTTTTCGCCGTAAATATCGCGCAAACAATAGCCATATAGGTTGTGCTGCAAGCCCAGACATTCTCTCGGCTCGGTGCCGCCACGCTGCGGATCCTGACCTGTAAAGTTGGCTTCAATATCATCCGCGCCGGTCAAAATGTCCCAGGGGCAAAGATAGCGATTTTTAATACCCTCTTCGACAAACTGCATACCTTCGGCGTGCTGCCACAGGCACACCCGTGCCGCAAATGCGCGCGGTGCCATTAAATCCATACGGCCGTCAGAATCATAGTCGGTGAAGCTCAAGCGCTCCACCATACGCGGGGTGCAATAAGGCGCCGCGTTTATGCCGCCACGACATTGCTCCGTGCCGCGATTGCTGCCAGTGTTGATCGGCGCACCCATTAGGCTCGTACGCCGCCCCAAACCTAGGCGTATCGTCCAGGTTCTTGTGCTGTTCGGAATCGTTAGTAGATCCAATAGACCATCGCCATTGAGATCCCCCCAGCGCCTAAAGGAAGCAGCGTATTTCTCGCTGGCTTCAAAATTCGGTACTAGATTGTTTAGATCCTGCGAACTCGTTGCCAACGTGTAGCTGGTCCCGCTCAGCGCGCCAAAATAAACACGAGTTTTCGCAAGTGGGAAAAAAGACGCTGGCGGTAGATTGATAATGCTGTCTTCCAACATGATATCCAAAGCCGAATCACCATCAAAATCTGCAATTTGTACGATGCTGGCTTGATAGTTGGGGTCACTGATGACCGTCTGATCCGCGACCCTGGTATAGCTGGTCGCGCTAGTTGCGACATATACCAACAAGCGAGTTTGATTGCTCAGACGATATTGCAGAACCAAATCGCTTAGGCCATCGCCATTTACATCACTGACCCGAGCGTCAGGCAGGGTCGGCGCAGTCGGGGATAGTATCAGGGGCTGCTGGGCCTCTAGGGTGCCGTCGGGCTTCCCAAACTTAACCTGCAGAACGCCAGCGCTATCGACTAACAACAAATCAGCAATACCGTCACGATTAAAATCACCGCGTGTATCTTGCAAGTGCGTGGCAGCGGCACCGGTCAGGCTTATTGCCGGTTGAGCCATTCCAAAGCTCCGGGTGTTGGCGTCAGATTTGAAAAAGTACGAAGTACCATAACTTGATTGATTGGTTCTGCGCACAGAGGCACCAAATTCCACACTCCCGTCACCATCAAGATCGCCGATTTCACTAAAGCTGGATATATAGTCTGTGGCAGTTGGGTCTTCTGAAATGATAGGAACGCCACCGATGCTCAGTTTTTTGTTTAGCTCCGGTGCGCGATTACTGGCAAAACTAAACTTTTGCGCGGGCATACACTGGCCGCCCGGAAAACACTCTTGCACCGAATTCATAATTGAACGGCCTGAGTAATTTGAGGTCGAATAGCTCGGCGTGATGGTTCGTACTACAACTGCTGCAGTACCGGGGGCATCACTGATCGGGGCTTTGGTTTGGATGTTGAGCAAACGTTGGGTTTGCTCATTCAATGCCCCCGCCAAATAACTACTGGAACGATCTGGACGGTTTTCATAAGTAAAAAGCACCTGCCGACTACCCACATCAGTGCCAAAACCTGTGTAAGTAATCGCAATCAGCAAATTCTCACCCGAACCAAACACGGTGTAACCGTACTGAATGTAATTTCCCGAACGATTTATGCGCGTATCCAGCAGCCAACTCAAGGTGGCACCGTTCAGCGCGCCATTCATGGCGCCACTGGGCTTGACACGCGCATTGCGTATGCTGGCACCCAATTGATCAGCACCAAAATACTGGCGTTCGCCCGATTTGGTTTGCACTTCAAAATAGACAGCGCCTTTGATGCCACCATCATCAGACAAGTTCGCGCCCAACTGAGTGACCAACACGTAGCTATCGATTTCAGTTTTATATTGCGCGTTCGCCAAGCCGTAAGTGCCCTCTACAGTAGCAATCAAGCGTTGACCGTCCAAACACAAACGATCTTCATTGGTAAATTGCACGGCGTTGACTTGACCATCGGTCGCCAGACTTTGCGGGCAGCGCGAGATGGACGAACTTGCCGACAGGCTAAAGCCCATGCCTGCTATGCCATTACCTGCGCGGCTGGAGTAATTAAGGCTCACGCTTGGCTGCATACCACGTCGGCCGGGTGGAATTTGGATCGGAATATTGACGCTGGCAGCAGCGCCTTCAGCATCGGCTTGCATCGGTGTTGCCCCGGCTAAGTCGCCGACAAGGGCGCTGGGTTGCGCATATTCTGCGGCGGTTGAGCTGCGTGGATCATCGGGTATTTCAATATCCGCATCCGCCGGCAATGCCCGCACCTCACTGCTGAAATAAAGTGGATACGGTGGACTAACACTGAAGTCTACGATCCCATATTGCCAGCGTGTACCGACTGGAATGCTTTGCATCATCGAGCCCTGAAACTCAGCTGTAGGTAACTGCGTCCAATTGCCTGATGTCACTGTACCACTCGGGCTAACGCTGACTGAGCGCCGCGCGGGTCTACCCGTGCGCCCTAAAACCGCCCCCACTGCTTCCCAGTCGACCTCCACTTGGCAAGTCGTTTGCCCGGCGCTCGCCTGGCAGGGGGAAGGGTTGGCAACAATCCCAAACGTAGACGTGAGTTTTGCAACCGCAAACGGGGTGCTGGGCGTGCCACGATTAAAGTTGATACCGCGCTGCGAACTGTTGGTGGGATTGGTAAGCATTTGACTCCAAGTCAAATACACATTTCCCGAGCTTGCGCTGCTGTAGCTGCGGCCAAAGGTTAAATTGGGAGTGGTTATATTGGTAGACGGGCCATTCAACACGCGACCATTCACGTTGGTTGCAGTTTTCCAAGTTAAGTAACTGACGGTTGGTTGGCTACTGGAGAACACCGTCATGGCACCATCAGGGCGGCTTAGCGTCGATCTAGAAACACGTCCCCAGGCCGGTTGGCCCACGGTGTCAAACACGAGGATGGTATTTTCCTCGAACCACTGGTTATTGTTCAGAGTGGAAGGGGGTACAACCAAGGCGTTGTAGCCCCAGCCCGAGTTACTGGGCGGATACCAAAAACCGCTATAGGTAGTATTGACTGTACGTTGGTTACCACTGGAGGTGTCTTCTCCCACGCGACGTACGATGCAATCAATCTTGTCGTCATTGACATCGGTCGGGTTCAGGTTCGTATTCGGCAGAAAATTCCAGCTCACCACCATCTTTTCCGGCGAATTGGCCGGAATACGTACGTAAAGTTCGCCCACCGCTTCATTCAAAAAAGGTGCACCGTTCACCTGTGAAGTACGATGCAGGCGCGATTGCCAGCGTTGACCGCCGTCCGAGTCGGTTTGCAACGGCTTGACCTCAGAGATGTACCAAACCGGATGGCCTTGATTATTAAAGCCGTACCAAATTGCGACCAGATTGCCAAAGTCGTTAAAGAAAAAATCCCAGCTCGGGCCTAAGCGCTGCGGCGAATACCAACGCCCTGCGTTGAATGCGTAATTTCCCGACGCAGCGGGCGCAGAGGCGTTGCAGGCACTGAGCGGTGGCGCGCCTAGCGTGTAACTTTGCGCATGCAGGCTAACTGCCGAAACCAATAATAGAAACGCCGCAACGGCGCGCGCGAATGAGCGCATAAATATCTCCCCTGTAAAATTTAGCAAGCGTGACCGCACACACATTGCAAAGTGCAAAATTTAAACGCGTGCATATATTTACAGGTTACACAAATTTTATGACAAATTCTTTATAAGACGCACTTAACCGGCACGAAAATGGATAACTTTTTAAATTTATGATGCAACTGTTTAATTTTATGAACACTTTTTGTGACTACCAAATGAACATACAGTTTTTATGCATGCTGCCTTGCCACACCAAAAGCCTTTCAAACGGCTTCGGGCACGAAAATGACTTATGGATTAAACAACGATGCATCCCGAGCGCGTGGCCGAGCAAGAGCGTCAAATAACTCAAGCCCAGAAAAACGAAAAACGCACCTAATGTAAAATACTGCGGGCCGAGCAAGATCGCAGTGAGGAGCATGAAGTTGTTCCAAATGGACTTAGTTGGTGCCCACACAACATTGCCGTCAGAAGCGTTCGCTCCGCTGCCATCAACGCGCCAAACTTCGTTGCGCACGCCGCTTCCTAAGAGATAGGGTTGAATTCCTGGATTCCCGCCTTCGCGGGAATGACGGGCTAGTTGATTTGCAGCGTTTTAATGCTGAGCCGCCAACAATTCCCGCTGTTGCCAACGCGCACGCCGCGCGCGATTGGTAACGGCTGCGACTAGATGCCGGGGCCGGATTGGCTTGGTCAAATAGTCATCACCACCAAAATGCAGCGCGTCAAAACGCTTTTCAGTATCGTCATCACCGGATAGCAAAATCACCGGGGTAAAAATCGTGCGTTGATGCGATCGGTACAGCGCCAACAGCTCAAGCCCGGTGATGTCAGGCATATAAAGGTCAGCCAAAATCACATCGGGGTGAAAGCTTTCCAGTACCTTTAATGCATTGTGCGGCGAATTCAGGACGCAGGTGACCATGCCGTTATGGCGCAGGACGGAATCAACGAACATCGTCATCGACAAATCATCGTCAATAATCAGCACTTGATACGGTTTTCGGCGGTCTTCAACCAACTCGCGCAGGCGCGCACCGATTTTTTCTTTGTCTTCTGGGTAGAGGAAAAATTGATCCGCACCGGAACGAATCGCTTTGAGCCGAAGTTCAAGCGAGTCATTGTCAGAAAGCACAATCAAAGGCGGCAACATCGCGTCCTTACCGCCGCCACGCGAGCCCACAATCGTTTGCCAGCTTTGTAGCTGTTCAATATCGATCAACAGCGCCTGCACCTGCGAATTGCCAATCTCGGCAATAACCGGTGCCGCTGTTTGCGAATGGCGCACGGCAAAGCCATCATTGGCGAGCGAATATTCCAAATCTTTTGCGCGCTCAACGCGCGCACCGAGATAAAATACTTGCGGCTTTTCGGGCTCAATTACCGTTGCATGTTGGGTAAGGTCAGTGACCGTGACGTCCATCTGCAGACGAAACAGCGCTTCGCCCACGCCTTCAATCAGGGTGCCGAGCTGCCCCAGCTGATGTGGTTTTGGCGTCATCGCGCCATCGACGAAGGAGCTCAAATAAGCTGAAAACCCGAGCAGGCTCTCGCCTAAGTCATTTAACACGTGGTCTTGCGCTTGCTCACTGAGGGAATCAGAGAGTTCATAGAGCTCTTTCGCTTGGTCGCGATTCCAGTTTTCGCTGAATGCTTTACGTGCGGACAGAAACACTTCGCGCGACTGGCGCGCAATTAATTCTTGATCGGGCGATAGATTTGCCATGTAAGGTTTGTCCTAAATATCTGCGCGAGTTTAGCTCTCAAAAGTGTCGGCGCGTGCCCGCAATTAGTATTTTTGGCAAAAGTTTATTCAAGTTGTGGATCTGTCTTCCTTGGCAAACAGTTGAAGTGCTTGATAGGATCGGCGAATGATAGTTGTCGCATTCGTTCTTGCCATCGCACTTTGCGTTGTTTTAGCTGCCGTGTTTTCACTCAGCCCCATGGTTTGGCTGGCGCTTGGGATCGCGTGCGTGGCGTGGTGCTTAGTTGTGGCGACGTCCAACATCAACCGCGGGCTTGCCAAGCTGAGCATGGCGGCGTTGGGTTGCGTCACCCTGGTTGGGTTGGTAATGTATTTCCATGTGTCACAGTTTTTGGAGCGCGAAATTAGTGCACCACTGCGTGCAGTCGAGGCAGCGCAAAAGGCGATTGATGATTTGCTTGCAAGCACTGACCAGAGGCGTTTCAGTAAAGCGCTGACGATTGCGCAAGCGCTACAAAACCCAGATCGAAAGGATGCCATGACATGGCAACTGCACCAAAAGCTCGCGGATTTGAGCGGTACGGTTGCGCTTGCAGAAACCGAAATTGCCGCAGCACTTGACGCAGCACGTGCAGTGAATGCGTGCCCAGAGTTTGTACCAGCAGCGCTAGCGCGCCAGACTCAACCGGCCGATTTGCTGCGTACGCTGCAAAAGTGGCCAGATAGCAATGACTGCCAGGGCGCAGATCGGCAGCTGGTGCAGCGTTTCACGGAGCGTTGCAAAGGGCCAATGGCAGACCGTTGCGCGAACGAGTTGTCGCGCACTGCGCTCTTGCTCGCGGCTGACTCACGCTACCTAGTCGATCAACGCTTTCCCAATCGCCCCGTAGGCGAACTTACGCCACGCGCGTATGCACTGCGGGAGTTAATTGAATCGGTTTGGCCACAGCAGCCGCTGAGCAATTAGCGCTCTCAACAAGATTTGCGCTGAACGCGCTTTTTAGCGATTTATTTGAGCTACCCAGTGATTATTTGAGCTACCCAGTGATGATGAGTCGCAATAAAAAAAGGCGAACGCCGTTGAGCGCTCGCCTCTTAATTTTAGCTAAGGAATTTCTAAGTTAACGACTAGCGTGCGGCGTTCGAGTTCATGGTGGTGTTGCGCGAGGCATCGCGAACCTGCGCAGGGTCACGCATGCCATCGGTGTGGCATTGTCCGGTCACGTGCCCACGATTGACGCCGCCACTCAACTGACCGTTCGCTTGTTCTGTCGTGCCATCTTCTGGATCACCCAAGACCAAATCGCTGGCGAAATTGCAGTAGTCGTTGGTCCACCAGTTGGTTGATTTGAAGCTGGTTGTGTAGTAGTTGACTTTGCCACGGCTGGCAGTCGAAATGCCCGCGAGCCAATTGGCCGCGCCGTTGTAAGTAAGGTCGGTATTGCTGCCACAGCCAACGCCGAAAATTCCGCCAAGGGCTGCCAACACGCCAGCCAAATTCGTGCCTTTATAAGGCGTGCCGACGGATTGAATCAAACGACTTCCGCTGGCGCGATCCAAACCACTCCAGTAGTAGTTGTATAAGTGCAGGCTTGCCATGCCGCCTTGGCTGTGTGCAACAATGCCGTAGGAGTTCCAGGTATTGCCAAAGGTGTTAATGCGTTGCGCAAAGGCGTCATTGCTGCGATTTTGATTCAAATCAAGAAAAATTGACGCATTGGTGAAATTCGGTACCGTCCAGACGTTGCCCGAACAGTAGCCGTGCACTAACAATAAGCGAGTGCCGACGCCTTTTGCTTGAACTGCCGCTGGCGCGGGCCGTAAACCCATCGTCATCGCTTCATCAATTTGCACCGATTTATTGCTAGCAATTGGTGCGATGCGATCACTAACTGCAAGCTCATCAACCTGCGCGACCGTAATGAAATTGTCAGGGTCTTCAAAACGCACTGCGCGCAATGAAAACGGCGCACTTGCACCAGCGAGCGCGATCCATCGCGAATCGAATTCAAGCTCAACTACGCCGTTTGCTGGCGTAACCATGCCGCCCAACCAAGCAACTGCTACTTCTAGCCCGCTGCTATCACGGCCCCAAAGTTGCGTGTACGCGCGATAGTGTTGCCCTGCTTTATTGCTTGTCACCGGCACTGAAATCGAGAGTCGACCGGGGGTTTTAGCGGACACCAATTGCACTGCACCACGCGTAAAATTGAGTTCGTCGCTGATCACTGGAATTAAATGTTCAGCGGTACGCAGCACTTCGACGGCACCTGCACTGCCTTCTGCTCGTACCTGTGCATTGTAGTTACCAATTTCATTCGGCACAAAAGTCGCACCAAACAGGCCATCGTTGGCGACACCATCGCTGTGCTTGCCATCATCAAAAAATCTAGCTTGGCTTTGCAGGCCGGAAGGCGCGGTAACGTTTAGTGTCGCTGAAACAACTTTCGTGGAATTGACGTTCTTGCCAAAATTTTGCAGCGCCGCTGTGATTGAAATCGGCTGGTTTATGCGCTGATTCGACGCTGTTTGATAGGAAATTAACAGCGTGTTGGAATCGCCTTCAAGCAGCAAAAAGCCATTCGATGGCTGACCGTCGTTTGAGGTGATAGCAAAAGCGACTTTACCCTTGCTCAAGCTTTCAAAAGCGAACAGTTCGCTCGGCACCTGCACTGACTGCATGCCGAAGGTGGTTTGGGTGTGCACCGCAGCGATCGTCTCAGCGCGCGTCATTGCTTCACTACCGCGACTGGCAGAACCCAAGCTCATCTGCCAATGGTTATCAGTAGGTTTCAATAAAAGTACGCGCGCGCGCGTTGAGTCGACGGCTAGATTTGCCTGCCAGTGGTATTGACCGTCAGCGCCAAGCGCCGTAGCAACCGGTATCAGCGCACTCTTCGAACGAATCGCACTGGCTACGGGATCTGCCGGTTGCATTGCCGCAAATTCTTCCGGCGCGCCAGCAAGTTGCTTCGCAATCATAACTTCCTGCGCCTGTGCGCCTGTCGCCATCACCAAAACTACCGCAGCACAAATCAAACGTGTTTTCATCGTTCCAGCCCTCCCAGGCATTTGTTGGTGCGTGTAGCATACGCATGAGTATGGTCACAAGCAAGCGCGATGCGTCAGTTTCTGACGCGGGTGTTTTAGCCGTTACTTTTTGCGGCAGCGCGCACCAATTTCTTCGAACCGCGCTTTTTCATCGGGGTAAAAAAGCGTCACCGCCGCTTCGGCGTCTTTTAATCGTTGCTCAATTGCGCGCCGTTGTTCGGCCAGCATCAGCCCCCATTCCAAGCCCACCTTACTGGTTTGTGCCGATTCCAATTCACGGGTATTTTGCGCCAGCGCAGTACGCGAATTTTTTAGATTTTGCTCCGCTTCTATAAAGCGCGTATCTAAACTTCGCTTTAAGTTGAACAGCTCGGAACGACAGCTTTCTGTAACTTGCGGCATTGGCGTGCGGCGTGGTGTGGTGTCGACGGGTGGCTCAGGGCTAATTTGACCGAGACGGCCGGGAATATTGCCTGGCAATACGGGCTCCGCGCCCACCACGACGATGCGTGGTTCAATTTTTTTTACCTGCGTACTGCCAACACAAGGCTTCGCTGAAAACGTCACTGCACCGCTTGGCGAACTGCACTTATATATGACATCAGAAGCAAAACTGGCGGTGTTTAGGCTGAGCAAAAAAACAAACGCGAAAGCCTGTTGCTTTGGGTCTATCAAGTTCATAAAACATCTCATCTCGGGTGTGCCGCCAGTTTAGCCGCGTTTGGCGCTACCATGCGCGCCCCCACCTTAACGCCCAAGGCACTTATGGCCCGCAGCATGACCGCTTTCGCCAACGCTGAATCAAACGGCATGCTCGGCCAGTTACGTTTTGAGCTGCGCTCGGTCAATCATCGATTTCTGGAATTGGGTTTGAAGCTGCCAGATGAATTGCGCGCGCTTGAGCCGCACTTGCGCGAAATGGCGCAAAAACTGATTCAACGCGGCAAGGTGGATCTGACTTTGCGATACAAAGCCCCGGTGCAACAAGATGCCCTCGCGCTCAATCAGCCACTGGTGGAGGGTTTGTTGGCCTTGGCCGATGCGCTGCACAATCGCCATCCTGAGCTAAAACCACTGTCCACCAGCGACGTGCTGGCCTGGCCGGGTGCAGTGCAAGGCAGCGAATGCGACAGCGAAGGTTTGAAAAAGGCGGCGATCGGTGCCTTTCGCGATTGCTTAAGCGAGTTCGATGCTGCGCGCGCACGTGAAGGCAACAAGCTGGCGGAAACGCTGCGCGACAAGCTTTTGCAGCTGGGGCAATTACGCGAGCAGGCTCTGGTGCTGTTGCCACAAATCAAAATCGCACTGCATGAAAAGCTGACACTACGCTTGGCGGAATTTAAAGACACCCTAGATCCAAGTCGTTTAGAAGCGGAACTGGTCTTGAGCCTGCATAAGCTCGATGTCGATGAGGAATTAGAACGATTGCGCATCCATTTGATCGAGGCTGAGCGCGTACTGAACCTCAATGAGCCTATTGGTCGGCGTATGGATTTTTTGATTCAAGAGCTGCATCGCGAATGCAACACCTTTGGCGCGAAATCGGTCGACGCACGCACCAGCCAATTGGGTATCGATATGAAAGTATTGGTCGAACAAGTGCGCGAACAGGTGCAAAATCTCGAATAGTTTGAGCATTGAGCCTGCATTATTATTTGGTCAAATTAGCGGTGCGCAACGATCCCACGAGCAACAAACCTATGAGCGGCACTCTTTTCATTATTGCAGCACCGTCCGGGGCCGGTAAGACCTCCCTGGTGCGCGAGCTAATGCGCAGCGATTCGAAGCTCAGGCTTTCAATCAGCTTCACCACCCGCAGCCCACGGCCCGGTGAAGTTAACGGCGTCGACTATAATTTCATTGCAACGGATGCGTTTAAGGCCAAGATTGTGGCGAGCGCATTTTTAGAGTGGGCGTTGGTGCACGGCAATTACTACGGAACCGCACGCGCGATGGTGGAAACTGAGCTTGCTGCGGATCATGATGTGATCTTGGAAATCGACTGGCAAGGTGCGCGCCAAGTGCGCACAAGTTTTCCCGACGCGCGCGAAATATTTATCCTGCCGCCGTCACGCGATACGCTGAAATTTCGACTGGAAAATCGCGGCCAAGACTCTGCAGAAGTCATCGCCAAACGTATGCGCAATGCCGTCGAAGAAATGCAGCACTGCGGCGAATTCGAGTTTATTGTGATTAATGACGCCTTTGATATCGCCCTGCATGAACTTAAAACGATCGTCGCGGCGTGTCGGCTATCGGCGAGCGTGCAACAAAGCCGCCACAATGCGCTGATCACTCGTTTACTAGACGAAAGCTAGCCCTCGCGCAACTTACCTTCGCGCGGGCAGACTTAACCAAGTAATCGGTTCGATCTCGACCGTGCTTGTCGCATCGATTAACTGGACTTGGCCTTCCTGGATTAGGCACTGTAGACTCATCGAGCGCCCCGCCATAGCTGCTAAAAGTTGGCATGCAGGCCCCGGTAAATTGATCACTTCCAGATTTTTATTGCGCGCTAAAGAAACACCATTTTTGTCCCACCAAATCTGGGCACCATGGCCGCTGTAAGTATAAATAACCACCTTACGCGCCCGGCCACAGGCCCGGCGAATGCGCGTTTCATCCGGCTGCCCAACATCAATCCACAGCTCGATTTCCCCGGTTAAATCGCGCCGCCACAAATCGGGCTCATCCTCGCTGCTTAAACCGCGTGCAAAACTTAAAGCCTCATCGGCGTGCAGCGCAAACGCCAGCGCGCGCACCATCATGCGTTGCTCGGTTTCTGACGGGTGTTGCGCAAGCGTAAGTTTGTGCGTCTGATAATAGTGCCGATCCATATCAGATATTTGCAGCTCAAGCTTATAAACCGTGGCTTTCAGGGACATGCAGGGCTCAGCTCAGAAATTAGTTCCCGATTAGAACAGCTTGAGACCGAATTAGCGCGCACTGCGCTGATTCCACCACCGGCTGCCCGTGCCAACGTATCTGCATCAAGGCGCCTTGGGCATCTTCCACGACCGCGGTTAGATTTTCGACCCAGTCGCCGCAGTTGGCATAAATAAGGCCGTTCTCTAAGCGCAATTTAGGTTGATGGATGTGCCCACAAATAGCGCCGTCAAAGCCTTTGCGTTGTGCGTAATTAAGCACCGCCGCTTCATAGCGCTGGATGTAAATCTGGGTGCGGCCACTGCGTGATTTGATCCAATTTGCCAGCGAAAACCGCTGCACGCCTAGGCGTTTGCGCAATCCATTCATCGCCGCATCCAGATCCAACAGGCCATCATAAAGAAAGCCGCCCAAGGCCTTCTGCGCACCGCTAAAACGCACCAACCGATCAAACTGATCACCGTGCGTGACTAACATGCGCCTACCGTTCGCTAAAATGTGCTCGGCGCGGCTTTGCACCTTGATGCCCGCCAGCTGCTGCCCAACCAGCGCGCGCAGCGCGGCGTCATGATTGCCGGGCACATAGATGACTTCAATGCCTTTACGCGGCATCAGTCGCAGCAGGTCCATCACTTTAGTTTCAGCCGCGCGCCAACATGCTCGGCGGCGTGCAACCCACCACAAATCAACGATGTCACCAACCAAATAAACACGTTCGCATTCCAAAGATTGCAAGAATTCTGCCAATTCCTCAGCGTGCGCATGCGGCGCACCCAAATGCACATCGCTGATAAAAACGCTACGAACTGGATATCGCGCCTGCAGCATTTGCATCGCTAAGCTCCTTGATTGCGCCCGGCACTTTGAACGGCGCTTTGCGCGCGTGCGCGTCAGCTTCATCTGCTGATATGCGGCGTTTCGCTTTAAGCCAGCGCTGCGCCTTGGCGAGCTTGATTTGCGTTAAATCAACCAGCACCAAGCCATCGATGCAGTTGGCAAATTCTGGATCCGTGCCAAAGGCCAGAAAGCGCACACCGCCCAGTTCGGTCAACTCGGTGTATTGCTTGAATAATGGCGGCACCGCAACGCCAAGACTTTTCAATTCGCTGCGCAAAAGGGCGAAGGCATCATCGATTGCTAGCGCACGAAACTCAATCGCTGAGCGTGCTTGTAATGCCGGCCTGCGCGCATGCGCAAGCACTTCGGCACTGCCGTAAAACTGCGCATAGAACTCCACGATCTGCGCTCGCGCAGCCTCCGGCAAAGTAGCACTTGCACTCACTGGCCCAAACAGCCAGCGTATCTGCGGATAACGCTGCAAATACAAACCGATGCCGGTCCAAAGTTCATCAAGCGCGCGTGAGCGGAACCATTGTGGCTGTATGAAGCTGCGTCCCAACTCCAAGGCCTGCCCCAGGCGCGCCTGAAATTCTGCACCGAATTCAAACAGGCTTTCGCAATACAACCCTGTGATTCCGTGGATCGGTAAAATCGCTTCCGCGCGGCCAAAGCGATAGGCGCCAACAATTTCCAGCGCCTTTGGATCTATCAGCAAAAGATGTTCGTAGTGGCCATCAAAGCGATCCAAATCCCGTGCTTTTCCGCTGCCTTCACCAATATGTCGAAACGAAATCTCGCGCACCCGCCCCAACTCATCCAAGAGCGCAGAGCCAAGCTCAAGGCGCGCAAGGCGCAGCTCACGTCCGTCTGGCGTAACGCTTAACAGCTCGGTCTGTTGCAGTTCCAACCACCAGCGATGCGTGCAGCCAGGGGCGGCAATGGGCTCTGGTTTCGGCGCACTTGCACAGTCCTGTTGCGTTTCGGCAAGACGTGCTTGAGCGTATGAATTCGACAGCGGCGCGGCGAGTGTTTGCATACGCGCAGCCTGCACCGGCTTTATTTCACGACGTTATTGTTTCAATGACGTAGCGATGAGAGATTTATTTCAGGGCTGTCATAAAGCGACGTTTTTTAAATGCCAAGCTCGCTGTTTGGCGAGCTTGGTTTTTAGCTGAATTACAAGTCTCGCGAAAGCGACACGGCAAACAAGAGTAAACGCCTTGGCGAACTGGGCTTTTGGCTCTACTCCGGTTCGCTGCGACTTTGTCCGCCCGGAGGCACCGGGGCAAAGTAGCCTACCGTGGCAAGCAGCGCACCGACGCCGAGCGTGGCAAAAATTCCGGGCAGTTCGCCCAAATTATGCCGGTCCACCAGCAGCATTTTCACTAGCACCACGCCCATCAACGCCGCACCCGCGAACCAAACCGGGCGGCGCGCTTTTGCGTGGCCGAGCAGCATCGCGCCGCAGCCCGCGAGCGACCAAACCAGCGCCAATGCGGCTTGCCCGGTGCGATTAAAGAACGCATGCCCGAGTGTTGCCAGACTTGGGTCGTACACCTGAATTACGCCGCGCAAAGTAAACGCGGTCAGTAACCAGAAGGCCAACACCAGCAGCGGATAGCGAGTCGATTCACTGACCTGGCCGAATTCGTCGCGCGCGGCCAGCCAAAGCAGCGCAAACAAAGTCAAAAGCCCAATTTCAAGCGGGTTGATCAGCGGCACGAACTGGAACGGGTTGCTATCGCCGCGCAGCACGGAACCGGCAAGTAGCGCCAGCGTGATGCCCACCGCCCATACCTGGGTCAGTTGCGCGCGCCAGCCAGTGTCTGGGTCGCTAAAGAAATGCTGCAACGGCAAAGCTAGCGCTGAAATATTGCGCACCAGCATAAAAAATACCGCCGCAAAAGACGCGACATTGAGACAGAAGCGCACACCTTCGCCCAAGCCGGCACTGCGCGTTTCCGAATCAAGCGCCAGACTGACCAATAAACACACGCCAATCAACCACAGGCTATGCGCTAGCTTTAGGCCAAAGCCCGGGAAAGTGCGGCTACGCGCGCTATCGACACTATTTTCGTTCGCGACCGGTTTTGCCAGCAGCGCCATACTGATTACCGAGGCAATCAGATAGCTCAGGAAAGCGAGGCTGCGATACTCCTCAAGGATGGGGCCAAATAGCGTCGCGAGCAGAGCGACTGGCCCGATGATCGCCAAAGGCACGAGCGCGCCGACGCGCAAGCTGTCGAATTTAAGCGCGCTGCGGGTGGCGGCGGAGAGCAGCATGGTTAGGCCCAGCCAAGCAATCATGGCCGCAGGTTTGAAACTGGCAAGCACATTGCGGTCAATTTCGCTGATGCCAGCGAAGCTCCACCACAGCAGGCCAAAAATCGCGCCGAGCCAAGCCAACGGTGCCAACTGCGCGCCGATACTGCCCGCATCCTTCGCGGTGCGATCAATCAGCCAGCCGCAGGCAAAGCTCGAAATAGCCAAGATCAACGCGCCTAAACATTTGGCGTTCCAGAACGCCGGAAGCTCAGTCATCACTTGATAACCGTTGGCATAGGAAATCCAGGCTAACAGTTGCAAAAATAGCCCCAGCAGCACCGGTGCAGTGCGCTTTTGGCTCAAGCCCAACCAAAGCACCGCAGCACCTTCCAGCGCCCACAATGCGCTGGTGATCTGTGCACTGAAATAAAGCGGAATCGCCAGCGTGAAAAACGTCACTGCCAACACCGTAAAGCATTTACGCAGCAGCGTGGCTTGTTCGTGCGTGCGCAGCGTGTAGCTCAAGCCGCCATAGATTAGCGCCGCGCCGAAACTGGACAGCGCTAACTGCTTATCTTGCCCGGCAAGTAGCCCGGCCTGCGCGCCCAAACTGGCCAAGGGCACGCCAAATACCAATACGCCATCCAATACCGGCTCGCCCGCGCCGTGGCGCAGGGTGTAAAGCACGGTGATCGCCAAATAAATCGCAAAGAACGCCAGCAAAAAGGGTTCGACGCTGCCAAAGTATTCGGGCCGATAGTAATTTGCACCCCAACCGATGCCGATGCCAAAGGTGCAGATCGCACCTAAGAAATTAAGGCTGCGCCAGCCTTTCTTGAGCGCAATCGCCAAAATCCCGAGATTCAAGATCAAGTAGTAGCCAAATAGATGCACATGCGAGCCGCCACCCGTCGATGCCAATACCGGCGCAGCAAAACCGCCGATGGTCGCGAACAGCGCCAGCCACAAAGCATCTTGCAGCACCGCAAGCACAACACCTACAGCGACGATAGCCAACATCAAGGCAAATGCGGTGGGGCCATTGAGCACGTGATACAGCTGCAACGATGCGTACACCGTTAATAACAACGCACCAAGTGCCGCACCCTGCACACTCAAGGAAAAGCTGCGCTTCTCTTCGCGTTTGCCATAGCCAAACACCAAGGCCGCGATGGCGGCGAGTGCGATGGCAACCAAACGCAATTCAATCGGCACATTAAAGTAGCCGCGCGCCGCCAAATAGCGATAGCCCGAGGCTAAACCCACCAGCAGCAGCAACATCCCCAGCTTAATCGGCCAATTTTCAAAGCTGAGCAATTTATTTGCCCATGCAGGCAGTTCCGGGGCGGGCGGCATGGCCGTTGGCACAAATTCTGTCTTCGGCCTTGGCACGTCCCAAGCGGCCGCCGAATTGGATGCCACTGAGGGTGTTTGCGGTACGCCAAAGCCCGGTTCCGGACTGAGTATTGCTGAGGCTTTCGGCGACAGTTGCGGCGTTGGCATCGCAATAGACGGCTCACTTACACTGTACTGCGCACGCGTCGATACCGCTGCTACAACTTCAGGTTTTGCCCATTCAAGCGGCGGCAATTCCTGTGACGGCGCTTCGATCGGCGGCAATTCATTCGCTGGCAGCGTAGAAATTGGCATTTCAGGACTTGCCGAATTGGCAGCTACGGCGGCCTCCACTTGCCCAGAAACAACGCCAGTGCGCGCCGGTGGCGGCACGGGGTTTGCTGGCATAGGGTTTGCTGACGCTGGGTTCGCTGCCGAATAGGCTTTTCGCGGCGGTACCGCCGGCACAATGTAGGGGCGCTCTGGGCCTTGATTCGCGTCCAAGTCAGGCTGTCGCAGTTGGTCGAATTGGCCTAATCGCTGCTTCAAGGCGCTCAACTGCCCGAACAAAGCTGCCAACGCGCCACCTATTACCATCAATGCAAACGCCCGAGCATCGCTTGCGTAAAGCAATAGGCCTAGAAATGCGCCAAGAAAAAAGTATCCGACTGTCATGGTTTCATTGCCTTTGCGGGGGATCGCCCCAATGAGTTGGTTTAACGGCGCAATCAGGCCGGATTTTTTGGCCAAGCTCAAGCCCCACTGCCTGAGTATCGTCTATTGATACCCAGGTAGTTAGCGCAAGAAGCTAAGTTTTTGGCTCGCCCTTTTCGAGGGCTTGCATCGGCAGCAGCACTTTCATGCGTAACCCTGCAAGCCGCTTTTCGCCATTCAGACCGTGGACAAAGGAAAACCGCCAATGAACGGCGGGCATCATTGACTCGAATTAGTCATCAAGCGTCGCTAGCCTGTGCGCCGAATCCATGACGGCTGCATCCTATGAAGAGCATTGGCTCAAGCAAAGCTAACGCGCCCGGTACAAGCGGCGTCATCATTTATGTTTGTGTGGGCGCTGCAATTCTGGGCGTTTTGTCGACTGCGGCGTATCTGCTGAGCGAGCGTTCCAGCGGCACTGTTTCTACGAACCTGCAAACTGGTGTGCCAGCGCCGAAGGTGCAATCCGGATCCGACAGCGCGGCTGATAGCACCAGCCACGAACGCCACATCGAGCTCGCCATGAGCGCCTACAGCGCGGACAAGCTGGTTGCGCCTGCGGGTGAAAATGCGCTCGAGCATTATCTGGCCGCATTAAAAAGTAAGCCTGACGACTTTGGTGCACAGGAAGCGATCTTGGAGCTGGTGCCGGTGGCAATGACGGCGCTGGAAACAGCGATGGCGGCCAATGCAGCCGAAGAAGTCGAGCGCCTAATTCCTTTGTTAGAACTTGCCGATCCGAGTGCGTCGCGGGTAGTCGCACTCAAAAAGCGCTGGCAGGAAACGATTACGCAACAAGCTAGCGTCGAGGCGGCTCGGCTAGCGGCGGCGCAAGCGCCGAAGCTGCCACCACAGAACGAACCAGTCGCACCGGAAGTTGGCACAGAACCGCTTGCCAGCGCGCGTGTGGCCAAAAGCGCGTCAGCGCCCGTCGTCGTCGCAGCAACTCTTGCGCCAGCACCGGCGCCAGCACCTGCAGTGGTGCCTGAAAAGCAGTCAACTCTTAGCGTGCGCCAGTCGGCGCCAGCAATCACGCCCGCGCCGGAACAAAACCGCGTAGTCGAAGCGCGCGCCTTGAGTACCGCGCGCGCGGTTTTTCCGGCCCAGGCTCGGCGGCAAAAAATCGAAGGTTGGGTCGACTTACAGGTTGCAGTCGACGCGAGCGGCCGCGTCACTGAAGCCGTGGTTCTGAGCGCACAGCCATCACGCATATTTGATGTTGAGGCGCGTCGCGCGGCAATGCGCTGGCGCTACAGCCCAAAGCGGATCAATGACCAACCGGTCAGCAGCGTGCTGCGTCAGCGCATCAAGTTCAGCCTAACCAGCTAACTCGGCTTTTATGCGCCTATCTCTGGGGCGCATTGCTAAGCTGAATTGAATCTGGCTCAGATGCTTAGGGCTTGGTCAGCGCGATTTGCGCTGCTGCGTTTTCCTGTTTGGTTTCGCGTGAAACCAAGCTTAGATCCCGCTTAGTCAAGGAGTTTTGCCATGAAAATAGTTGCCGTTCTACTGTCCGCGCTGCTGTACGCCTGCACCGCTCAAGCACACCAACACCTAATTGTTGTTGGCTACACACCGCACGCGAATGTACGCGTGGTGCATCACGCCGTTCAGCCGAGTGTTCGCATTGTCACAACTCGCCTACCCCGCACTCGGCTAGCCGTGGTGTACCCGCTGCCACGCCGGATTCATCGCCCTGCAACTGTGGTGGCTTACACGCCGCACCACTATCGGCCCACACCGTTGGTTTACGGGCAAAATATTCACCGTCATCATCGGCATTGTCGGCATTGATCCACGAGGCTCTTCGTGACGTTTTGCGGTCCGGCAGCACAAATCCGCTTTTACCAAAACACATGCCTATCAATTAACGCAAGAGTTGACGTAAAGAATGCTGCGGGCATTGGAGCGTGCGGCGACAATGTCGGGGCAAGCATCGCCGGTCACGTCACCGACCGCCAAGCCATAGACCGCGCCTTCGCCATCGCCAAAACGCGTGGTTGTAAAACTGCGGCCATCGCCATGATTCATCAGCGTCATGCTGGGCGTGTTGTCATTACCGAACACCAGATCCAGCTTGCCGTCCCTGTTGAGATCCGCCACGGCAATCGCGTACACATTGTCCTTCTCGACGCGCAGCGCTAGCGCATCTGCGAACTTTCCGTTGCCTTGATTGGTGTAGATAAACGCGCCACCACGAAGTTCATCGCCCATGATCAATTCGGGTAAACCATCGCCGTTGAGATCGCCCGTGGCAACGGCACGCGTTGCTGCATCTGGTGGCCCGACCGGTTGTTTCTCGGCGAATCGGCCGGTGCCGTCATTCAAGTAAAGATAGCTCTGTCCACGATCCCGGTGCGGAACGATCAAATCGATCGTGCCATTACCATCAATGTCAGCGGCAGCGATGGTCGTTGCGGATTCCCGCGAGAACACCGCACAAGTGGGGAAGCGACCGTTACCGTCATTGAGGCAGATGTTGTTTTCGCTTAGATTGTCGGGCCCGCCTCGATTGGCAACGATTATGTCTGGGCGCTTGTCGCCATTTAGATCTGCCAGGCTAACGTTGCGTGTCGCCCACTCGGGCCGTCCAAACGTGCCGCCGGACGCAAAGTGACCATGCCCATCATTGAAGTAAACGCGCTTCGGATCGGGCCGGTCATTTCCCACCACGATGTCTAAGTCGTTATCGCCGTCCAAATCCGCCAAGGCGGCGGTATAACTGCGATCCGCTTGCGTCCCCAGCGGACGGCGCAGCTCGAAGCCGCCCATGCCATCGTTGAGCAAAACCAGATCAAGCAGCGGCCAATGCCGGCCCTTCGCCAAAACGATATCCGGGTCGCCATCACCGTCTAGATCGCCGATGCTGGCGTTTGCTGTAGTTTCAGCCGCATCCTCAAGAAACACGAAGCGCTCAAAGCTAGATGCAGTCTTTACCAGCGTTTTCGAGCTGGGCTGCAAACAATGGCAACAACTCGCCAGCAGGAGCGGTACCAGTAGTCCAGCCATGCCGATGGTTTTCAATTTCATCTCTGCTCCGAGTCTAGGACGTTGGTGCCGGGGGCGCGACGGGCTATTTGTCCTGCGCAATTTTCAGCGGCACAAAGGAAAAATCCAACTGCGCCCGCACTGGCCCAATGAAATCGGCCTGTAAATAATCAATATTTTGCCCCCAAAGTATGGTCAGCGTTTCCGGGCCGCTCGCCTGCGTGGCGATTAGCGGGCTGTTTTCGCGCGCGCTGTTCAGGGTTTTAAGGAACTCGATGGATTCGGCCGAATCAGTGATCAAATTCGCATGCAGTTTGATCGCATCGGGTTTGAGCTTGAGTAACATCGCGTTCAAACGCGGCCGCTTCAGCGCGACGCTCAAACAAATCGACACGCCCAGCGCGCGCAAGGCTTCAAATCGGCGACTGCACGCAGCAAGTTCCAACTCGATATCCTGCAGGTCGAACTCTAAAAACAATAGTTTCGCGTCGATGCTACCCATCAGCAGCTCAGCTTTTAGCGTTTGCGCGATATCGCCCAGCAAGGAGGCCACGCTTAAACGCACAAACAGCCGCGCTTGGCTGCCGAAACGGGCACCGTCGCGGATCGCTTGGATTGCTTGCTGGCAGGCGAAACGGTCTAATTTGATCGCCGCACCCAGGCGCTCGGCAAGCTCGGCGTAATCGCTTCGGGTTAGCATCGCGGTGGACACGGTATTGCCGCGCAAACGCAGCAATTGCGCGTATTGCGGAATCGGTGCACCACGCAAAGGCACGATCGGTTGATATTCAATCAAGGTGTTATTGCGTGACGGCACTTCATTGAGTAAATCTTCAATGACTTTTTGCCGCGCGGGCGCTGCGCGCAGCGATTCAAATTGGCCGCGCTCAATACGATTGCCGCCCTTGCGCTGCGCCCTTTGCGCTGCCATTTGTCCCAACATCAGCCAGCGTTCGGCACTTTTGCGCGCATCGCTGTGTTCAATCACGCCGATACTGACCGTTAAAGCCAGCTCGTCGCCTTTAATCGGCAGTGCGCGTGCCGCGATACATTGCCGTAAGCTTTCTGCAGCGGCCAATAAACGCTCGGTGTCCGCGCGCTGTACCAAAAGTGCGTACTCAAAATTGCCCAGCGCGGTTAGCGCGTCGGCGGCGTCAATGGTTTCGGCAAAGCGTGCGCACAAGGCTTGATCCAGCGAGTTTTGCGCGAATAGGCCCAACTCATCTGCTAAGGCATTGGCATGGTCAAGCACCAAATAAATCAACGCCTGCCCGCCGGCAAGTAATTCACTGACATTGACGCGCTCGGCCTGCTGCTGCATTAAATCTAAAAATGCTGGGCGCCGATACAAACCGTGCGTATCGACCGGTTGCCGCGCCTCGCTTAATTGTGCACGCAGCGCGCGCACGCGCTTGATTCGACTTGCCACCGCAGTCGCCAGATGGCGCGGGCGAATCGGCTTGGTCAGATAATCGTCACCACCGATATTGAGGGCATCAAAGCGCTTCTGCGCGTCTTGCTCACCGCTTAAAAACACAATCGGCAGCAGCAGCGAATCCGAGCGTTGCCGCAATATCGCGGTCAATTCCATGCCGTTTAGACCTGGCAAATACAGATCCATCAGCACCAGATCCGGGCGCATTGACGTCAACGCAACCAGCGCTTCCTCTGCGCTCAACGCCGACACCACTTCCATACCCTTGCGCTTGAGCACGCCCGCGCAAAACATCGCTTGCTGACGATCATCGTCAACAATCAGCACCTGAAACTTAGCGTCTTCGCGTACCGTCGCCAATTCCGCGATGGCGTCCGCGATTTCTTCGGCGCTTGGCGCTTCCAAATAGCAGTCTGCCCAGCCCAAGGCCGCCGTCAAGCGCCGCGCCGCGCTGGCCTGCTTATTGACCGCGACCAGCGGTACGCGCATTGAAAGCCCCGGCTGTTCTTTTTCAATCACATCGAGAAGCTCGCTCAACGCGGGCATCAGTGCGGCTTCACAAATCAAGGCTGCGGGCGTTTGACCGATGAGCGCCTCGGTGAGCGCGTCGCCTTCGGCAAACACATGCAAAGCAAACTGGCGTTTGCTGAGGCTAAGCTGCAGCTCGCGCGGTAGCACCGCCGATTGCGCTGGGTCAAGCTCGGCCAGCATAAAAACCGGGCGAAAGTTGGCATCTGCGGCATCGGGCAATGGGCGCGGCTTTTCCGTTTTCTTTTGCAGCACGCCGTCTTTGCCGATCAAGGAATTGACCTTGCGCCCAAAATCCATAAAACGCCCGCGCCCTTGCTCGTCCGGGCCATCTTTGACATAGAGCAATACCGAGGCGCTCAACGCGCGCGCCAAAGTGGACAGTTCTATAAAGCCGTGTTCTTTAGACAGCTCTGAAAGCGCGCTAAATTGCCCGACCAGCACCTGCGCGTGTTTACTGATCCAGCCAGTTTTTAGCAGCGTCGCCAGCGCACGAAGTTGGTCGCGGGCTACAGTCGCAATCGATTCAGACATAGGCACCCAGGCGACACGGCAAACAAGACCAACGCCGTTTGGCGTCAATCGACTTAAATAGTTCGACAGAGTACGTCAAATAGTGACAAATCTAAACCGTTTAGAACGTGACTTAATGACACATTGCCGGGCGATGTCGGAATGATGTATCGAACTCGGGTGCGCAAGTGTGTGCTAGCGTACGTGCCAAAGGCACAAAAACCCGACATAATCGGGTTTGGCTAGACGTTTTGCTTGGTAAAACGCATCAATAAAGATCTTATTCAATCGCGACAGGAGTTTCCATGAAGCCACTTACCCTTGCTATATCACTCGCCCTGAGTGTCGGCGCGTCCGCAGCATTCGCCCAGGACAACGTATCCGAGCAAAAGCCCGCACAGACGGTGACGCCGATGGTGCCGCTGACCTATGTCGGCTCGAACGCGCGCGTCGGTGCCACGATTGACAGCGATGGCGATTTCAGCGGTGAAGTTTTAGGTGTGCTGGGTTTTACCGGCACTTCGGCCGTGCTAGCAGAAGGTTGGCTGGGCAATGGCGGCGCGGGTGGTGTGCAATTAGGCTACAACTGGCTTTGGGGCGTGAAAGACAAGCAAGCCGCGATTGATAACCCTGATTCGCTATTTGTTGCGAAAGTCTTTGCCGCATTTGATCGCAACTCAGAAAGTGATCGCAAAGCCACCTTGGGCATAGGTGCGGAGAAGAACGATCTGTTTTTCACTGGCTACATCAGCAAAGGTTTGAGCGATGAGCGGCTAACGCGCAGCGCAAACAGCGTGTTCAATGACGTCGTAAGCGGCACGCAAAACGGCCGCCCAATCACGCAAACACGCTCCGTCAACACCATTTTTGAAGAGTTTGAAAAAGGCTATGACCGCGCGCTGGGCCTGCGTCTAGGCAAGTATTTCGATGCCAATTTGCTGCGTCTGCGCGGCGGTTTGGATTTCGCCGACGGCGATGAAAGCACCGATCAATTGACCGCAAGTGTGGGCGTCGATAAATATTTTGAAGGCACTGGGCATTCGCTGTCTTTAGATGTATCACATGCTTCAAAAGGCTTGGCTGATGCGCCTACCGCCGCCAGCTTTGCCGCCTTGCAAAGCAATTTTGCCGATGATGATAACGATACGGTTGCCGCTTTGACCTATCGCTATTCCTTTGGCGAAAGCTATCGCCCAGCGGCGTGGGAACATGCGGTGTCGAATCCAGTGCCGGATAGCCCACCGACCAAGGCAGCGCCGACGATTGAACGGGTTGCCGTGGAAACCAAGGCCGACTTGGATTCTGATTCGTTTTTTGATTTCGACAAATCCGGCTTGCGTAGTGAAACCAAGGCCGAGCTTGATCGTTTAGTCGGCGTGATTAAAGCCGCAAAACTGGCCAGCCCAGTCACGGTGACCGGCCACACCTGCTCAATCGGCTCGGACGCTTACAATATCGGCCTGTCGAACCGCCGTGCGAATGCGGTGGCGGATTACTTCAAAGCCGCTGGCATTGAAGCGCAGTTAATCGTCGAAGGCAAAGGCGAAGCCGACCCGACCTATGCCAACGACACCCGCGAAAACCGCAAAAAGAACCGCCGCGTCGACGTCGCGTTCATTACTGTCGAAGAGAAATTTGAAGAGCGCAGCTTGCCAGCCACCGATGGCGGCGTGACTTACACCAAGCAAATCGTGAGCGTGCCGCCCGGCTGGATCGAACGTGCATTGCGCAACCCCGGCGAGCACCGCCGCGATGTTGATACCTACACCGTGGTCAAAACGCGTCAAGAAACCACGCTCGGCCCGGTGGTATTTACCAACCGCGCACCGGTGGCCGTGAATGACGCGATTCGCGTCAACCGCAATGCGGGCGCAACTCTGATTCCGGTTTTGCTAAACGACAGCGACGTAGATAGCGATACTTTAAGCGTCACCAGCGTTACCGCGCCGACCAATGGCACCGCCAGCAATTCCGGCAACGGCGTGCTTTACACGCCGCGCGCCGGTTTCTTTGGCACCGACACCTTCAGCTACACCATAAGTGACGGTAAAGGCGGCAGTGCTACCGCCACGGTTACCGTAACCGTTGCAGATCAAGCGCCAGTGGCTGTGGATGACACTGCTAATGTCGGCCAGGGTGGCACCGTAACCGTTAGCCCGCTCGCGAATGATCGCGATCCAGAAGGCGGCGTTTTACGCGTGACTGGCATTGACCAACCGGCCAGCGGCACCGCCGTCCTTGAAGGCAATAACGTGCGTTACACAGCAGCACCTGGGTTTGCTGGGGTCGCAACCATTCCATACCGCATCGTCGATGATGCCGGCAATGTTGCGAACGCCAGAATCTTGGTGACCGTGCAAGCCAATCAGCCGCCGACCGCACGCCCTGATATGGCGATGGTGATGGCGGGTATGACGGTGGATGTGAATGTGCTTGCAAACGACACTGACCCGGATGCAGGCGATGTGCTGCGCGTTACCGCCGTTGGTAATACCACCATGGGCGGTGCGGTTTCAATCAACGCCAATGGCAGCGTGCGCTACATCAGCCGCGTCGGTGCGATGGGCATGGACATGTTTAGCTACACGATTACCGATTCCGCTGGCAATACTGCAACCGCGCAAGTGTCCGTCACGATTGGCATGAATCCAGGCGATTGATTTAGCGCTGGAAGTTTTGAGGAAAACAAAACGCCGCAAAATGCGGCGTTTTGTTTGGTGCTTGCTTCGCTGATCAATTGGTGTGCGGTAGAGCTAAAGCAGCACCACCGTCAATTGAGTTGTTCAACTACCAGCATTTACCGTTTGTTTCGTAACCCGAAAAAGACTTGAGCCCGGTGCCGGTTAGCCTAAGGCTGGCGCATTTGTCCTTATCTTGCGGCATACCGAGCACAGGCGTCACGACCACCCTAAAGTCCTGAAAAGGCGCTACCGGAACCGGGTCTAAAGTGGCGCAGTATTGACGAGTCTCAGACAGCACTCCCCCTGGACACGCGGCCACAAAACCCAAGTTTCCCATACCACCAACGCCCTCTATACTAGCGGCATAACGGTTGTAAGTGGCGTAGTGGCGCTCTTGTGCTTGCGCTATCCGGTTCGCCAAAACTTGACCCTCTACTCTTCTAGAACGCTCGACAAATTTTGAGTAGGCAGGCAGGGAGACAGCCGCCAAAATCGCAACGATGCCGACGACCACCATCAATTCCACTAGGGTAAATCCACGTTTATTTTGCATCGTCACTCCTCCTAGTTCCGCTCGTTCTGATCAAACGCCGGTATTTCCCGCGTTGACTGTCTACGCCATACATAGTCTGGAATCGCAAGCGTCGTAATAGCCGACCCGCCGCCTACACCGCCCGGTGGTGCCGGTAGCAAAATTGCACCTTGTCCGCCACCTGCTTGGGTAATCGGTGTGGCACCAGCGACAAAGCCAGGCACTCGAATTCCTGAAATTGTTATGTCGTCGGCAGTATTGATTACGCCATCACCATTGACATCAAACGCGGCCAATTCATCCGTCGAAGATGCGCCACCGTTGAGCGGATCTAAAAAGTAAAGAACACTGGAAGAATCGTCAACGCAAGGGTCGTTCGCTAGCAGTGGATTTACCGTCGGAATAAACGTCGGCACAATTAGTTTACGGGTTGATGAAAGGAAAGAAGCGGCGGCAATCGATCTTTCGCCGTTCACACCCAAGTTGAAGTACCAACCCAATTTTGCGGCTGGCACGGCTGCGTCACCCGTCGTAACTAAAACTTTGGTTCCCACCACCGATTCCGTGCGTGTCTGTTGCAGTAAATCAATTTGTTCTAACGGGTAGCCGCTATAGTACGGGCCTGGATCGTAAATGCCGTAGAGCGACTGCTGACTGTTATCGCCGCGATCAGGCGTTGCTACATACCTGCCCGTGCCAAACACCACGACTGCAAGGTTCTTTTGGGCGTTCACAGCATCACTGGCTGGTACGATCCGTGGCTGCGCGGTAATTTTTTGCACCGTCGGGCCTTGGAAAAACTTCACCACACTCCACGACAATGCGTTGGTGCCTTCCAAATTAAACCGCCACAAGTTGCCGTTGTCGTCACCGGCAAAAGCCACATCGCTCACTTCATCTAGCGTCAAAGGTGCCACGCCACCGCGCCCACGATATTGGTTGCGCCCAGATACAGCGCCGGTCGGGAAGGCATAGTCACCGGCAATTACCGACGAAAGTCCGCGTGTGCCCGCGCCTAAATCAAACTTACGCAATACGCTGCCATTCGCAGCATCCAAAACAAATAACACTGCATTCCCTGTGCCTAACTTAATATCACGGCCGGAATCCGCATCAGAAGAGTTATAACCTCCGGGCACGAGCACCACCCATTTACTTCCCGCCGCTATACGCGTGACAAACGGGCGCCCATAGGTATAGCCCAAATCCACGCCTGGGGCTGACCCTAAAGTTGACTCGTCATTAAACTCCCACAGCACTTTGGCCGCTGCGCCAGTCGGGTTCGGGTTCGTTACGTCCAGGGCAAAAATCCCTTGCCCGCCTAGCCGCATACTGCCCACCAACATCGTTCGCCATGCACCGTTGGTATAGACCTCTCGAACGGAGGGCGTACTGTCGACCGAACTTTGTGTAAATAAATTAAATTTGGAACTCAGTCGTGAAAGAAACTTAAAGCCTGTATTGGGCACATAAGCCCAGCGTTCAGCGCCGGTTTCTGCGTTGAAAGCATGCAACATCCCATCGTTGGCGCCGACGTAAAGAGTAGGCGGCCGATTTTTAATGGCGTTAACATGAGCGAGGAAATTTGCCTTTGTTTCTGGGAATGAGGTAAACAGGGGTAAATTAGGAAACAGTGGCTTGGTCGGGTCGTTTGCAATGTCGTCCGTGGCCCAATAGGCGTCCGTAGCAGGGCCAACGAAAACAGCGTTCGAGTTGACGACCGCACCAAGTACCGACTCGCGCGAACGCATTAGCAGGCCTTCCTCAGTTCGTACGCCACGCAAAAACTCCAGGCGCTTTTCACCACCAATTTTCGTTTCAGGTGCAATGGGTGACGGATCCGGCAACGCGGTATCCCAGTTGTAGTTGAGCATTGCGCGCTGCGCAAAAGTTAACTGACCCCACTCAAAGTTCACGCCCGTTGCCGCGCTACCGGCCGTACCGGTCGCGGTCGCGGTATAAATCTGCCTATCAGTCATCGGGTTAGGCGCCGTGTAGCTAGGCAGTGAGGTGATCGTGGTACACACACCGCCGGTAAGTAAGCAGCCCGCATCCCACACAACGTTGACCGCCCCGGTGTTGTTAAACCTAGAGCCCTGCACCGAGCCGGACCACGCGCTGGCATTGAAAAATGTACGGTAGGCAAAAGTATTAGTAGATAGCAAGCTCGCCGCGACTGAAACTGCGGAAACCGAGGACGTGCGCGCAGAAATAGCTTGGAACACCGAGTTCAGTTGCTGCACGACTTCTTGCGGGTTGCTGGCGGCTAATAACTCGCCGCGGCTATTTAGCGCAGCGTGCCAAGTATCATCCACCTTATTGGCTGGATCCTGGTTCTCATTGCCTGACCAATCAGTCCAAATCAGCGGGCCCTTGCGCAAATTATTCAAGTCGCCAGGAAAATTTAGCTGGCTTTGCAAGCCAAAAGCAACAATATATTGCACCACGTGCTGCCAAGTTGCGGGGTCATTTTTGGGGTTCCAATAGACTTCGCCGTCTTCTAATGGGTTTTGCGGCAAGGTGCGAATCGTCGTGTTGGTTATTCCAAGGGTGCGATCATCAATGAATGGGGTAACGTTATTTTTTAAATCTGACAAATCGGTCGCCCAATAATAAAACGCGCGATCCGCGTAGCCGCCAATTAGGTTTTGAGTCGGTCCGTTCCAATACACGCGGCTATTTATATCCGTCAAACTATAGGGGGGCCCAGGCGTCAACACGTTTGGGTCTGCCGGCAGCGGCAGTGGGTTTTGCGACCACGTCGATGGCATCGCGCCAATCGCAATCTGATCGGTATTGCGATTGACATACGCACCGATATCGTCCTTCCAGCCACCGTCCGTGAAAACCAAATGGTAATTTTGTCGGCAACTGATCAAAGTAGCGGGTGAGGTTAAATTGCCAATGGCAACCCCTAAATCACGGTCATAATAGGGGTTGCTTTCAACAAAGCCGGCCGCAGCATTGCGTGTAAAATAATTCCCAACCCGATCCGTCGCCGAGCGAGTGGGCGTACCAGAATTTGCTGGGACGTTGTAAAGGTAGGTGTAAAAACTATTTCTTTGGGTCGTATCTTCAATTTTTTTAATATTGAAAGTATTAGCTAATTGAGTGCCGGTCAAACCCTGCCAACCTATACGCACATTACGCGGTAGCTGCGAAAATGCGCGGGTTGCCGCAGTTCGGCCCATAATTTGCCGGGTACGATAATAACTAAACCAATTTGCAAAATTGGTTTCTTGTGCCGTAGTAACGAGGAATGGGCCTAGGTAATTCGCCTTATTGTAGCTACTCATGGCGTTGCCATACAGTTGCGCTGTCGTCGGCTTAAAGCGCTTACCAGTCATAGGGTCTATAGGATTGACGTTATTGTAGGTAAAATAAAACGCCCGTTTATCATTTGGCGCTGGAAATAACGATAGTCGCGTGCCGCCTTCGCCGGTAAAATTCTGAGCGGTGCCGTTGCAGGCGGTGTAGGCCTGAGAAAATGAGCACGACGCTTGGCTAGCGGCACCAAAAGTGACCAAGTTTCCGTTTTGTCCGGCACCGGAGCGCGGTGGGTTTGGCGGCGTGCATGCAGGTGGGGCAACGGGCGGATTGGTCGCAAAAAGGCTGACCGCATAGTCAGTTGCCAAATTACGTTTTGGGCTGGTGGTAACTTCCGTACCCGTTTTATGTGCTAGAAATCCATCGTAGTACGCACCGGTAAAAACCGCGTTAGGAAACGTATTGCCATTGGAATAAATCGGCGGGGCATACACGACTAGCGGGTCGAAAAACTGGTTATTAGACTCGGCCGCGTAATAGTGTGGCAGATCACGCCAGTAGCATTGGTTGACAGCATTGTTTCTGGGCAAGTACACGCCATTGGTAATTTCATTCGGCGTGCCGCCTTCATTCATTGAACCCGAGTCATCAAAACTTAAAATGATATTTGGGTCAACCGGTGGACGCACAAACAGCGGTGATCGGCTTAATGGAATGGTTTGCGCTAGTATAATAGCGCTAAACCCCACGCACGCAAGTGCTATTAATATCTTGGCTTTCATATGAATGCTCCGTTTCCCTATCTGGAAACTAAAAAGAATGATTCGGCAGCGCGCACATAATCATTGGTGCCACCCGTTGCGCGCGAAGTGATGCGATACATATAAAGCTTGCCGGTGGAACCGCCGGTGGAAGTATTGCCAGTGTGGCTCTCGAGCAGGTCAATTCCTGCAGGGTTGACCGATATTGGCCCTTCAATCACGTAGGCTCCGCTTGTTGAAAGGGCGCTGGTGTTGTCCGTCGTATTTTGAAATGTCTCTGATATCAGCTGCGGTTGAAATGCTGCAGCGGCTCCGGCTGGATAGCCAGCACCGGTTCGAAAAGTACGCAATAACGCATTCGGCGCAACCACTTGATCCGTATCCAAAGCCATTAACCCTGGAAATTCGACCAGCCCATTTAAGGTGACCACATTATCGAATATTCGTGACTCGCCGTTGCGCAGTAAAGACTCCGAACTTGACTCAGCCAATGATTGGTTGCGAAACGAACCCGACATACGCTCCTGCATTAAAACATCGCGCAAACTACCTAATACAAACAGCGTCAAAATAATGAGGAAAATCAAACCAACAATCAGCGCGACACCGCTAGGTTTGGTTAAATTAGGCCCTGAACCGCTAAACTTTTTCATTTTACACTCTCCTTAAGACTAACGCGCCCAAGACTTAATCGGCACGACGAAACGAAACTCGCGATGCACCATACGATCAGGGGCAACAACTTCGCGTTGATTTTCCATAGCGTAGGTGAAACGATCATCGTTAATGGCCAACTGATCAATAGTATTTGCCAACATACCCACCTCTACGGCAGTTACGGAACGCCACAAACAGCCGGTCTCAGTCGTACCGGTAGCAACCGGAGGGCAAGGAATTGCGCCACCGTTGGCGCTGTTCACCTGATTGGCATTGAGCCAGACCACATTGTTTTCCGGATTCACGCCTGGGACGCTGCGCGCGTTCACGGCATAGCGGAAGTCTAGGCGTTCAACACCGCGCGCAATTTCCTCTAGCGCCCGGCCGTTTTCGCGCCGCATAAGTGCCGGGATTACCCGACCGGCGCTGTTGGGGTCGGCGACGAACTGCAAAAAGTAGGTTATTGTCAACCATTGATTTTCCATGTCAAATACACGTGCATTGTTGGCTGGGCCAAATGCGGTATTACTGCCCGCAGGTGCACCGATTAGCTCCAGAAGATTCGGCGCGCTAAAAGTTCCCCGATAAATTGCAGATTGGTTGCAATCGGCGATCATCACTAAACGATTTGCGAGCCGCCCAGCGGGAATGGTGTCTAGACCAAGCCGCGCCAAGGAGTTAGGTGCCAAGTTGTATCCTAGCGGAGCGGACGTTGCAATGGATGCGCCATTGCCAACCAGGGTGCGCACGGTCAACACATCAGTACCAGGTACACGTTGACCAGCTGCTGGCCCAGAGGGATCGGTTGCTGCGGTGGCACCAGCCGAAGTACGTCCGGCGCCTAACACCGTCAGCGCGGGAGTACACAAGGTGCCGACGCAATCATGGCCTTGAATGGTGTAGCGGGCGCTTATTAAATAGGGTGAACCTGGTAGTGGGGCTGCTGTGGGTGGTACGGTGGGCGGCGCGGGCGGCAAATCAGCCGACGTTACTAAACCGTAGAAAAGCCCACCGGTACTGCCTGACGCGGTGGTGTTGTAAATAGCAGACAAGTCATCATTGCCGGTAACAGGTAGCGGCGTATTGACTGTGCTTAAGAACGGCCGCTGCGGAGTAAAGCCGTCCGTCGCCAGCTGAATATTAATTGCGGAGCAATATTGACTGCCAGCTCCACCGATGTCGCTAGACATCATATCAACCGAAAGCCTGCCCGTTTCTTGAATAGTCGCGATACCTCGCTGTAGGCGAATATTGTTTGTGGTATTGGTAAATATGGTGGCAATTCCCAATATTAATATTAATCCAATTACCAAGGCGATCATTATTTCTACTAAGGTAAAACCCTGAACTGCTAAAGGCACGTGCTGTTGCGCATATGTTTTATTGCTCATGGCTGAAACACCCAAGATCTAGTATTTAAAGTTCCGGCCCGGTCAATTGCCCAGGTCATCGTTAGGCGGCAGCTGCCCACATACGGCGGTCGCGTTCCTGGCCCCGCCAAGCCTGCAATACTGGGAAATACCCGTCGGACATCGCAGACGACGTTCGCTGCCGCAGTGGTTGGCTGCAGGTATTGGCCCATCAACAGCGCGACCTGATTACGATCATCCGCCGCTTGCAAAGCACTGGTGCAGGGGCTGCCTGCGGGACAACCACGAATCATAGGCGGCGCGCCGGAATAAATATTAATGGCCGCAATCGCGCCATCGTAGTCACGGTCATACACACCGAGGGAATTACGCCGCATCGCACCCATTAGGTATTCCGCGATATTCACCACTTGCGTGCTGGTGTAGGCATCGGCATTGGTACGTATCGAGAGTGCTGCGGCCGATAACAGGCCCAGCAGGCCTAGACTAAAGACTACGATCGCAACGAGCACTTCCACCATGGAAGCCCCGTGCTCGTTTTTTTGACGGCTTAGACGCATGCGGCTGCCCCTTTTGTTAGGAAAATGCGACCACTTTGCGATACGCAGACGGTGCGTTTGGAGCTGATCTCGGCATCTGTTTTGAATACCTCAAAGCTGACAAACGCGTCGGCTACGTTACTTCTACGTCGCCCGTTGGAATCAAACAAGACAAAAGGCGGCGCACCCGTAATTTCGACGGCGTACCTTTTCCCCGGCGGCGGCAACGAGCCATCGAGCTGGTAACTTACGCCGTTTCCTGCGCGCAACACCGGTAGTGCACCAAGTACGCCAGCACGGGTCGGGTCGATAAACGCGGTCCAACCGTCCTGCCAAGTGGTTCCAACCCTGCTTACTGAGACTGGCCGGGAGCGACGCAAAGCCTCGCCACGGGCGTAGTTCAACGCGGTAATAATTTCATTGGAGGCAGCCGTGAACCGGCCCTGTTCGATTTGAAATTTGAAATTTGGTATGGCAATGGCGGCCAGGATGGCCACGATTGCAAGTGTGATCATCATTTCCATGATCGTGAAGCCCCAGCTTGTTTGCCTGCTTCGGCAAAACTTTACTCGCGTACGATTGGTATTAATTTGCAGCATAACGTTCACCCATTTGGCCAATGGAACTACTTCCATACTATAAAACCACACCCGCCAACCCGTTACAACGTGACACCGCTGACCGGCTTGAAGGTGCAGACGAGCGGCTAGTCGCCGTTTCCTAACTTCAGCTCACGCGCAAAAAACGCCTCGATACCACGATAAATATGCAGCCTAGTTTTTGGATTTGCCGGGCCGTGGCGCATGCCGGGGTAGGTCATCAGATCAAACTCGACGCCGCGCGTTTGCAGCTCGCTCATTAAAGTTGTGCTGTTGGTGAACAGCACGTTGTCGTCGGCCATGCCGTGAATCAACAGCAGGCGCGCACGTAAACCGTCTAAATGCGTCGCCACGGTGGCGGCTTTATAGCCTGCGACGTTGTCAGTAGGCTTGGCCATGTAGCGTTCGGTGTAATGCGTATCGTATAAAGCCCAGTCGGTAACCGGCGCACCGGCGGCTCCGGCCTCCACTAGATCGCCGCCTTGCGTCAAGATTTGCAGCGTCATATAGCCACCGTAGCTCCAACCATAAACGCCGATACGGGCTTTGTCGACATAACTTTGCACGCCTAGCCAACGGATGCCGGCAAGTTGATCTTGCACATCCGGGCCGCCCATTTTTCGATAGATCGCGGCTTCAAATGTTGCGCCACGACGCGCGCTGCCACGGTTGTCTAGGCTGAAAACTACATAGCCCTGCTGCGCCAAGACCTGCGGCAAAAGATCGCCAAACTTACGTTGCAACACTTGCACGTGCGGGCCGCCGTAGGTGTAAACCAAGGCTGGGTAGCGCTTGGCGGCATCAAAGTTGCTGGGTTTGTAGATGCGATACTGCAGCGCTTGATCCGCATTATTCAAAGTGCCGTATTCGGGCTCGATCAAGTTCTTTTGATAGGCGAATAACGGGTGCCCGGGCTTGATTTCATTGGCGTCCAACACAGCCTGCACGCTGCCATCGGCTTTATGCAAGCGCACTTGTGGCGGCGTTAGCATGTCGGAATAGCTGTCTAAAAACTGTTTGGCGTCCTCACTAAAGGTGCTGACGTGGGTACCCGAACCGGTGGTCAACTGGCGCGGTGGAGATCTGCCGTCCAAGGCCACCGCATAGGTCTGCATTTGGATCGGGTCGTTCAAATTGCCGGAGAAATACGCGGTTTTTACAGCTTCATCGACGCGCAACAGCTTATCCACCAGCCAAGTTCCCTGCGTTATGGTGCCCAGCAATTTGCCGCTTAAATCATAGCGATATAGATGATTGAAGCCAGAGCGCTCGGACGCCCAGATAAACTCAGGCACAGATTTTAAAAAAGTCAGCGCATGATTCAGATTAACGAATGCATCGCTACGCTCAGTCAAAACGACTTTTGCAGCGCCGGTTTTAGCATCGCAAAAGAGCAAATCCAGCGTTTTTTGATCCCGGCTTTGCCGCTGCACTGCGATGCGCAAGCTGTCAGGCAGCCAATTCACGCGGGCTAGATAGATATCGCTATTGCTGCCTAAATCAAGCTGCACCGCCTTTTCTGGATTCGCCACGGGGACCACAAAGAGCGCAACCGTGGCATTCGTTTGCCCAGATGCGGGGTAGCGCTGTTCCACGACTTCGGTACGATCAGCGTAAATCTCAAAGCGTTTCGCCAGATTCACTTTTGCCTCGTCATAACGCTGCATCGCGACAAAGCGCTCGTCCGGGGCCCACCAATAGCCAGTGAAACGATCCATTTCTTCTTGCGCGACAAATTCAGCGCTGCCATAGCTAATGGTGCCGCCGCCCTCCTTACTCAACGCGATCAAGCGTTTGCTTGCTAGTTCGACTGCGTACAGATTGCCGCCGCGCACAAAGCTGACGAAATTCCCTTTTGGCGAAAACTGCGGGTCACCCACCGCACCGGCTTTGACATCGGTTAGCGTTTGTACCGCGCCGGAACTCAAGTTGTACAAATACAGCGCACCGCTGAGCGGGAACACCAGCTGTTTGCCATCGGTGGAAAAATGGTAGTCAACGATGCCGCTTAAAGCAGCGATGCGCATGCGCTCCCGACGCGACTTTTCTTCTTCGGACACGGTTTCCGGTGCGCCAGTAATTTTTGCCGAATCCACCAGTAGCGCGGTCTTTTTGCTGCGGATATCGTAGCTCCAAAGATCCAGCGCGAAAGAATTTTCCGCCTTGCCACGCAAAAACGTGACACGTCGGCCATCCGGGCTGAGCTTCATGCTCATTGGCGGTTGCCCACCGAGCGCGGGCTCGGCGTAGAGGCGCTCCAAAGTTAGTTGTCCGGGGTTGAATTTCACGGCTATTTTCGCGTCAGTTTGTGCGGGCGCAGCCAGCATCAGTGGGCTCCAAGTCAAGCAAGTGATCATCAGGCCAATAATAACTGGCGTGGCGTGCAGGGTGGCGCGCGTGAGCGCCGAGCAAAAAGTGGAAAGTCGCATCGGAAAACCAACTCAGTTCGATAAAGTAGCGATTTAAGCACGCCTTTGTGTGTGCGCAACACTGAATATCGACGTCACGGCACCGCTTCAGCGCTGGAACATTTGGAACTCTAGTGATACTGTATAACATCTAGTTTGTTATAGACTTTACTTCGGAGCTTTAGGTGTCAGGAATTTCAGTGTCCGGAATCGCAGCACTACCTACGTTTCGACAACTTCCCAACGCGGAAACGGGTGCAGGTAGCTATTTTGCCCGTGCTTGGCTATTTATTAGCGGTGGCTTATCGCTTGCCTGTGCAATCCACTGTGCGTTGGTGCCCTTGCTGTTCGTGCTGATGCCAACACTGAAAATGGCACTGTATTCCGTGCGCGATCCGCAACACCACACCGCGATCTTCTTACTGCAAAGCGTACGTTTTGAACAACCTTTGGTGTTTGCCGGGCTTTTTTTGACCGCCTTGACGCTAATTCAAGCGCGCTGGCGCGGCAAAATCAGTAGCTCAGCGCAAGCAAGGGTGTGGCTAATTTATGCCTTCGGCGCGGCCTTGACGCTGAGCGGGGCATTTAGCCCAGCGCGCGCGGTCGTGCTGCACGCGGTTTTAATGCTGGCTGGCGGCTTATTGTTGGTCTCCGCCAGCATTTTGAATGCTCAGCGGGTGAAAGCGGCGGGTGGCGGCTGATTCGAGTTTACTCAAGCTCCGTCAAAATAGACTTGACGTCTGCCATACCCTGCGCCAAGTTTGCAAAAATTTCCGCCATGGTGATTTCACTCTGCTCACCGCAGCCCGCCGCCCAATTTGCCACAACGGCGATACAGCCATAGTCAATTCCGGCTTCGCGCGCCAGCACCGCCTCGGGCATGCCAGTCATACCGACTAAATCGCAACCATCGCGCTTCATTCTGGCAATCTCAGCCTTCGTTTCCAACCTCGGGCCTTCGGTGCAGCCGTAGCAGCCGAACTCTAACGCTACAATTTTAGCCTTTAGCGCCGCAGCGCCGAGCGCTTTACGCATGCTGGCGCTGTAGGGCTCAGTAAAGTCGATGTGCACGACTTTTTCGCCTGGAAAATCGGAAAAACTGCTGAGCCGTCCATGCGTGTAGTCGATTAACTGATCGCAAATCGAAATCGCTTTCGGCCCCATATCCTGGTGAATTCCACCGACCGCGTTTACTGCAACAATCCGGCTAACACCAAACTCTTTCAACGCCTGGATATTGGCGCGGTAATTCACCCGGTGCGGCGCAATCGTATGATCACCGCCGTGGCGCGTCAAAAACGCCACCCGGCGCCCATGCCACAGGCCGGTGGTAATCGCGCTACTGGGCGTACCGTAGCGGTTCGATTCTGTGTGCTGCGCAACATCGCTTAGCTCATCAAGGGCGTACAAGCCAGTGCCGCCGATGATGGCGAAGTCGATCTCAGATTTCATTCCGGTATTTTCGTCAATTTTTGGACGCCAAAATGAGCCGCTTTAGATGACCGCCCCGAGCTTAAAGATAGGCAGATACATACCGATAACCATACCACCAACAAGGGTGCCAATAACCACCATGATGAAGGGTTCCATCAAGCTTGATAACGCATCAACCGAGTTGGAAACTTCTTGCTCGTAAAACTCCGCCACTTTAAGCAGCATAGTATCTAGCGCACCGGCTTCTTCACCAATCGCTACCATTTGCACGACCATGTTGGGGAACAAATTCGTCTGACGCATACCAAGATTCAACTGATGCCCCACCGCGACATCCTCTTTAACCCGCTGTACCGCCTCAGAATAAACAATGCTGCCGGTTGCACCTGCCACCGTATCTAAGGCTTCCACCAAAGGCACGCCGGCTTTAAACGTGATCGCCAAAGTCCGTGCAAATCTCGATATTGCTGATTGGTGCAAAATCAGCCCAACTACAGGCAATTTAAGCATCATGCGGTCTAAAAAGCGCCGAAACGTCCAAGAATGTTTCATCGCCATAAAAAAGGCAAAACCAAAGCCGATGGCAATCATAAGTGCAAGCCACCAGTAACTGACTAGGAACTTTGACGCCTGAACAATCATTTGCGTGAATGCGGGCAATTCTGCGCCGAAATTAGCAAATACTGCTTCAAACTGCGGCACGACGTAAATTAACAAAACGGCGCTTACGACGACCGCAACTGCGATCACCGAGGCCGGGTAAAATAGTGCCTTTTTAATCTTGCCCTTGATCGCTTCAATATTTTCTTTGTAGGTTGCTATTGTGTCTAAAATTGTATCCAACACACCTGCAGTTTCACCGGCGCGGGTTAAGTTGACAAACAATTCATCAAATTGTGCCGGGTGTTTACTCAAGGCTTCAGACAACGAAGAACCACCTTCAATTTCCGTCTTTACCGCATTCAGTAGTTTTTTTACTGCGGGGTTTTCACTACCGCTTGCCAAAATTTCAAAGGTTTGCACCAAGGGCACACCGGCCTGCATCATTGTCGCTAGCTGGCGCGCTATGAGCGAAATATCTTTTGCCTTAACTGTGCCACCGCTGCCGGAAAAAAAGCTGTCCTTTTTCACCTTTACAACGCTCGGAACGATGCCACGCTTGCGCAATTCCGCGCGCACCAAGTTTTCGTTCTTCCCCAGCTCGTCACCGCGTAGCTTCATACCACGCTTGTCGGTACCTACCCAAGCAAAGGTCTGAAGCGCGCTTACTGCAGCGCGCCCTATATTTTTATTTTTAACTGCTATCGCGGCCGCCATGTCTTACTCCCATGAAGTATCGAGCTAAATAGTACGCCTAGTGCTTGCGCGATTCTAGCGCTGATTTGCAATACGGAAAAGCAGAAAGGCCCTTTCGGGCCTTTCTGAGTGTTTAACCAATTACAACTTGGTCGCTAAGCTCTAACGGCACTCTGAAGGTGCGTACTTGGCAGGCAAAGGAATGCCGAGTGAGATTTGATTGTTTAGTAGACCACGGGTGCCCGCAGTCAGGGTCGTGGAAGAGGTACAAGCCCAATCGATTGCGCCGACGGATCCTGGACCTGGACCTGGATTTGGTACCTGGTTTGTTACGTTTGGCCACAAGCTGATAGTGTTGTTATTAAGTGCAGCTGGGATACCGTTGTTGGCGTTTGCCGCAATTAAAACTGTAATCCCCCACGGTGTTCCAGCTTGAACCTGGATATCATTGACGAACTTGGAAGATTTTTCTGCAACTAGAATAACGTTGTAAGCTGCGGCTGCGGCGTCGAGGCCAGCAACACTGTCGGTTTGAAATGCTTCGCTCAATAAACCCTTAACGCTCGAAGCGGCAATCACTGCTTCGCTGACTTTGGTGCGAATCGTATAGTCTTGGTAAGCAGGCAGTGCGATGGCGGCAAGAATACCGATGATCGCGATAACGATCATCAATTCGATTAAGGTAAAGCCTTTGCTAATCATTTTCATGGGTTTAATCCTTTTTGAGTACTAGTGGGAACTTCGCTGGGTGAGACACCGGACCAGAGCCCGTGCAGAATGCTATTCAAGTATCGTGCCAAGCATGGCCGGGAATTCAGCGGCACTCCGAAGGCGCGTACTTGGCCGGCAAGGTGCCAAGCACCGCGCTGGTGAGGCCCCGGGCAGTTGCGGTAATTGTAGATTCAGAGGCACACGCCCAATCGATTGCGCCGACGGATCCTGGACCTGTTGCAGCTGGTCTAACCCTTTGTACGTTTGGCGTCAACGTGATGTAGTTGCCATTAAGAATGGTCGGAATTCCGTTGCCAGTGGTTGCACTGAGCGCGCACCGAATATCCCATGGATCATCCTCCGTTATGACAATACCATCTATAAACTTAGATCGTTTTTCTGCGGGCGGCAGGGCATTATAAACAATGGCCGCTTGCGTTAAGCCTCGGACACTTGAGATTTGGAAGGCTTCGCTGAGTAAGGTTTTGACATTACCACAGCCAACTAACACTTCACTTACTTTAGTGCGTATTACGTAATTTTGATACGCTGGCAAGGCAATTGCCGCCAAAATACCGATGATCGCGATGACGATCATCAATTCAATAAGGGTAAATCCAGTGCTACGCATCGGTATTCTCCATGACCAACGGGGTCACCGGCAAGAATCGAGCCATGTTCGTTTGGGCTAGTCCCACGCCCCGGCGGGCAACGCAGTTAAGAGTTTGCCAGTGTCAAGATCAAACAATACAGTAAATTCAGCGGCGCGGCCCTGCATCGGGATTGCGACAATCTCACCTTTGAGTTGGTGGAGGGTGACATAGGCTTCCGCGAGTTTTCGCGCCTTGCTGGGCAAATCATCAACCCTTTTGGCATGCAATAAAAATGTTTTCAGTGCCGCTGGGGTGGCAGGCATGAAAAATTTTGGGAAGTACTGAATATCAACGCCGGCAAGCGACGATTCAATAATTTCCATCTGCTCTGAACCGGCCTTAGGACGGCGGGTAATTCCAAACACGGGCCCAAAGCGCGGCTCAGCGTTAAACTCCGGGAAAGCCGCCAGCGCAAACTGCTTTGCATCAATTGCACCTGGATAGATGATCTCTAGGCGATCAACGACGGCCAACACAAATACCGGGCGGGCGCTCCAAACGACGTGCAAGCCGTAAACGAGGGCTATTGTCTGCATGATCGCAATAACGGCAAGATCAAACTTGAGCGTTTTTTTGCCACTTTTAAATACAATTAGCGTCAGAAGTGGCCCTAATACGACATCCACGCCCAGTAAAAGCAGAACCAGCACGCTCGCGCCTGCGGCGACAAAGTACGGCTGCGGGTAATAGACAAAATACAGCAGGCAAAACGCCGCAATGCCAATCATCAAACTAATCGAAAAGTGAATTCCTGCTGCCTTCCATCGCGTCATAAAGTGACCTCTTTTTGCCCTGTTAACGTCAGTTTTTGCCCAACAGTTGCTGAACGGATTGCAACTACTCGATCCCTAACTTTTTCAAGCGGTAACGCATAGCGCGAAAAGTAATATTGAGTTTCTTCGCTGCCGCCGTGCGGTTCCAGCGCGTGTCTTCAAGTGCTTTGAGAAGGGTGTCGCGTTCGAGTTCCTCAACTTTTTCCATCAGGCCCAAGCTGTTTTTTAATCGTAACGCGGCTTCGGCATCGGCAGGAACGCTGGGCTGCATGCCGGTTCTGGGGCGCAATTGTAGGTCGTGCGCTTCAATGGTGTCGTTTTCACTTAACGCGACGGCACGCTCAAGTACGTTTTGTAGCTCGCGTACATTGCCTGGAAAATCATAGCGGTTAAGCTCTTCTTTTGCGTGCGCAGACAGAGTTGGTTTGGTGATTGTCCATTCGTTTGCCAAACGCGTCAGAAAATGCTCAGCCAAAAGTGCCACATCGCGTCCACGTTCACGCAGCGCCGGGATTTTCAGCTCAATTACGTTGATGCGATAGTACAAATCTTGCCGGAACTGCCCAGCATCCACTAATTTTGATAAATCTTTATGCGTGGCACTCAGTAGCCGAACGTCGACCGGGACTTCTGCCGTGGCACCAATCGGGCGCACGCATTTTTCTTGCAGCACACGCAGCAGCTTGACCTGCATGTGCATGGGCAGTTCGGCGACTTCATCTAAAAACAGTGTGCCGCCGCTTGCCGCCTTAAATAAGCCGTCTTTATCGGCGGTTGCGCCAGTAAAGCTGCCTTTTTTGTGGCCGAAAAACTCGCTTTCCATTAACTCCGAAGGAATTGCGCCGCAGTTGACCGGTATAAACGGGCCACCGGCACGCGGGCCGCCGTCGTGAATGGCGTGTGCCGCCAATTCTTTGCCGACGCCGGATTCGCCGGCGATGTGGACCGGCGCTTGGCTACGCGCGAGTTTGGCGATTTTGCCGCGCACTTCTAAGATGGCGTCGGATTCGCCAAGCAGCTGTGGCAATTTAACGTCAGCTTTTGCCTCGGCTTGGGGCAAATCTGACTTTTCTGGGCTACGCGTGTTGGTTACTAGGGCGGGCCGTGTTTCCCGCAATTTTAGCGCACTACCCACCAAGGCTCGGATTTGGCTTAAATCAACCGGTTTGCTGACAAAATCAAAGGCACCGGCTTTGAGCGCATTGACGGCTGCTTCCTGATTGCCATAGGCGGTAATCATCGCCACCGGCGTATCAGGGAAGTCCTTACTTATATGTGTAACGAGTTCCAGGCCAGAACCATCGGGTAAACGCATGTCGGTGAAACATAAATCAAACTTCTGCCGCGTTAGCTTTAATTTCGCGTCCGCAACGGTCATTGCGGTTTCCACAGCAAGGCCCATGCGAATCAGCGTGAGGGTCATGGTGTCTAACAGCGCGGGTTCGTCGTCAACAATGAGCGCGAGGCTTTTGGTCAAGGTTTGCTGCCCAAGAAGTTTGACTTGCAAGCGTACCAACTTGACGCCCTGGGTTAAACCAACATTTGCAACATAAACAGTGGGCCGTGCATTTTATATGGCCTAGGTTGTGAAGTACGCGTACTGCGGCTATAGTTCACGACCCGACGCGCAAGCGGCGGGGTGTGGAGAGATGGCCGAGCGGTTTAAGGCGCACGCCTGGAAAGTGTGTGTACGGTAATCCCGTACCGAGGGTTCGAATCCCTCTTTCTCCGCCAGATCGCAAGATTTGTGAGCTGAAAAGTTTTTAGTACCACCCGCAAAGTTACACGCATGCTTTCTATGGCCTCTGCCGGTACCTTCGCGTTGCTAGATTGCGAACCCCGCCAGGGCCGGAAGGCAGCAACGGTAGTGATTGAACAAGCGCGGAGTGCTGCTGGCAGGGGCCACCTCTTCAGAAAGTTAAGTAGCATCGGTGGTAGGTATGCAAGAAATATGTTCCGTGCGCCTCCTAAATGTTTCCTGATTAGCGTCAATCCTCAGCAACACCAAATCGTCATTCCCGCGAACGCGGGAATCCAGGGAGAATGGGAATGCGCTTGCTTGCATCATATTTTCAAAAGCCCGGATTCCTGTTTCCCAAAGCTTTTTACAAAACAATTTCTGTCGTCACCGCCCCTGGATCCCCGCGTTCGCGGGGATGACGAACCATGCACACTGAGGATTGGCGCTAATCGGGAAATGTTTTGCCGCATGCTGCAGACCAAAACTACGGCATAATTTAGCCTCGTCACAAGAGCAGCGCGCGTCGGTTATGAAATCAAAAATTTCTTCAAAGCGTGGCATTGCGCCGAGCCGCGTAGAAAAATCCAACGCTGAATTGAAAAAGCCAAGCCTGTTTGGTTGTATGGAGGGGCAACTGGATGATTTAGCCAACTTGCCGCCCGAATATTCGGTTTTCAACTTTGACGATGCACCTCCGAAGTTTGATACAAAAGGTCGAGTTATTGGTTTTTAGTACAAAGTTTTGGCCATGACCATTCACCTACACAATTTCCCGCAACTTCGTTTGATCGCCTGGAACATGCGCAAGGAAGATACTTTGGCAGATCATGAAGCCTTTGCACTGTACGAGCGAAACTGGCGCTTTGTCGACCAAACGCAACTTTTGAATCATGAGCGTGAGTTGATTGAGCGCCTTTGCAAAGAATTTGGTGCGGGTTTAATGAATGTCTGAACCTGTGCTGCGCGACAAAGCGATTGTTCGCCCCGCATTCCATCTAATCCCAATCCGCCTACAACACCGCCTCCGCAGCACTTGGCAGCGTGTGCAAAATCTGGCCGTGGATCACACTGATCGCGTTCGCTTCCAAGCAGACTTCGATAAGGCCAAAGCGCTGGTCGACTCGCGCAAGGCGCGTGTACCCAAAATCAGCATCGACGAAGCCCTGCCGATTCAAGCCTATGCCGATGAATTAATCCAGGCGATAACGCGCAATCAAGTGGTCATAGTTGCGGGCGAAACCGGCTCGGGTAAAACCACGCAGTTGCCAAAGCTGTGTTTAAGCGCCGGGCGTGGAATTCTGGGCATGATCGGTTGTACCCAGCCACGCCGGATCGCCGCAAAAACGGTCGCTAAACGGGTTGCGCAAGAGTTGAACTGCGAACTGGGCGGCGTGGTGGGTTGGCAGGTGCGGTTTACCGAAGCGGTCGGCGATTCGACGTTGATTAAGTTCATGACCGACGGCATTTTGCTCGCGGAAACGCAGTCTGATCGGAATTTGGCCAACTATGACACGCTGATTATTGATGAAGCGCATGAGCGCTCACTCAACATCGATTTTCTGCTGGGCTTTATCAAAAAGCTGCTGCCGAAGCGGCCGGATTTGAAAGTCATTATTACCTCAGCCACCATTGATACCGCGCGCTTTTCTGCGCATTTCAACAACGCGCCGGTGTTTACCGTGGAAGGCCGTGGCTTTCCGGTAGAGCTGCGCTATCGCCCGATTTCTGGCGACGAGGATGAGCGCAACGAACGCGCGCAGCCTTCCGCCATTATTGCCGCGATTGAAGAACTTAACCGCGAGACGCCGAATTCGATTGGCGGCGATGTGCTCGTGTTCTTTCCGGGCGAACGTGAAATTCGCGATGCGCAAGCGGCGATAGAGCGGCGCAATTTTCGTGAAACCGAAGTCGTGACGCTGTTTTCCAGACTATCCGCCACCGAGCAAGATAAAGTATTCCAGCCTGGGCCAAAACGCCGGATTGTGTTGGCGACCAACGTCGCGGAAACCTCGATCACGGTGCCACGCATCCGCTATGTGATTGACACCGGCACCGCGCGGGTGGCGCGCTATTCGCCGCGCTCGAAAATTGAGCGGCTGCACATCGAAGCGATCAGCCAAGCCAGTGCGAACCAGCGCGCCGGACGCTGCGGGCGGGTGGCGGCGGGCGTGTGTGTGCGGCTTTATGAAGAGCTAGATTTTCAACTGCGCCCGGCGTTTACCGACCCAGAAATACTGCGCAGCTCACTTGCCGGCGTGCTGTTGCGCATGTTGCGGCTTAATTTGGGCGATCCACGCGCCTTTCCTTTTGTTGAGCCGCCTGATAACAGCGCGATCAATGATGGCTATTTGGTGTTGAGCGAACTGGGGGCGATCACGGAACAACGTACGTTGACTGAGCTTGGCAGGCAAATGGCCGAGCTGCCGATTGATGTGCATTACGCGCGCATGTTGATTGCGGCAAAGTCCGAAAACTGCCTAAAAGAAATGCTGGTTTTGACCGCCGGTTTGTCGATTCAAGACCCGCGTGAACGCCCAGCGGACAAACGTGGCAGTGCGGACGCCGCGCATGCCACGTTCAGCGATGAACGCAGTGATTTTATGAGCTGGCTGAAACTCTGGGATGCCTATCAGTTTCAAAGCCAAGCTTTGAGCCAAAGCAAACTGCGCGATTGGGCGCGCAATCATTTCTTGAGCTTTATGCGCTTACGCGAATGGCGCGATTTACATCAGCAATTGAGTAATTCCACGCGCGAATTGGGTTGGGCCGGCAACGAAAAGAGCGCCAGCTTTGAAGCGCTGCATCGCGCGCTGTTAACCGCGTTGATTGGCCAAGTCGGTGAGCATGACGAAAAAGGCGTCTACAAAGGCACGCGCCAGCGCAAATTCCAAATCTTCCCAGGCTCGGCCATCAAAGGCAGCCCGCGCTGGGTCATGGCGGACACACTATTAGACACGCAAAAAGTCTGGGCGATTGGGGTTGCCAAAATTGAACCCGCTTGGCTAGAAACAATCGGCGCACACCTGATTAAGAAGCGCCATTACGACCCGTTTTGGGATGAACGCGCTGGCCGCGTGATGTGTTTTGTCGACGCCATGCTGCTGGGGCTAACGGTCTATGTCAAGCGCCGCGCGCAGTACGAACTAATCAACCCGGCTGAGTCGCGTGAGTTGTTTTTGCGCCACGCCCTAGCGGGTGGCGAAGTCAGTACGCCGCACCGGCTGTTTGCGCACAACGCCGCCGTGCGCCTGGAGGCGCATGCGAAAGAGGACAAGCTGCGCCGCCGCGGGTTGCTGAAATCTGAATCAGGGATCGCCGAATGGTTTGATGCGCGCGTACCGGCGGATATTCGCAGCGTCCCGGCGTTTATCAGCTGGCTAAAGTCACCTGTTGGGCGCAATCAGGAAGCGAACTTACGCCTGCACGTGAATGATTTAATTTTGCTAACGACGCCACTCAGCCATGAATTTCCCGATGAGCTAATGGCGGGCGGTTTTAAGTTGGCGCTGAGCTATCAGTTTGATCCCAGCGCCGCGAACGATGGCGTGACCGCGATGGTCAAGCTGGAGCAACTCGGCGCCCTGCCCTTGGCACAATTGGATTGGTTAGTGCCTGGCCTGCGCGAGGAAAAAGCGGCGGCGCTGATTAAATCGCTGCCGAAACACTTGCGCCGTTTGGCGGTGCCTGCCCCCGATTTTGCCCGCGCGTTTTTAGAAGCCGAAGCACCTTCTGCGGATTATTCTATGGCAACCGCACTCGCGCGTTTCTTAAGCAAAATTTGCGGTGAGGCATTTGCGGAAACCGACTTTGACAGCGCGGCGCTGGCGAACCATTTGCAGCTGCGTATTGTGGTTACCGGGCCGGCTGGCGAAATTTTGACGGAAGGCCGGGATATCGCCGCATTACAAGCCAATTTTCGCTCCGCCGCGCGCGCCGCATTCACGGCGAAAGTCGGCGCGCTTTATAACCGTGATCAGCTTAAAACCTGGCCGTTTGATTTGCCGGTACAAATCACCAGCGATGATGGCAGCGCGGCGTTTCCGGCCCTGCACGACACCGGAGTTGACGCCAGCTTGCGCGCCTACGCCACCATTGAAGAAGCGAATGCGCATCACCCGGAGGGCGCGCTCCGCTTGTTGCGCCTGCATTTGCCGGATGAATTGCGCTATTGGCGCAAAAATGCCAGCCTGAGCAGCACCGCAATGCTGGCTTACGCCGCCGTGGATGCAGCGGAAAATTTGCGCGTGGAATTGGTTGAGGCTTGTCTAATTTCCGGCAATCGCGAGCTAGCAGCAAGTACGCGCACATTGGCGGACTTTCACCATTTGAGCGAACACGCACGCACCCACCTCGGCCCAGACAGCGGTAAAACCGCGGCATTGTTAGATGAAATCCTCTGTGCGCACAGCGCGATCCGGCGCAAATTAACGCCGCCGGTGATTGGTCTCGCCAAAGCAAATCTAGACGATATCCGCGCGCAATTAGCCGGGCTGATCTATCCGAAATTTGTTTTGGAAATACCGATGAGCCGACTTGCGCACTATCCACGCTATCTAAAAGCCATCGCGATTCGTCTGGAGCGGCTGTTCAACGAGCCGATTAAAGATCAAGCAAAAATGCTCGACCTACTGCCGTTCATGGCCATCATCGAAAACGCTCGTCACGCGCCTAAAAATCAGCCGCTGCGTTGGCTATTAGAAGAATTCCGCGTCTCAATTTTTGCGCCGGAGTTGAAAACGGCAGAAGCGGCGAGTGTGAAACGTTTGCGGGCGTTGAGTGGGTGAGTTTGCCGTGATAAATCCGGGCGTTGCTCAAATTCGCCGCTTCGATGGCGAGTAAAAGGTGCCCGACACCGGGCGCATACACTTCGGCACCGATGTAGTTGCGGTTTGGATCGGCCAGCGCGCAGTGCGCCAGCGCATCGCCAACCGCACGTTCGGTTCGATGAGCGGGGTGTGCAATTTGGATCACCGCATCGTCAGTGCGCACCGTCTATTGCCACATCAAAAATCTGCGCCGAAAGTTTGAAGAATTAAGCCCCAGCAGCTATTCGGTGCGTTTCATTAACAGCGTAGGCTAAGTTCCTGGATAAATCGGTCAACCGAAAAGAACAAGCCAAAGTGCTTGGCATGCTGGTTAAAATAAAGCTTCAACTTAAGGCCCACCACGATGCAAGCCTCCGACAACATCACCCAATGCTTGCAACGCTGGAAGGCCGGTGATCGGCAGGCGCTCAATGAACTGGCGGGGCTTGTTCAAGGGCAGTTGCGCGAGCTGGCGGCGGTGCGATTGCGCAGCGAACAGCAGGTTACGCTGCAGCCGACTGCGTTGGTCAATGAAGCGATGCTGCGTTTGCTGGGCGGCGAGGTCGATTGGCGCGACCGCGCGCATTTCTTCGCTTTTGCCGCACTCCATATGCGCAGCGTTTTGGTGGATCAAGCGCGCGCCCGGGATTCGCTCCGCCGAGGCGGCGCGCAGGTTCAAGTCACTTTGGGGGAGGACTTGGTCGACCCATCTGCTGACTTGGGCATTTTGGAGTTGCACCAAGCGTTGGAAGGGCTGGCGAACGTTGATGCGCAAGCGGCCAAGGTCATCGAACTCAGTTATTTCGGCGGCCTGGCGCGTGAGGAGGTGGCGGAAGCGTTGGGGTGCTCGGTCTCCAGCGTGTTTCGGGCCCTGCGATTCGGTCAGGCTTGGCTGCGTCAGGCGCTGAAAGAATGAGCGCCCACGCCGAACCACAGCTGCGCGAAAGTTTTGATTACTTGGTCGAGCTGGCGCCTGAAGCGCGCGAATCGGCGTTGGCGGAACTCGCTTTGCTGCACCCCGAATTGGTCGAACAACTGCGCAAATTACTGCCCTCGGGAAAGACTTCAGGTGCAACAGAAGACCCTATTGGCGGTCGCGTATTGCGCAGTTTAGATAGTGCGCCGCCTGCCCAAGGGCAACAGATCGGCCCCTACCAGTTATTGCGCTTGCTGGGGGCCGGCGGGATGGGGTGGGTTTATCTGGCCGAGCGATACGCCGATGGCGTGCGTCAGCAGGTGGCTTTGAAACTGGTCCGCGGTGCCGGTCGAGCGGCGGCGGATGATCTGTTCCAGCGTGAACGAATGGTGCTAGCGAGCCTGCACCACCCCAATATTGCGCGCTTCCTGGACGCTGGCTCGGCCGATGGGCGGCGCTATCTGGTGATGGAGTACGTGGATGGTCAGACTGTGCAAAGCTGGCTGGAGCAGCATCAACCCAGTCTGCAACAGCGGCTGGATTTGCTAATTGCGCTCGCGCAAGCTGTTGACCATGCACACGCTAACTTGGTTGTGCATCGCGACTTGAAACCGGCCAATTTGTTGGTTCGTCGCGATCACAGCCCGGTGTTGTTGGATTTTGGTATCGCCAAACTGATTGGCACCGAAGCATCGGAGCGAATCACTTCGACTCGCGTATACACCCCCACGTATGCCGCGCCGGAGCAAATCGCTGGCCGCGCGGTGACCGTGGCCACCGATGTGCATGCCTTGGGGCTGATGTTGTTCGAGCTGCTATGCGGCGTGCCGGCCCGTGGCAAAGACGATGCGGCACCTCGCACCCAAGCCAGTCAGGTCGCAAGGAGTTCCGAGCTGCCCTGGGTGCGGCGCGATGCCAGCGGCATCAAGATCGAGCTCGATCGCATTGTTGCGATGGCGCTGCGCGAGGAGCCGGAGCGCCGTTATCGGTCGGCGGCTGATTTGGTGGCGGATCTGAAACGATGGCAACGCGGCTTGCCGGTCCTAGCCATGCCAGACAGCGTGGCTTATCGCAGCCGCAAATGGCTGCGCCGCCACCGTTGGGGCGTCGCGGTTGCCGCCGCCGCGCTCGTGGCCACCGTGTTCTTCATCGTGCAATTGCAGACGGCCCTGCAGCGTGCGCAGCTAGCTGAGCGGGAAGCCGAGCGCAAAGCGCAGACGGCACAGGCCGTCGCTGAGCTGATGACCGATTTGTTCGAGGGCGCGGATCCGCGTATTGCGCGCAATGCGGAGCTGAGTGCGCGCGCCTTACTCGAACGCGGGGCCGAGCGTCTGGGCAGGCATCGCAGCGGGGACGTCGGTATCGACGCGCAGTTGCGCTTAACCGTGGGCGTATTGTTCGCGCAGATCGGCGATCCAGACGTTGCTGCGGCCCAGTTCCAAGCTGGACTTGCGCTTGCGCCATCCGAGCCGCTGCTGAAGGCCGAGTTGCTGCACGAACAGGCGCGCGCGCTGTCGACGCTGGAGCGCAACCCCGAAGCTGAGGCGTCAGCCCGAGCTGCACTGGCGCTACGCGAGACGCATTTGGGGCGCAATGGCGCGGCGGTTGCGCACGCGCTGCAGTCCCTGGGCGTAGCGGTGCAAAAGCAGGGTCGCGGAGACGAAGCTGAGGCTCTGTTCTTGAGGGCCCAGAAAATCTTCGCGGCACAGCGGCCACCGGACCTGGAGGGGCTGGCCGCCGTGCGCCACAACCTGGGATGGATCGCCCAGCGCCGGGGCGAGCTGGCGTTAGCGAGTCAACAATATCAGCAAGCGGTCGATGAGAAAACGGCGCTCTACAGTGCCGAGGACCCGCGCACAATGGTCAGCATGATGCCGCTGGCCCAGACTCTGGCCGGCATCGGTGAAATCAATTCAGCCATTGAATTGCTGGAGCAGCTCGTGGCGGGCCGTCGCAAGACCAATGGCCTCGATAGCCTAGAGACCGGCATCGCGAGCAATGAGCTGGGCGTGCTCAAGATGCTGCGTGGCGATCTCGTCGAGGCGCTTGCGCTTTGCCAAGCCGCAGCCGACATCGCCGCGCGGGTGTCGCCGGAGTCGGGCGAGCACGCACGCGCGCTCAACCAGCTCGGTACCGTGCAGGAGTTGCGCGGCGATTTGGTCACCGCCGAGGGCCACTACCGGCGCTCACTGGCGGTGCGTCGGCTGACCTTCGGTGCCGATGACGTCAATACCCTGCGCGCGGAGCACAACCTCTGTCGCGTTCTGATCACGCGGGAAGGCGCGGCGAGCGCCGGCGCGTGCGCGCTGACGGTCTACCAGCGTCGCAACACGGTGCTCGGCGCCGCGAACCCGGAGACCGACGACAGCCGCGCCATGGTAGAAGGCTTGAGCGCGGCGCCGGACCGGGCCTGGCTGGTGGAACGCTTCGAGCATTACCGTGGACTGGGCTCGACCCACCTCACTCGCAACGTGCGCTTCGCCACGCTGCTCGCCGCTAGCAAGGAGCCATCGGCGGACGATTTTGAACGTCTGGCCTCGCTGGCCGACGCCCTGCGCAAATTCCACGGCGAGAAGTCCGTCAACGCCGCGCTGACCGAGCTGCGGCTGGCGCAACTCGCGCGACGGCTGAGCCGACCGGAGATCATGGCTTCGGCACTGGCACGCGCCGAGCGTGTTTTACCCGCAGCGCTCGCACCGATGTCGCTGCCTTTGAAGGAGCTGCTCGAATTGCGCGCGCTGGCGGGTTCCGATCGGCGCGGCCAGTAACTCCGATCTGCCACGTTTTGCGATCACTCATAACCGTTTTTGAACATGGCGTCGGTACAAGTATTCAGAAAAACGGTCAACGTGTTCGTTGGCTGGTTGACCACGGCGAAGTCCTTGGCGCCGTTGTCATCAAAATCGCCGACCACGGTATGAAATGGATTTCCCGCAGCGAAATGGTTGGTGGGCAAATCAAAGGCTCCGCTCGCGTTTTGTAAGGCGACAGAGCCGGCAAAAGTGAAGGCGGCATTGGTTCCCACCAAGTCCAGTTTTCCGTCGAGATCCATGTCTGCTGCCGTCACTGCAAACAAGTCGATGGCGACATTGGCCTGTTGTGGGGTAGTCGAAAAGCCGCCCGCGCTTAACCCACGAAAGATCGCGGCGGTGTTGGAAGGTGAAGGAGTGACGCCGCCGTTTGCACGATCCACGAAATTGGCAACCACCAGATCAGGGATGCCGTCCGCGTTCATATCATGGGTTTCAATAGACCTTGGAGATGCCTCGGCGGTAAGCACGGGATTCAAGGTCTGCGCGAGCGTAAAACCACCACTGCCATTGCCTTGCACAACCACCACGGTGTCAGAGAGTTTTGCCGATACTGCCAAATCAAGGATAGTGTCATTGCCGACAAACCGGCCGATCGCGATACCGTTGGGTGCCTGCATGCCACTGACCGAAAACGGTGATGCAGGAGCCAAAGCCAATGCGCCATTGCCGTCGCCCAGCAGCACGCTGATTCGGTTGGTATCCTCATTCGGCACCGCAACGTCGGCACGGCCATCACCGTTGAGATCGCCCACCGCCAGCCGAGTGCTACCGACCTGGTTTGCGCCGGTGCTGGTCGTTGTGCCCAAGGTGAACTGACCGGTACCGGTTCCGAGCAAGATGGAAACAGAGCCAAGGTTGCGATTCGCTACCGCGAGATCCAAATGCTGGTCGGCGTTGAATCGACCCACCGCAATTCCCCAAGGCCGGCCACCGCTCGGGGTCGCAACGGGCGAGCCGGCTGCCTGGGTGAAATTACCGTTGCTATTGCTATTACCAAGCAAGATAGTGACGTTGTTACCGCCGAAGTTGGCAGTGGCGATGTCCGGCCAACGATCGCCATTAAAGTTGCCAACCACGGCCGTTAACGGACTAAGGCCAACGTTGACGCTGCTGAAACCGCCCTGGCCAGGTCCACCGCCGAAGCTGTCTGGCGCGAGGTTGAAGCCGTAGTTCTGGCACAACGGCGCCGACTGCACAGCTACGCTGCAAAGGCATGCCAAAACAAACCCGGCGACTGCCAAGCGGCGGCTAGGGCGGGAAATGCGGCGGTAGGAACTAACAAATGCCGCTGTGCGGCGAGAAAAAACGGGTGCCTGAGTCATAGAGCTTCCAAGAGTGGGGTTCTATGAAGCAAAGCGCGAAACGCGCTGGAAATCGGTCAGGCTCCCAAAAAATAGGGTTTTTGCAATGCGGTTAGGCGAAAGCAAAGTTCCTAAAAGCTTGCCCTCAAGACACTTTCCGAAACAGTAAATCCCAAACCCCATGGCCCAAGCGTTCGCCGCGGCGTTCAAAATGCGTGCTCGGCCGCCAGCTTGGTTTGGGCATATAAGCGCCCGCTGCTGCGCAATTTTTAAGCGCAGCACATTCACTAAGCACCGTCATCATGTGCTCGGCGTAGGGTTGCCAATCGGTAGCCAGATGCAGCAAACCGCCCGCCGCCAATTTTTGCACCACCCCAGCTACAAATGCCGGTTGGACCAACCTGCGCTTATTGTGTCTAGCCTTGTGCCAGGGGTCAGGGAACCAAATATTGACTTGATTGAGGCTGGCGTCACCGATCTGCTCGCTCAGCAAAGTTACTGCGTCGCCGTGATAAATCCGGGCGTTGCTCAAATTCGCCGCTTCGATGGCAAGTAGCGCGTGCCCCACGCCTGGGGCATGCACTTCGGCACCTATGTAGTTGCGGTTTGGATCTGCCAGCGCGCAGTGCGCCAGCGCATCGCCATTGCCGATGCCGATCTCCAAAACCACAGGTGCTGTGTTGCCGAACAGGGCGTTGAAATTGACTTTCGCGCCGCTTTGCACGCCAAATTTGGGCAGTAACTCAAGCATCGCGCGCGCTTGACCGCTGGTTAGTCGACCCTGACGCAGTACGAATGAACGAATGCGGCGTTGCTCGTCGCTAAGTGCGGGGCGGCCTTTGTCGGTGCTTGGGCTAGTTGGGTCAATTTGATTCGAGATAGCGTCGTTCATAGGTGGGATTTAATTCTTAAAAAGTTGGCTAAGTGCGGCACTCGCGGCTTGCATGTCAGGCTGCCCGAAAATGCCGTTGACGACAGCAATATAGTCAACGCCTGCTGCAATTAACGGCCCGGCATTGCTCAAATCAATGCCGCCGATCGCGACACAGGGTGCATTTAATACGGCTGCCCGGCTTAGCAACGCGACATCGGCGCGGCGCGTTACGGTTTTCGTGCTGGAGGGGAAGAAGCTGCCAAAGGCGACATAGCTTGCGCCATTTTCTAAAGCGCGCTGGGCGAGTACCACGCTGTCATAACACGAGGCACCGATGATCGCGTCAGCGCCCAGCTCTTTGCGCGCGTGTGCGATGCCGGTATCGGTTTCGCCCAAATGCACGCCGCAGCCCAGTTTTTTTGCGATTGCAAGATTGTCATTGATGATTAATGGCGCACGGTATTGCGCGCACAGTGTTTTAAGCGCCACTGCATCGGCCAGGACCGCTGGCTTTGCGCGGTATTGCAACATCACCGCGCCACCATTCAGTGCAGCGCGCGCGGCGTTTAATAGCGTGGTACCGCTGAGATTTGTGGGCGTAATTGCGTAGACGCCCCTTATGGGCATCTGCAGCAGGCTTTGGGCACCACTATCAAGTTCTAGCACGATATTCATGCCCAGCGAACTTTGCGGATCGCTACAATTGGCGAAATCCTGTAGGGGCTTACTTTTTGTTGCATCGAGAACTCCAAAAGTGGCTCAAGCTAGAGCCAATCTCAAATAACGGGCGAGTTGATGTCGATTAAATTGGCTGTTCGAGATCAGTTTTTGCGCAATTGCAGCTCAAACGCGCTTGCGTTGAATTGTATCAGCAGGATTTCAGCGCGATTGCCGCCACGCAAATCGCATGGGGTGGCGATTAATGCGCCGCGCTGGTGCTTGGAAGCGCTGCATGGACGTATTTGTTTGCGCGATAAGCACCGGGGCAATCGCGTTGTTGCGCGCTGGCAAGCTAGGACGGGTATGGCGGGGATTTGCGAGCAACTTGCGCGACGCTTGCGGTTGCGTGCGCCGCGTGGCGCTTTCAACGGGATCAATCAGGGGCTCAGCGCGCTGGGCATAGCGTTGGACTATGGCGTGGCTCGCGATTTACCCGTGATGTCGGAGCCACCCAGATTGCTCAGCGCCGGCGTCGATCGCTTCCAACGCACGATTTGGCTGGTCCAGGATGCGCGAATCGCGTGGTTGCGGATGCACGCTGCCGCGATCAAAGCGGGCGTGCGCTTCGAGATTGTGTCGGCGTTTCGCTCGCAGCGCTATCAGGCGGATCTAGTGCGACGCAAGCTTAAGCGTGGCGAGCGTATTGATGAAATTTTGAAGGTTTCTGCCGCGCCGGGTTTCAGCGAGCATCACAGCGGCTGTGCGATTGATTTGGCGGAACCGGGTATGCCGCCGTTGGTCGAGGCGTTTGCGCTGAGTGCGGCGTTTTTGTGGCTGCAAAAAAACGCTGACCGATTCGGATTTATCATGAGTTTCCCGCCGGAAAATCGACATGGCGTAATGTATGAGCCCTGGCATTGGTGCTATCAGCCACGTAATACTAGACGCAGCCATACTATTGAATGCGAGGATCGATTATGAGTGACCAGCTATTCCAGATTATTTTTCGCGGCAAATTGCTCAGTGGTTTCACATTGGAACAAGCGCGCGCGAATTTGGCGCAACTATTTCGCACCGATGAAGCGCGTATCGGCACCATGCTCGCGCAGCCAAAATGGGTGATCAAAGCCGGTGTCGCTAAAGAAGCCGCGCAAAAAATTCAGGAGGCGATGCGCAATGCGGGGCTGATGGTGGCGATTATGGCGGATGAGTCCGCCAGCGCTCTTCCCAATGCCGCAGCTGCGCCCACTAAGGCAGCGACTTCCGCTGTTGCTCCGAGCGCTGCTGTTGCTGCGCCACCAGCGCAAGCTGCCACTGTAAAAATCGCGCCGATAGCGCCCGTTGATGCCGCAATTGACACCCCAAGTGCCGACGCACCGCTGGCGGTAAAGCCCAAAGTTGCCGCCTTTGAGCCGGATTTGTCGTCATTTAGTTTGGCCGATGTCGGTGCTGTCATGGACGCGAGCGGGCCGAAAAAAGCCGAGCGTAGCTTTGCCTTAGAGCAATTTTCACTAGCCAACGTGGGTGCGCAATTGATCGAGAAAAAGCCGGTGGTGGCGAAAGCGATTGACACGGGTGGCTTATCTCTAATCGCGGCAGATATTCCAAAAGAGCCAAAATTGACCGCGCTACAGCGCGAATTCGAGGGCTAGCGCATGGCCTTGCCCTTCGTTACGGACTCGCGCCGTTTGACCGGTGCTTCATTGGTGTTGCCAGTTCCCGGCGCCATTTTGGAAGTCACCGCGCCTACAGAGTTAAAAACCAAACTACGCGTGCACTGGCGGCACTTGGTCAAAAAACTGCTGGTGCGGATCGGTTGGGGCGATGCACTGGTGATTTCGCGCGATCAGGGGCCTAGCCAGATTTTGGCAATCAGCGCGCCGATTGATGGCTTACTCAGCGCCACCCACATTACCGAATGGGCATGGGAAGCGGCGTTAACCAAGCTCAAACTGGCGGATGCGATCAGTTTGAGCAACGCGACGGATGACATGCTCGGGCGCATTGCGCGCGAGGCAAGGCCGGGGCTTGCGGCACTGTATCGTGCTGCGAATTTGCGTCGTATACCGGTGTTTTTGAGTGAAAACGAGCTATCGCTGGGCGAAGGCGCGAATGCCCGGATCTATCCTTTTGATGATTTGCCCGAACCGGGCGAAATTGCCTGGCGGCCAAAACGTCACCAAGTACCCACGGTGTTAGTCACCGGCACCAATGGCAAAACCACGACGGTGCGATTACTCGCGCGCATGCTTAGCGGCGGTGGTCAAACCGTGGGCTTTTGTTCCACTGATTTCGTGCAAGTTGGCGCCGAAGTTTTGAAGCGCGATGATTATTCCGGCCCGACCGGCGCGCGCATGGTAATGCGCCATCCTGACACTGAAATTGCGGTGCTAGAAGTCGCGCGTGGCGGCATGTTGCGCCGGGGCCTGCAGGTGATCGATGCGGATGTCGGCGTGGTCACTAATGTCGCGAACGATCATTTGGGCGAAAATGGCATCCACACCCTGATGCAGCTGGCCGAAGCCAAATTTACCATTGTGCGGGGTTTAGCATCAGGCGCGCCGGTGGTGGTGAATGCTGATGACGAGCACTGCCGCACCTATGCCCGCAAACTGAGCCACCCCATTTGCTGGTTTGGCTTTGAGCGCCCAAGCAGCAGCATCACGCGTGGCCGCGCGCCGCGTGCGGGGCTG
>JANNYA010000167.1:0-15342 GCA_031409855.1 Rhodanobacteraceae bacterium | reverse complement strand
CCCGATGTTGGCGCTATGGTTAAACGCTATTGCACCGGGCGGCGAATTTCGCACCGAGGCATTCGAGCTGACCAATGTGCTGATCGGTGGCTTGTTTGCACTGATTGCGCTGAATTTCACGGTGAATGCAGCCTACCCAATCTTGGCAAATGACAATCCGGTCTCGCGCCTATTTGGCCTCAACTATTTGCTGCTCGGTTTAAGCCTGGGCATCAATATTTTGATTTTCCGCTTCCACTTGCCGGCCCGCTGGTTTGGCGCTTATGTTCAAGAAGAGTTGTTTCGGTGGCTGGTTTGGGCGGTGCCCGCGATTGCGCTGATTGGCGCAAGTACTATTTTATTGACGGCGATGGTTTGAGGTGTGCCAAATCGGCACGGGCAACTCACCCTTCCAACAAACTCGCTCTTCGACCGTCCCGGATGCGATCAAGCGGTACACGAACACCGGCAGTCCTGGCCGATGATAGGCGCGATCAAACCGCGCCAACGTCACGCAGGCTCCGCCGTAAACTTGACGCCTAATGCCCGGGCAACCTTTATAACCGTTTCAAAACGTGGCTTTGCCCCAGGGGTTAGCGCTTTGTAAAGACTTTCGCGGCCCACGCCTGCATCCTTGGCGACTTGCGCCATGCCTTTGGCCCGCGCGACATCGCTCAACGCTAGCAGCAACAGGTCAGTGTCGTTGGTTTCAAGAATCGCGGTCATGTATTCGGCAATCGCTTCATCGTTGTCTAGATAGCGGGCCGCGTCGAAGGCGATGAGTTTTTTTGGTGCGTTTTTCATAGGTCAACTCCAACTGCAGCTGCGAGCTTCAGGGCATGGCGTATGTCGCGCTTCTGGGACGACTTATCACCCGCATTAAGCATGACGATGATAATGCGACCACGGCGAATGAAATAAAGACGGTAACCAGGGCCAAAATCGATTCTCAACTCAGACACGTCACCTTTAATAGGCTGCCAGTCGCCCAAGTTCCCTGCCTCGGCTTGCCGCAACCGAGCACTGATACGAACCCGAGCCCGTTTGTCTTTGAGATCATCAAGCCAGTCAACGAACTCTTCGGTTTGGAGAACGGTGTACATGCAAGATATTGTAGCTACTCGGATACAATCGGTCAAGCATTGGGATGAGCCGCTACAAAGGCTCTAATTCCTATTCTATTTCAAACAGGCATTAATTTTGCGGTACTAGTCTTTTGTTAGCCCCAATGGGGCTTAATGTGATGGCCCAGGGCAACGCCCTGGGTCTCGCATGCACAAAATCGGCAAGCCCTGAAATGGCGGAATATTCGGCAAGCCATTGATTTACATAAGATGTAGTAATAAGTTTCGCCCTTTCAGGGCTCTAGCTTTCGATCAATTTAAACCCAGGGCGTTGCCCTGGGCTATCACATGGTGCCCCGTTGGGGCACGGCACAGAAGATACTTTTCTTCGATCAAATGTCGGCGGCTTGACCATCAAAATTATGGTCTGTTTGAAATGGAATTAGAATAATTCTCCACTGCGTCCATCACTGCTGTCCAAGACTTCAGACGAATAGCTGACGGATTTGGCGCTTTGTGAGAACCGTGTATTGCCAATAAACCAGTGCAAATACTGCGACACCGAAAATAAAACTAAAGGCGCGCGGCACTTGACCGAGAGTCAATCCAAATATTTCCAAATTGGCAGGTGTAAATAAAGAGATAACGATAAAAACAGGCGTCAAAATCAGGCTGAACCAAGTAAAAAACATAGCCCACGTCAATGCGCGCGGATTCAGACGCAACAAACCTTGACCTATAAATATGCCCAGCACACCCAGGTTGATGTTGATGTGGCCCGCCAAAAGCAAGACAACGACTTGAATTGCGGCGCAGATGCCGCCGAAGATAAATACCCAAGCGACAATTTTAAGTGGCTGTGGAATGGGATGCATACGTTTCCTTCTGGCATTAACAATGGCAAATTCTACCCCTCCAACAAACTCAATAAATCATCCGAACTGAAATTTGGTGCGGCGGTTTCATCAAACAGCGCGTCGGCAAGCTCGCGTTTTTTTTGTTTCAGCTCTTCAATGCGTTCCTCGACGGTGCCCGAAGCGATCAAGCGATACACAAACACCGGCTTATCTTGGCCGATGCGATAGGCGCGATCGGTGGCTTGCTCTTCGACGGCTGGGTTCCACCACGGGTCGTAGTGGATCACGGTGTCGGCGGCAGTTAAATTCAGGCCAACACCACCCGCGCGCAGGCTGATTAAGAACAGCGGCACTTCTTTGTTTTGGAAGCGCTTAACCGGGGTTTCGCGGTCTTCGGATTGCCCGGTGAGCAGCAAATATTTGATTTTACGGCGGGTGCATTCGGCTTCGATCAGCGCCAGCATTGAAGTGAACTGGGAAAACAGCAGGATGCGGCGGCCTTCGGTAATCAGTGCAGTCAGCATTTCCATCAGCTGGTCCAACTTTGCCGAGGGTGCGGCGTGTGCGCTTTGCACGTTCAGCAAGCGCGGGTCACAGCAGACTTGGCGTAATTTAAGCAGCGCATCGAGCAAACTAATTCGGCCACGTTCGGCACCGCGCTCGGTCAATTGCGCGTGCACAGCTTCGCGCAAAGTCACGCGCAGGGTTTCGTACAAGTCGCGCTGTTTGCCTTCCAATTCAATGCGTTTGACGATCACCGACTTGGGCGGCAGTTCGGCGACGACTTGATCTTTAGTACGGCGCAGCAAAAATGGGGCGATGCGTTCGCGCAAGCGCGCGGCGGCATCCGGGTCGCGTTTTTTCTCAATCGGTAGGCGGAAGTTCTTCTGGAAGCCGATTTTATTGCCTAAAAATCCGGGCATGAGAAAGTCAAATTGCGCCCACAGCTCACCTAAATGGTTTTCCAGCGGCGTGCCGGTCATGCATAAGCGATGCTTGGCACGAATTTGCCGGGCGGCGCGCGCGGCCAAGGTGTTCGGGTTTTTCACCAACTGCGCTTCGTCCAGCACCAGCATGTGGAAATCAAAAGCCAACAATTTTGCCAAGTCGCGCCCCAACAGGGCGTAAGTGCTCAACACCACGTGGCTTTGCGGAATCTCGATCATGCGGCTGGCGCGTTTGTTGCCAGATAGCGTCAGCACCTTCAAATTCGGCGCAAAGCGTTCGATTTCGGCGCGCCAGTTCGGCAACACGCTCGTCGGCGCGATCACCAAAACCGGGCCCATATTCGGCATCGATTCGCGCTCCAACAAGATGTGGGCAAGTACCTGTACGGTTTTGCCCAGGCCCATGTCGTCGGCCAAAATACCGGCAAGCTCGGTTTGGCTTAGAAATTTCAACCAGCGCAAACCATAGACTTGATACGGTCGTAAAGTGGCCTGTAACGCAATCGGCTGACTAACTTCCGGTAATTCATCCAAACCTTGCAGCCGCTCCGCCAATGGTCGTAGATTTGCATCGCCGTGCCAGCGTAGTTCCGAGCCTAACTGATCATCCAATTCATTCAACAGCCCGGCGCGCATACGCGGCAGCCTTGCGGTTTTGGTGCCAATTTCCGCCAGTACCGCCAACATCAATTTCAGCCGCCCCGCCGTAATCGGCACTGGGCCTTCCGGCAAATACAGCGCGACGATGGTGTCGGGATTGTCCGGCAAATTCTGATAGCGGCCTTGCGCCAGGCCCGCTTCCAAAATCGGCATCAGGGCGACTTTGACGCCGTTGATTTCCACGCCCAAGGCCAAATCGAAGTACTGCCCGCCTTCGACTTCAGTGACATCCGCAATAAATTCAATGGGCTGTTCGATCAGCTTGAGCGGAAAACCAGCGCTATATTCAATGCGCCAACCGCGCTTTTTCAGCTCGGGCACACCGAGAAAGCAAAACTCACTCAAGGTTTGCTCGTCGTAATCAGCGTTGATTAGCCAATCAATCGAGTCAATCACCGCACCGCCGACCCGCTCAATGCCTTTTTCTAGCCCAACTTTTTTGCAATCCACCTGCCATTGCGCAATCGCGGCGAAATCCGGTAGGTATCGTACTAACGCCTGATCCCGCACCCGTTCAACGCCGCGCACATAAGACGCCACCGGCACCACTTCAAAACCTAAATCTACCAATTGCCGCGCGTGCCCGATGCGCCGCTTGAGCCGACGCTGCAGCAAGGCCTCGCGGTCAGCGCTCAGGCTCAAACGCAATACCGGCGTGACCGCAATTTGTAAGGACTGACGGGAAAACTCTTTCGGTTCGGGCAGCGCGGCACCAAAGCTTTTCCGCAGCATTTTTAAGTGCTCAAACTGGGTTTCCGGGCGCAGTACGCCGGTGCTAAGCGCTGCTTTCAACATCGGGAAAGACAAACTTGAGCGCGCGCGTGCCAGCACACCTTCGTCCAATGCACTCAACGGTTCGGTATCCAGCACCACCGCATTCGGCAGCATTTGACCGTCCGCCGTTTGCACGCTCAAACCTAAACGCTGCTGGCCACGCTCATCCGCGCGCCAACGCAAATTCAACACATGTTCCGGGCCACGCACTAACGGTTCACCCATTTGCCCGATTTGCACCAAGCGCCGCCAGCGCAGCGCGTCTTCCAACACATCAAAGCCACGTGCGCCGCTCAATGGATACCAATGGCGGCCCTGAACTAATTGCGGCTCGAATTCGGCCAACTCTTTCAAAGCAGCGGCGTCCTGGCCGCTCAATACTCGGCCATGCTCGGGCAGCATGCGAAATGGTGATAGCTCCGCCTGAATATGCAAGCGCCCGTCTTCTAGTGCCGCAAGCAATGGCCGCACTAAGGCCACGGCAAACACATCACCGGGCTCAATCATCAATTGCAAATACAGCTGCAACTCGGTGCTGGGCGCGCGCTTGGCAGCGGCCGCGTCACGCGCCTCGGGTGCCGAGGCTTTCAGCTCCGCCATCCATTGTTTCAACTCATCCGTCTTTTGCCCAGATGCCCGCGCCAAAGTTTCGCTTGGCGATTGTGTCGCGCGCAAAAGGGCGGCAGCAGCATGCTTGCAGCGCGTCCCAATCGGGCAAGTACAGCTGGATTCCACCTGCCAGCGCGCCAATTCTTTGCTGCGCACGGCGGCGTGCGTGATCAGCAAAGAAACTTCGTAGGGCTCGCGCCGCGACCCTTGCACCAGCGCGCCGATGCTGACACCACCTTCGATCGTGCGCACCACCAGCGCCGAGACATTGTCAAACAAAGCACGCGCACGGCGTAAATCGATGTCAGCGAACGCGTCTTTTAACTCAGCCGCACTCAATCGGGGCACATCAACGTTAGGCACTGCGGGCTGGAAAGAAGTCAATGTCGCCAAATTTAAGGAAAGCAATTGGGTAGTCTAGCGCACATTGGCTGGTGCGGTTGCAAGCGGCTTTTTTGCCGACGGAATTTGATGGGTCGATGGCGACGGTGCACGTTGTTCGTCATTCCCGCATGCTTTTGGCGGGAATCCAGAAGGTTCATATTGCTTAGTGCCTCGAATATCTGTGCTTTGCGCAAAAGCGATGCTGGATCCCCGACTAAAACATTCGGGGATGACGATGTTCTGAAACATTCGGGGATGACGATGTTCATTCCATCACCTCGGCTTGAATCGAGCACCATTTTTTGCGCCGAAATCCGCTGCTAATGCCGAATCACATCCCCGTGATCACGCGCCAACACTTTCAACAGCCGATTCTGCACGCCCACGCTAATGCCGACTTCAGTCATCGCCGCCTGGCTGTCCTCAACAAAATAGTTGAACTCGCGCTCTTTAATGTCCATGCCGGAATGCGCATCTTCCATGCTCAAACCGGTGTATTCACAGCCGCCGTCGGCAACTAGGCAAATATACTCATTCAAGCGCTCGCTAAAATATTCGAAGTTGGTTTCATTGAATAAGCCATTGATGCGCACATCGGCGCGATATTTCTCGATTAGTTTGTCGACTAGGCGCGCAACGCCGGGTTTGCCGCCCAAATCGTCATACAGCGTCGGCGTGCGGGTAGTCGCGCAGGCTGAGATCATGCCTGCGGCCAAAATCAGCATCAAAGTGCGTTTTAATGACATTAGAATTGCCCCTGTAACGTGAAAAAATAACCGTTTTGATTTTTGCGGCCCGCAATCTCACCCAAGTCAACATAGGCGACGCCAAGCGTCAGGTTTTTGTTCGGGAACCAGGCGATGAAGAGGTCTTTCCAAGCGTCTTCGCTCAGCCCGTCCAGCTCGTCGGGCTTGTTTCTGTATTCCATACCCACCGCCACATAGCGATTTAGCAGCATCGCCGCACTGCCCTCTAGCACGAACTTACGCTCCGCGCTAAATCCCAGCAAGCCGATTTGCTGGGCTTTCGTCGAGCGCACCGTGGCATTGACTAACCAGCTGCGATCCAGCGGCCCGCTTAAAAATAGACGGCTGGCGCTGGCGTACAGGTCGACATCTTTGTGGTCCCCAATGCCCAGCGCGTTCAGGGTGCGGCCTTCGGTGCTGCGTTTGAACTGCGCGCCTAAGCTAATTTGCGGATACGGCCCGTAAACCAAATCGCCCATGAGCCGAAATTTTGCGCCGAGAATATCCTGGCCCAAGCGCCCGCCGGGAATGCTAAAAGTTTGGCGCGCAAGGCTGAGTTCCACGCGGTTATACGCGCCAATGGCAACACTATTTGTTTGCAGTCGATAGTGATCTGTTTCGGTGCGTGATGTTGCTGCCAGCGCACTCCATTGATCTGCTTCATTATAGCCAGCGATCACCGCCCAAGGGCTGATGCCACCACCGGCACTGCCTTCGATGGACATTAGCCCACCAGTGCCGCGCAATTTGCCATCCCCGGCGTAGGCCGAAAATGACGTTGCAGATAACGCAAAAACCACCGCTAATTTTGCTGACCTAATCTTGAAACCCACTTCATGCACCATTGAAAACCGAAGATGGCGATGATACGCAACTGGTTTGCCGCTAGATGCAAACCAGTCGCGTGCAAACTGCCTACGCTATTGCGGCCGATCGCTGAGCGGTGTCACTGTTACTGCGTTTTTGAGCCAATTCCCGCTCAACGGCGCGGGCAATACGAATTGCGTGCCGATAATGGCGTTGCCAAAGCCGTTTGGAAACATTCGTGACTGCGTGCCAGCGGACTTGATGGTGGGCGCGATGTCTAACCACGCACAGCCTGGGCAATGCACTTCGTAAGTGTCGGCCCGGCCACTTGCGACATTGTCGGGCAGGTTACTTAGTACCCAACGCGGCTCTCCTGCGGCGTCATACAAATAGGTCAAAATAAATTGCTGCGCCGCACCTTGGCTGATATAGCTTTCATAGGTTTGCCCCCAGCCAGACTCCGCCGGGTTGAAATAGTGGCCGGTAATATTCGGCACCGCAGGTGCTAAGCCAGCCAACAGATGCTGCATGATTTCCCCACCGCTGCGCCCACTGTTTGAGCCGCCGGTAAACTGATAGCTAAACAAAAATTGTTCCGGCGCGATCAAGGAAATTTGCGCCTTACCGACTTCCGTATTCGTGGTGCTGAACGTTGGGCTGGCGATATTGCGTTTGGTTTGCAGAATTTGCGCATTGACCTGATTGCCCAGTAAATCCCCAGTCACGATGTACCAAGTCAAATTGCGATTCGGTTCACCGGTAAACCAGGCGCCAAAAAATAGCGGCACTTGTGGCGCGGGGCGTGCGATCAAAAACGCCACCAAGCCATTGCCGCCGCGTGCGGGGTTGAAAAAACTACCGCCGCGCATGCCAATTTGGGCCGGCAATGGGCAGTTATTGACGACATTGCAGCTGGCGGCTAAGGTCAAATTCAGCGCTGCAGTGCTGGGCCTGACCGCGCGGTCGTCCATGCCCGCATGGTAATTCAGCAACAAGCTGGACCCACAGGCAGCGTCCGCCGGAATCTTTACGTCCGCGCTGGTCAAAATGATTTGCCCAGAGGCGACGCTACCCAGCGCCCCAGCGCCTTGCGTAACAATCAATGGCAAAGCGGTTGGTTGCGCCGAGGGATGGAAATAGCAAACCGATTTGCCTGCTGCCACTTTGGCCGGGCCAGTCGCTTGACACATATAATTGTAGGCGCTGGTAGTGGTATTCATTAGGCCAGACACTGCCAAGTCGACATCGGCTGCAGGCAAATCACCACGAAATTGATATACCAGCTGCTTAGTTTGCGGATACAGCAGCACTTGCATGTCGAAATTGCCGGTTCTAGGTATATCTCGGCCATTGAAAAACTGCATATTTGACCAGTCATAAATGACGCAGGGTTGACTCGGCGAACCCACATTGGACGGGCGTGGACAAACTGCGGCCTGATACGTGCGCAATGACGTTGCCACTAGATCACGGTGCAAAATACGAATGCGCCTACCCAAGTCTTTGTTTTCTGTAGGAACATTGCCGCAATTGGGTTCGTAATCGCCGCCACGCATAGCGCTCGTCGGGTTGATAATCAGATAGCCATTCGTGCTCATCGCCACGGAATTCGCTACTTCGCCATAATATTCAAAGGTATTGCTGTTGAGGGACAGTGCTGCAGTGCGGCCATCATCTAACGCATCGTCACCAAATGCGGTCAACGCCAAAGGCTGCGGCGTAGGGGTGAGCGTGCTCATGTCAATGTAGCCAGACGTACAAACGCTCGCAGTATCACTGTAGCGATAGCCAAAGCTATCCGCATTTGCAAGGCCTCCTGCGCTGCCAGGAGCAAACTGGGCAAATGCGCCAAGCGCTGGAAAACTGAAATTTTTCACGTTCGCATTAATGCGCCAGCGCTCACCTGGATCGAAACTACTGTCGCCGTCACCACACAGCTGGGTGCTTGCTGCCAAAGTGTCTATGCGTAAATCGGGCGCACTTATGTTCATTGCGCGTGTCACAAGCGTGCTGCAGCCAGTAGCATCCGTGACGCTCAAACGCACATCAATCGACAGTGCGCGGTCATAGCGCGTGGTAATGACGTTGGTGCCTGAGGTAGTTCGATCAGTAACGCCGTCGCCATCCACATCCCATGCATAGCTGTAGGGTGCTGTGCCACCATTTACGGTCGCTGTGTAGGTCACATCATCGCGGCTGCTGGGGGTGGCGAGATTTACATTTAGGCTTACCGTGGGCGCATTGCAAAGCCCGATGCCGTCCAATACCTGAGGCGCAGTTCCGAGCGGGTCAAGGTGATCTTTTAGGCGGGTCGTGGGGGTGTTTTCGCCTTCCCAGCCGGTGAATAGGCGACCGTAAATATCAAAACCAGCGCTTGTTGTGCCACTACAGCTTGCGCTGCCTCCGGAAAGTGTACCGATAATGCGCTTAGTATCACGTGTCAACAGCGCGGCACCGGAAGATCCTCGCTCAGTGGTTCCCACACTGTAGTCTTCTACAAATAAACCATTGCCTATTGCAACCGGCGGCGTTATTTCGGTAAATGCCACAGAATTTTGCGATATCGGCACCGTTGCTACGGCAATTCGTTTCTCTTCACCCCGTGGGTGATGCACAACCGCTGCGCCATTGGTTGGAAAAAGATCGCGGCGATCCCACCCAAGCCAGTAAGGCTGCGCGCCCGCAGGCACCGCACCGTTAAGTCGTAGCAAAGTGAAGTCCGATTTACCAGCCGCCGCCAAAAAGCTTGCACCCATTTGTAATTGGCTTCCTGCCCTTGAAAGCCCGCCAAATGTTCCAGTCATGACCGGCCTGCAGGTAGCATTCTGGTAGGTATAATACGCTGTTATCTGCGCCGCGTTTGCTGAGGTAATTTGACAGTGTCGCGCAGTGAGCAAAAGCGGTGCCCGGTCAGCGCGCGTGGAATTGACCAGCGTCCCGGTACAACTGCCGCCGCCGGAGGTGAGCATCACTACGCCGCGCGATTGGTCACGGTAAGGATCGGCGGCTGAGCAAACCACATCCACATTGCAACCGCCTGCCACTTTTTGTATGACTTGCCCGTTTACAACATCTAAACCGCGATAGCCATGTGTCACGCGCTCAACACCCACCTGTACAAACTTTCGCTCATCCGCTGGCACGGTAAGCTCTATCCGCATCGTTTCCCCGGACACCAATGGCAGCGGCAGGGTATTCGCTGAATTATTTTGCTCATGCCCAAACGGCCCCCAGATCTGTTTGCCGGTGCCATCGAAGATTGTCAACTTGGCATTTTGTGGCAGCCAAAATGGCTTGAGCAAAACATCCACCGTGCTCGCACCCTTGGCAAAGACTTCGCTTTGCCAAAGCATTTCGCCCGACCCAAGCTGTTGCCATCGCCCATTATCGACACTTAAAGTTTTGCTCTGCGATTCCGACAGCGGCACCAAGACGCCGTAGCGAAACGGGCCGACTTTTTTGTCGGTGGCGCTGTCTTCAATGGCTAGTTTGGCGCGGTCAAGCGCAGGTAGCTCTACACGCGCGCTGTTGGGCAGCGCTGACAAGGCGGCGTTCGCCGAAAAAGAAAGGCTCAGTAATACGCCTAAAATGCATTTGCTCATGACCCACCTCAAAAAAAATTCGTCCCGCTGCAAAGTTTAGCGCGTATGGCCTTCAGCCACAGAATAGTGCTGCTGCATCGTACTGGGAATTGCGCTAGCTTGAGCGTGCGTTATCGCACTGACGGCAGGGATCAATGCTCAGAAAATCAGCCTGACGATTCATCCTAAATCCAAAGGACTGCCATGAACTTAGCTAAAAACACCCTTGTACTTGTCGCCGATGGCCGAAAAATGCTGTTTTTACGCAACCATGGCGATGAAGCTCAGATGGATTTGCACCTCGAAGCGCATCAGGAGCAGCAAAATCCAGCGACCCGTGAGCAAGGCACGGATGCGCCCGGACGTAGTTTTGCCAGCGGCGGCCGCCGCAGCGCGATGGAGGAAACTGACTTTCACCAGATCGAAGAGGATCGCTTCGCGGCTGAGGCTGCGGAGCTATTACGTGATCGCGCACTAAGGGGCGACTTCAAGGCGCTAGTGGTCGTAGCACCACCGCGCACGCTGGGCGAGCTGCGCAAGCACTACCACAAAGAAGTCGCCAGCCGAATCGTCGAGGAGCTGCACAAAGATCTCACCGGCTTCCCGATTGACGATATTCAGGCAGCATTGCTTCGAGTCTAAAATTCTGCGCGCAAGCCTAAATAGAAATTTCGCCCGGGCGCAGGATCAATCCCGTCATTGCGAATGCGCGCGTAATAGCTTTCATCGGTCAGGTTATTGATTCCGGCCAATGCCGTTAACGGGCTCTTGCCCAGCTGCCATTCGCCGGTTAAATCCCACACCTGATAGGCGGGCATAAAGCGGTTGGCTGTGTTGGAATCATCGGCAAAGCTGTCATCGACAAAGGTGGCAAGTAACGCGATTTTCTGGTTTGCACCGGGCGCATAAATCAAACCGGCGCGGACAACATAATCGGGTGCGTATTGCGGGGTTTTACCGACCCGCGCGGCCACCGCGTCGCGGCTAATTTCTGCATCCAACAAGGTTACATTTATCAGCCCGTTGAGTTTTGGTTCACTGGGTGTAGCGGCGCCAAAAAAATCATAGTTAAGCGCCGCTTCGAGGCCACGATATTTTATTTCGCCGATATTGCGCAAAGGGTCGGCCGTGGTACCTGCACCGCCAATTTTGTCCTTGAAATTCATGTAAAAAATACTGGCATCGAATACCAAATTTGCAATCGCTGTGCTGCGAAAGCCGATATCACTTTGCCAACTACTGCCCTCGGCTAGATCACCGGCAACAACGGTGCTGGTGCTGTTTGGCACGGCTTCAGTGAATACCGGCGGGCGGTAGCTTTCGGTGGCGTTGAAATACACCATGCTGTCGATGCCGAAGTTAAACGCCGTGCCTAAGCCAAACAGTGGCACGTTGTTACTGTCGACGCGCGTGCGCGCTGGGGCGGCGGGTTCCACAAAGCGGGTTCGCACGCTTTGCTCATAGCGCTCAATACGCACGCCCGGCGTGATACTGAAATCACCCAATCGAAACAGGTTTTCAACAAATACGGGTGTCGAATCCAGATCGCGCTGGGAGGCAATGCGCAGCACGCCGGTAGTGGCGTTGGCACTCGCGCCACGCACATCTGTACGGGGCGAATCCGAGCGAAATACTTGCGCGCCCGCGGTAAAGGTATGCTGGCTTTCTACGCCCCAATCACGGCGAAAACGCCCTTCAATTCCATAAGTCTTGAAGTCTTGATTTTCGATATCGTTGCTGGCCGCATTGGCACCGGTCGGCAGCGCGCCAAAACCGCCGCCGCGTTGACGCCGACTGTAGCGGGTGTAGTCGTTTGCCCATGCGCGCCCAGTAAATTGGCCTGCCGCTAAATCGTGCTCGAAACTCAAGGTCGCGGCATCGCGTTCTAACTCGAAGCGATCAAACTGGCGCGAGCTTGCCTCGCGATTATCGTCGTAGTTCACATCGAGCGCACCGCGCGTCAAGCTCAGGCCACCCGGCTCGCCATGCGCTTCACGGTAGCTTTCCAGAGTCAGAAACCAGCGGCTCGGGCCATCGGCGTCGAGTGCAAGTTTAATCAAACCGGCATTGAGTAAAATATCGCTGTTGGCGGCGCGAAAACCATCACTCTCGCGACGGTTGTAATAGCCATAGTAGCCCAGCCTGCCGCTGGTGCCGTCGACATAGCTAAAGCTGCTCCAGGCGCTGTCGGAGCCAAAGGTATTGCTGGTTGCGCCGCTAAATTCCCGGTCTAGGCGCGGCCGATGCGTCACGTAATTCAACGCACCACCGGGCTGTGGTCCATACATCAAAGAACCACCGCCCCGAATAAACTCAATGCGATCCACGGTGTCCAAGGGCGGTACGTAATAGGCCTCCGGGTAGCCAAATTGATCGGCGTGGATAGGAATGCCGTCTTTCAGCACTTGCGTGTATTGGCTGCGGTGCGGCTCCAGGCCGCGATAGCCAATGCTCAACAGGGGCGAGCTTTCCTCGCTCAAAATCAGGCCCGGTGTCTGCAATAAGGCCTGGCGATAATTGCTGGCGTTAATGCTGGGCAGGGCGTCTAAGTCAATCATCGTGGTTTTTTTGCCGACGTTGATCTTGGTGCCCTGCACATCCGGCAAAAACGGCCCCTGCACCGCATGATCCGATTCAGCTTCTGCTTCGACGACCACGCTAGGCAACGTCTGCGCCTCGCTTTCCTCGTACGCCAAATTGACGTTCGTCGCAGCAAATGCGCCGCCCGGTATGAGTGCGCTAGAGATAGCAAAGGCAATTAAGTTACGCATAGCAATAAATTCCAGTGAGTTTTGCGCATGGTAACAAGAATCATTCGCAATTGCATCTAAGATTTCACCAACGCTGCGCGCGCCATTGGCTAAGGTGCGCGCCACACAAAGCGGCCACGCGGTGCTCAGCAATGGTGATCTGCCTTTACTGCCCTGCCTTAATCGCCCTACCTGCTTGCGATGCAACCGTCATTTAACTGTCATATGTCGCAGCTAATTTGCATACTAATCCCTAGGAGCCCATGCAATGAAAGTCAATCTGAAACGATCCCTGCTCGCCGTATGCGCAAGTTTGAGCATGAGCTTGAGCTTTGCCGCAGAAATTACCGGCGCAGGGGCCACATTTGTGTTTCCGGCCATGAGCCGTTGGTCGGCCGATTACAACGCCGCTACGCAAGTTAAAGTCAACTATCAATCCATTGGTTCCGGTGGCGGGATCGCGCAAATCAAGGCAAAAACCGTAGATTTTGGCTCCACCGATGCGCCTTTAAAACCAGAAGAATTAGCCGCCGCTGGCCTCGCGCAGTTTCCCGCCGTGATCGGTGGCGTGGTGCCGGTGGTCAATTTAAAAGGTATTAGCGCGGGTCAAATCAAGCTGAGCGGCAAAGTACTTGGCGACATTTTTCTCGGCAAAATTAGCCAATGGAATGCGCCGGAAATCGCCGCACTAAACGCAGGCGTGGCATTGCCCAACGTGCGTATTACGGTGGTGCATCGTTCGGATGGTTCGGGCACCACGTTTAACTTCGTTAACTATTTGTCGAAAGTAAATCCCGAGTGGAAAGCGAAGGTTGGTGAAGGCGTCGCCGTGCGTTGGCCGTCCGGTCTGGGTGGCAAGGGCAATGAAGGTGTGGCGGCCTACACCAAGCGCATCAATGGCGCGCTGGGCTATGTCGAATTGAGTTATGCGACGATCAATAAAATGTCGCACATTAGTATGCAAAATGCGGCGGGCAAATTTGTCCAACCTTCCATTGAGAGCTTTCGCGCGGCAGCGGCCAGTGCGGATTGGAAAAACAGCAAAGACTTTTACTTATTGATCACCAATGCCCCGGGTGAAGCCTCGTGGCCGATCACCGCGACCAACTTTATGCTGATGCAAAAGGTGCCGACATCGACTGAGCGTGCAAAAGCATCGCTGGAATTTTTCAAGTGGGTTTATGCGAATGGCGACAAATCCGCCGAAGCGCTGGGCTATGTGCCTTTGCCTGACGAGTTGGTCGCGCAAGTAAGCGCTTACTGGCTTGCGACGCTTAAATACTAAAATGCCGCCATCGTCCGCCCTATCGAAACCAGTCGCAGGGCTCGCTGAGGCCCGTTCGCCGGAAAGCTACCAGCGGCTGGCAGCGATTGCCAAGAGCGATGCCCGTAAAGATCACGCGTTTGCGTGGTTAACGGGCTTAGCGGCCTGGTCGGTTTTTTTCACCTTACTCGCCACCATTGTGACGATGTATTGGGGTGGGCGCGAAGCATTTTCCACCTTTGGTTTTGGATTTATTACCTCCAGCACCTGGGATCCAGTTAATCAGCAGTTCGGCGCGTTTGTGCCGATTTATGGCACTTTGGTGACGTCAGCGATTGCGCTGATCATTGCGGTGCCGATCAGCTTTGGCATCGCCGTGTTTCTGACCGAGCTAGCACCGAACTGGATGCGCCGGCCAGTCGGCACCGCGATCGAGCTGTTAGCGGGTATTCCTTCTATTGTTTACGGCATGTGGGGCTTGTTCGTGCTGGTGCCGTTTTTGGGCGAGCACGTATTTCCCTGGATGGATCAACATTTGGGTCAGCTTTGGCTGATCGGCCCGGTATTTCGTGGGCCACCGTTGGGTGTGGGCATGGGCACGGCGGGTTTGGTGCTGGCAATTATGGTGATCCCATTTATCTCCTCCGTCATGCGCGAAGTGTTTCTTTCGGTGCCGAGTCAATTAAAAGAATCCGCCTATGCTTTGGGCTCGACTACGACCGAGGTGGTCTGGCATATCGTGCTGCCTTACACCCGCTCGGCAAGCATCGGCGCGATTTTCTTGGGGCTAGGGCGCGCCTTGGGGGAAACCATGGCGGTTACCTTCGTGCTGGGCAAGTCCTTCAATGTCAGCCCGTCATTACTAGACCCAGGTACCTCGATTACCGCAACGATTGCGAATGAATTCGCGGAGGCTTCGG
>JANNYA010000166.1:0-21695 GCA_031409855.1 Rhodanobacteraceae bacterium | reverse complement strand
CGCGGGGATCCAGGGGCGGTGACGACAAAAATTGATTTGTACGAAGTTTACGAAAACTCGAACTCAGGCTTTTGAAACATCGCCACAATCAGACACCTTTGCATTCACCCTGGATTCCCGCCTTCGCGGGAATGACTATTTCGTGTTACTGAGGATTGGCGCTAATCAGGAAAGATCATTGCTTTGCCAACATTTTGATCTGGCGCTTCGAGCTGTAGTATTTAAGCCGAAGCCAATTTAAGTTCACTAACCTCCTGCAAATCGACGTTTTTACGCGCCTGCCATAGGTCGTAGTGATCTTGCATAACAAGCCAGCTTTCGGGTGTGCGGCCAATCGATTTAGCAAGGCGCAGCGCCATTTCGGGGCTAACTCGACTCGTGCCTTTGAGTATGCGACTTAGTGTAGAGGCGGCTACGTTTAATTTGAACGCAAGCTCTCGGCCGCTGATGCCATTGGGTACTAAGTATATTTCAGTGATGAATTCACCCGGATGTGGCGGGTTATACATAGCCATTAGTGAAAATCCTCATAGTCGAGTATGAAAACATTGCCGTCTTTGAACTCAAAGGTCAAACGCCAATTGCCGTTGACCGAGATCGACCAACGGCCACGCAATTCGCCCTTCAACTGATGCAGCTTAAAGCCAGAGATATTCATGTCGTCAAGCGTTATCGCGGTATTGAGCGCAGTCAATTGCATGCGAAGCCTAGTTTTATGCGCAGCTAGAACTCCAGAAGCATCTCCAGTTTCAAACAGTTTTCGTAAGCCTTTGTGCCGAAACGGCATAATCATGAATGACAATAGCATGTTGCGCAACACGCAACAATCGCCCTATGCATTATTCGGCAACTAAACGCGATCCGTGATTTGACACCGCCGCCAGAGCGATAGCTGGGAACGCTGTCGACGGCGTTCCCGATAAACTACGGCCACCGTAGCAAATTCAAGTCCTGAGGAAAGCGAAGCAAAAGCACGGTAAGTAGAAGTCCGCCTGGACATAACCACGCCAAAAGATCGTCGTATAGCCAGGAACTGTTTGATTTTGTTTCAGTCATTCGCGGTTCCGTACTGGTTAGTACTTTTATTGACTAGCGACCCAACCTAACCCTAAACAGCAGGCACAAAATACGGGCAAGCTGGGATTCGTGGGCCCAGGGCACACTGGGCAATCTATCGAACCGTCAGGACGAGCGGGAACTAACGGCGCCAGCCACGCGTAACGCTGAGAACCTGCAATCAGGGCTAAAAGTGTGAGTTCCGGCAGCAACCGCGAAAGTGGCAACTGAAAATCCGCGTCGAACTGCCAGAGTGAACCATCAGGCCGAAGTCCCCAAATGCAGCCGATGGTGCCCATCAGTGCGATACACCCGTGGCCTCGAGCTTCGTCGTCGATCGCAAACTGCAAAGAACCTTCGCCATTTAGTACGCGAAAAATCTCTGTGATTACAGTCGGCGGTAGCTCAACCATCGCCGACTACTTTGGTTTTGTGTGAAGAGAAATTTACTAAGCCAACTGCCCATGGCACTGCTTAAACTTCTTCGTTGAACCACACGGACAAGGATCGTTGCGGCCGGTGCTCGCCAATATTTCTGGCGTAAGCACAAATTCTTCGTCCACCATCTGCGGATCATCGCCTTCGGCAAATGCCGCCATCGAAGGATGCCGATAGCGCATATCTTCCGGGATTTCTGTGGCTTCTGGCTCCGGCGCGCGCAAACGCACGTTTGACAGAATACCCACCACTTCGGAGCGCACTTTGTTGATCATCAGCTCGAACATTTCAAACGATTCGCGCTTGTATTCTTGTTTGGGCTGCTTTTGCGCATAGCCACGCAAATGAATACCCTGGCGCAGATAATCCATTTTCGCCAAATGCTCTTTCCAGGTGCTGTCCATTACCTGCAGCATGATTTGGCGTTCCGCCATGCGCATGACTTCCGGGGTGAACTCCGCTTCTTTCGCCGCGGCCTTGGCTTCCATCGCGGCAACAACGCGTTCTTGCATCGCTTCCCAATCCAGCTCTGGATGTTCTTTTAGTAGCTGCACCGCATCGAACTCTAAACCGTATTTACTATTTAGCTCTTCATTCAAGCCTTTCAGATTCCACTGCTCGTCCACACTTTGCGCGGGCACATACTTCAGTACGGTTTCGCGCATTACATCAACGCGTTGCTCGGCGATCGTTGCGGAAATATCGTCGGCATCCATCAACGCGTTACGTTCGCCGTAAATTGCGCGACGCTGGTCGTTCGCGACGTCGTCAAAATCCAGCAAGTGCTTACGAATATCAAAGTTGTGCGCTTCAACTTTGCGCTGAGAATTCTCAATCGCGCGGTTGACCAGTGCGTGCTCGATGGATTCGCCCGGTTTCATGCCCAAGCGCTGCATTAAGCTGCTCAAGCGTTCGGCCGCAAAAATGCGCATCAGTTGGTCATCAAACGCCAAGTAGAAACGTGACGAGCCTGGATCCCCTTGACGGCCAGAGCGGCCGCGCAGCTGATTGTCAATGCGGCGGCTTTCATGGCGCTCGGTGCCGATAATGTGCAAACCACCCGCCACTTTGACTTGCTCGTGACGCTTTTGCCAATCGTCCTTGACCGCTTGTTTTTGACTTTCACTGACGTCGGTAGGCAGCGCATGCAGCTCAGCTTCTAAGCTGCCGCCCAAAACGATATCAGTACCGCGCCCGGCCATATTGGTTGCAATCGTAACTGCAAATGGACGGCCCGCTTGCGCGACAATAATCGCTTCCCTATCGTGCTGTTTCGCATTCAGTACTTCATGTTTGATCGACTTCTCTGCCAATGCGGCCGATAACTCTTCCGATGACTCGACCGAGGTCGTGCCGATCAAAATCGGTTGGCCTTTGGCGTTGCGTGTCAACACGTCTTCAATAATGGCGGCGAATTTGTCGCCCTTATTTAAAAACACCGAATCCTGCGCATCTTTGCGCACCATCGGCCGGTGTGTGGGAATGACCACGCACTCAAGCCCGTAAATCGATTGAAACTCGAACGCTTCGGTATCGGCGGTGCCAGTCATACCGGAAAGCTTTTTGTACATCCGGAAGAAATTTTGGAAGGTGATCGAGGCCAGCGTTTGACTTTCGCGCTGAATCGGCACGCCTTCTTTGGCTTCCACCGCTTGGTGCAAGCCTTCGCTCCAGCGGCGGCCAGCCAGCGTGCGCCCGGTAAATTCATCAACGATGATCACTTCGCCGTTGCGCACGATGTATTCCTTATCGCGCAAAAACAAAGTGTGCGCGCGCAAGGCGGCGTTTAAATGGTGCACGATGGAAAGGTGGCGCGGGTCGTACAGGCTTTCGTCTTGGCCTAAAAGCCCCATTTTTCCTAGTATGGCTTCCGCATTCGCCATGCCGTCTTCGGAAAGATGCACTTGTTTACCTTTTTCGTCTACCCAAAAGTCGCCTTCGGCTTCTTCGTTTGCTTGGCGCGTCAGTTGCGGCACCACGCGATTGACTTTGACGTACAGTTCCGGCGATTCATCCGATGCGCCGGAAATAATTAGCGGCGTGCGGGCTTCGTCAATCAAGATCGAATCGACTTCATCGACAATCGCAAAATTGAGTTCGCGCTGTAGGCGATCCGCTTTGTTCATCGCCATGTTGGTGCGCAGATAATCAAAGCCGTATTCGTTGTTGGTACCGTAAGTAATATCGCAGGCATAGGCGGCGCGTTTTTCATCCATCGCCTGATTCGGCACGATCACGCCGATCGATAAGCCCAAAAATTCATAGACCGGCCCCATCCAGCGCGCATCGCGGCGCGCCAAATAATCATTCACCGTGACCAAATGCACGCCCTTGCCCGACAGCGCGTTGAGATACACCGCCAAGGTTGACATCAGCGTTTTGCCTTCACCGGTGCGCATTTCCGCGATCTTGCCGTTGTGCAAAACCATACCGCCAATCATCTGCACGTCGTAATGGCGCAAGCCGAGCACGCGAAACGCGGCTTCACGACAGCAGGCAAAGGCTTCTGGCAATATGGAATCGAGCGAAGCACCCTTTTCGATGCGCGCCCGAAACGCAATAGTCTTCGCTTTGATCTCAGCATCGCTCAGCGCCTTAATTCCCGGCTCAAGCGCGTTGATCTTAGCGACCGCTTTAGTCATGTTTTTGACGAGACGGTCGTTGCGGCTACCGAAAATTTTTGCGAGAAATGCTTGAATCATAGGAGGCGTTCTTATGGGTAAGAAGTTGTGTAAATGTTTGGCCGACTCGAAACATGAGCCTTATTGAATGTCATGCCTAACTAATGTCGTACAGACGCAACAAAAAACAAACGCCGGGCGGTTGAACCGTCCGGCGCGCAGGATTGTGCAGATGTGGTGCTGAATCTAGGGCAATTCAAGCTCTAGGAGGCTGCGTCCTGATGATTTAACGGATCGCGGAAACGAATTCCGACGGGTTAATCAATTTGTTGTCATACAGCACTTCTAAATGTACGTGTGAGCCGGTCGAACGGCCAGTGGAGCCCATTTTGGCAATCAATTGCCCAGGCTTCACGCGGTCACCGACGCTGACCAGGTTTTTCGAGTTGTGCGCGTAACGGGTTTCGTAGCCATTGCCATGATCAATTTCGACAACATTGCCATAGCCAGGGCGGATGCCGTTCCATGTCACCACGCCTGCAGCGACAGCAACCACGTCAGTACCATAGGGGCCCGGGAAGTCCACGCCAGGGTGAAAAGCAAAGGAGCCATTGATTGGATCGACGCGATTACCGAAGCCGGAAGAGGAATAGCCCGAGCGCACTGGCATGCCTTTCGGCATCATGCTGGCGTCTAAATTTTTATCCAACAGCATCGATTCTAGTAAGTTAAGCTGTTGATCTTGCGACTCGAACTGGCGGCGCAAGGTAGAAACGGTGCGGCCAAATTCGCTGCTGAGGAAATCAGTGCTGTCATCGCTTTGCTCTGGGCCACCCATTGCCGGGGTGGAACCAAAATTGAATTCACCGTCATCCAACTTGCCGATTTTTGTTAGGCGTGAGCCGAGTGAATCCAGCCGACTTGCATGTGCCTGCAATTCGCCGATTTGCATCGCCAACGCGTTCAAATCACGCTTGGCCTGTTCTTGCGTTTGATTTAGTGCCAGTGCTTGACCATTGAGCTGCCCACGTAAACCTGTTAGCTGTGAACGCGTTACCCCTTGCGCATCGCCAAACAAGCGGCCGACCATAAAACTAGAGCTAAGCAAAGCACCCAAAACCAGTGCTGTCGCGCCACCGACTAAAAACTGCACGGAACGCTTGCTTAGTTCAATTGTTTTCGGGGTTTTGAACGGTTTGCCGATTAGAATCAAATTCATGCGCTGTATCAACTTTTGTAGAGTGCTCAGACTGAAAAGGTTGTCTAAACACAGTGACTAAAAAAATTCGCAACCCAACTACCGATTTCGGAGCCCCGCTGGCAAATCATTTTGAGAAGCTTCCTGGCTTTCTCGAAATGTTGGCGCGCGTGGAGTCCTATACCGAACTGGGGTCACGATTAAACGAAGATTTGCCGCCCTCGATCCGTGCGCATGTGCGCTTCGCCAGTATCGATGGACAAAATCTTCGCTTCCTCGCTGATTCCTCAGCATGGGCTACAAAACTTCGCTTGTTGTCTGCCACCGTCCTCGCTTTGGCGCATCGCCACGGCTACCCCGGTGTTACTGCGCTCGCTATTCGGGTGCGGCGTGTTGGAAGTTCTTACTGAATTCTTGGCGATACCAAAGACTCAAACCTGCGACACGTTTACTAACACACACCAGCTAACAACCAGCTTTGAAGATTTATTCAACTCAATTTTTTTGATGAAATTGCTTTTTGATGAAATTGCTTTTGATAGAACTAAATGAAGGTTTATAAGGCGTGCTGTGGATGTCCAAACACCGTAGGCGCAAGCCCGGCATCGGCGAAAGTGACTTCTTCCCAAGCCTGCGGCTGCGCTTTCAACGCGCGCACCAATTTATTGTTTAATGCATGACCACTTTTGTGTGCGCTCAAGGCCCCTAAAATCGGCTTGCCGAGCAAATACAAATCACCTACCGCATCCAAAATTTTGTGCCGCACAAATTCGCTTTCATAGCGCAAACCATCTTCGTTCAATACCCGGTAGTCGTCCAAGACGATGGCGTTCGCCATGCTGCCGCCCAGCGCCAAATTGCGCCCGCGCAGCACTTCGATGTCGCGCATAAAACCAAAGGTTCGAGCCCGACTGACTTCGCGCACGAACGATGTTTTAGCGAAGTCGAGGGTCAGTTTTGAAGCCTGCGGCGCAATCGCTGGGTGATCAAATTCGATGTTAAAACCAATTTTAAAGCCGTTATGCGGATCGAGGCGCGCCCATTTGTCGCCTTCACGCACTTCCACCGTCTTTTTAATGCGGATGAAGCGTTTCGCTGCTGCCTGCTCGGCGATTCCGGCAGATTGAATTAGGAATACAAAAGGCCCCGCGCTGCCGTCCATGATTGGAACCTCAGCGGCACTCAACTCAACGATACAGTTATCAATCCCCAAACCCGCCAAGGCACTCATTAGGTGCTCAACCGTGGCAACGCGCGCAGTGCCGTTGCTCAAAGCGGTACACAGCGAAGTGTCGACCACTAGATGCCCAGCGGCGGGTATGCAAACTGCGGGCGTCAAATCAACACGTTTGAACACGATACCGTGATCCGCAGGCGCTGGTTTGAGCGTCATATAGACCTTTTGCCCTGAGTGCAGGCCCACGCCGGTCGCGCTAATTTCCGTTTTGAGTGTTCTTTGACGAAGCATTCGTTTCGGGGCCAACTATTAAGGGTTAAAGGGCATTCGGGCGATACATGCGCTAGCGCACATACAGCACCCTAAAGTTTGGGTCGGCAATTATGGCGAAATCATAGCACGTAGATTTGTCATTCCAACCTGAACTGACGTAAAAAAGCGACGGTCTGTTGTATTTGCGCCACAATGCACAGGAATTCAAGCTGTTTTTAGGCAAATTTGCCGAGAAAAGCTGATTTTGGTTCGGCTAAATGCGAAAAACACGTGAACTCACTACGGGGCGCGACTTTCCTCCGCTTCAAAAAAAGGCACCGGCTCACCCACTTCAAAGCTGCGCTTCCACTGCGCCAACATCGCGAGCGATTGCTCGCCTACGCGTACTTGTGGAAATGACGCCAGCTGGCCTTCCTTAATTTCACGTTCACTGACGCTCTTTTCCGCGCTTTGGAACGCCTTTAGCAAGTCTTTATGCTGATTTAGCGCCTCCAACAAATAAGCGCGGCCAAAATAGGTCGTCTCGAAATCACCGCCGCAGCCAAAAGAAGTGCGATCACTGCGCGCTGCGGTCATCACCACGGTTTGTGGGCCAGAGAGCGCGTCTAAATAACCACCGGAATAGCACGCAGAAACCAACACCACGCGACGGCGAATGCCTGCTTGCGCCAACGCGCGCGCCAAAGTCACTGGCGTGATTTGATTGAGCGGTAACGGCGCTAAGCGCAACGCAAATTCGTGGGTGGGACTGCCGTGGCTGGTCAGAAATAAAAACAAAATGTCTTCTTCTAAATCCATCTTTTGCGCCATGCCTTTTAGGGTGGCGCGTAAATTGGTCAAGCTCGCGAGCGGATAGCGTGCCGTGGTGCGCGGGTGATTCACCAAGATTTGGCTATGTTTCTGCGCGCCAAAGCGCCGCTCAAATAATGCTTGCGCATAAACCGCTTCGTTTAAAAAGGTGTTTTCACCGCCGTCGCCCGCCAGCGCCAGCACGAATAGTTCAGGCGTGCCTTTGCGCGACGGCGCCAGCTTACTCAATGAGGTTTCCACCAAACTGCGTTGCGCGTACATGACCGCTTCTGCATCAAACTCAACGGTGGGTTCAGTGAGTGCCGCTTCCTCGGCGTAAAGTTTGTCTTCGTCCAATTTAACATAGCGCGGAAAATTGATGCTGAGCGGGCCAATTGTTGGCCATAACGTTAGTACGGCGAAAATCAAACTCAAGCCAGCGCGCTTCACAAACGTTGTACCAGCATCAACAAAACGCAGCCCTTGATAGCTGACAAATAGCCACCACGCCGCGCAAACAGGCAACAAATACGCCGCGTAACTCGCATATTTTGCCGAACCGTTGAACTGGATCGCGCCCGCCGTCCAAAACGCGCCAATCAGCCATTGCGCCACAAGCAATACACTGGCGAGGGAAAAAGCAACTGGCTGCTTTCTGCCGACCGTAATAAAAGCCGCGCCCAAGAGCAGCAACGCGCTAAAGCCATCGGCAAGCAACCCTTCTAGGCTATAAACCACGGGCTGCCCAGAAAATTGCCACCGTTGCAGAAGCACACTGACGCCGGCACCGATCAGCACAATCAGCCAAAAATGCGCAGGCGACCGTTGTGGCGCAATTGTCTGCACGCGCAGGCCAACGCAAACCAGCAGGCCAGCGGCAAGCGTTTTCGCAAAGTCCAGGAGCTTTGCGATCATGTCGAATGCTTGTAAGTGTTCAAATTTTCAGCGAATCGTTCATTGTTGTTGCCAGTGTAGCCGAAGCCATGCAGTTGGTGCGGCTGCCCACTTTTGAACTCGACTGTGCTGAGCATTAAGCGGATGAATCCCGCTACCATCAGGGACACCTATAAATCTCAGACCCCTTTTAATGTCGACTTCGGAACGCCTTGATGCGCAAAACTTGCTCAATGTGCGGGACTTGCGCTTGCGCTATGGCCGCACCGAGATTTTATCTGGCGTGTCTTTCAGCTTAAAGCGCGGCGAAGCACTGGGTCTGGTCGGAGAATCCGGTTCCGGCAAAACGACAACGGCCTTGAGTGTGATCCAGCTTTTATCGGAGTCGGCAAAATTATCCGGCTCGATTCAATACCAAAGTCGTGACGGCAAAACCCACGAACTGATTGATTTAGCGGAGCCGAAGCTGGTGCGCTTACGCGGTCGCGAAATAGGCATGGTTTTTCAGGACGCTTTGGCGGCGCTGAATCCGGTGCGTAGCGTCGCGAGTCAATTGCGCGAAGTGTTGATTGTGCATCGCAAGCTATCCGGCCTAGAGTTGCGCACGCAAGTGTTGACGTGGCTGAAACGCGTGGGCATCAACGATGCGGAAGTCATTGCCAAGCGCTATCCGCACGAGCTGTCTGGCGGCCAACGCCAGCGCGTTTTAATTGCGCTGGCGCTGGCGTGTGAACCGGCACTGCTCATTTGTGACGAGCCCACCAGCGCATTAGATGTCACGGTGCAAAAGCAAATCACAACCTTGCTCAGCGATTTACGCCGTGAAGTGGGTTTAAGCATGCTGTTTATCAGTCATGATTTGGCACTTACCTCCGAGCTTTGTGATCGCATAGCAGTAATGAAAAACGGCCAGATCGTAGAGATTGACCGCGCCGGCCAAATTTTTAATGCCGCCACAAACCCCTACACGCTGGGCTTGCTAAGTTGCCGCCCGACACTGACCAATAACCCGGAAAGACTGCTGACGGTTGCGGATTTTGAGGCGGGAAACACTGAGCAAAAGCCACGTGACTATGCTCAGCGTGCGGCGCAGCTTGCCGATGCGCCCGAGTTTTTACGCGTGCAGAATCTAGTCGCAAGCTACCCTGCGCGTGGCTTGGCGCAACTTTGGCAAAAGCCAAAGCTGGCAGTTGAAAGTATTAGCTTTAGCCTCAAGCGCGGCGAATGCTTAGGGATAGTCGGCGAATCGGGCTCGGGCAAAACAACCTTAGCCCGCTCACTTGTAAGGCTGCATAAAGACTGTACCGGCAGCATTTTGCTGGATGGCACAGAGCTGATGACGCCTATGGGTTCGAGCTTACGCAAGCTGCGCCGGCGCTTTCAGATGGTGTTTCAAGATCCGTACTCGTCGCTTAACCCGGCTTTGAGTATTGAGCGCACTTTGCTGGAGCCACTGGTCGTGCACGGTTTACATCCAACTCGGCGCAGTGAGCGGGTGCTGGAATTATTAGATGCTGTGGGTTTAAGCGCCAGCGCGCTCGCACGCAGTCCGGCCGAGTTCTCTGGCGGCCAGCGCCAACGCATTGCGATTGCGCGCGCCTTGGCGGTGGAGCCGGAGCTGCTGATTTGCGACGAGTCCGTCAGCGCACTCGATGTATCCGTGCAAGCGCAAATTTTGAACCTAATCAAAGACTTGCAGAGAAAATTCGGCTTGACCTTAATTTTTATCAGCCACGACTTGAGCGTGATCCGCTTTTTGGCAGATCAGGTTTTGGTGATGGCAAACGGCGCGGTTGTTGAGCACGGCACGTGTGAATCGGTGTATCAAAATCCGCAAGCCACGATTACGCGCAGCCTGTTGGCGGCAGTACCACGCGGTCTGGGGTTAGCCCAGTCGGCGTGACGGTCAGCCTATTTGGTTAACTGTCGAACTTGTGAATCGCGCTGCAACAAGCCCATCAGCACCAAATCCTGATAGCGCCCGCCCCAAAAACCGGCCTCGCGCTGCAGGGCTTCGCGCACGAATCCTAGGCGTGTTAGTAGGCGCATTGAGGCGATATTTTCCGGGTGCACTTGCGCTTCAATGCGATTCAGCTTGAGTGCGACGAAGGCCCAATCCAGCACGGCGCTGACGGCTTCGCGGCCGATGCCACGGCCACGCAACTCCAGCGCCACGTCATAACCCAAAACTGCACTGTGCCAGGCACGATTTTGCTTGAATAAGCCGCAGCTGCCGAGCATCCGCTCCGGCTGCGTTTTAAGTGTGATTGCGAAGCGAATGCCGGGGTTGGGCCAGTTGCGTGCGGCCTCGAAGGTTTCGATGAGCGTGTGCGCCTGCGCTAGCTCGGTCAGCGGATCACTGCCAAATAGCGGCATCGCGGCGGCATTGCTGTGGTTGGCGAATAGTGCTGGGGCGTCACTGGGGATAATCTGTCGCAGCAGCAGGCGGGGCGTAACGAGCGTTGGAAATGCTGACATGGGTTCGTTAGCGATTTAGCAGCGCTTGATAGTGCTTAAGCGTTTTTTCCTGCATTTGCGTCAACGTGGGTACTTTTGTTAAGTCGGCGGTAAAATCATTCTCAGCTTGCAGCAGGGACACTGCGCGATCGATCAGTTCTGCGTTGCCGCCAAGTATTACCAAGCCTGCGGGAAATGCCGCACGCAGTTGTTCGCCGACGCCGCCGTGATCAAAGCCCAACACGCGCGCACCACACAACAGGGCTTCGGCGACGGTACGGCCAAAACTTTCCGGGCGATTTGATAGCTGCAATACCAACGCTGCGTGCGCGTACAGGGCGGGTAGGTCAGTACGTGATTCACTGAAAACAGTCACCTCCGCCAAGCTTAGGCTATGGCAAAGCTGTTTAATTTCAGCCAGATACGCATTGCGCTCGGCTTCCACGATGCCGGCAAAGAAAAGCGTGGCGTCGATGCCGCGTTGCCGCAAGTTCGCGAGTAGGTGTAGCGCTTCACTGTGGCCTTTCAAACGCGTGCCGCGCCCAGCCAGCAGCAGCATCAGTTTGCCCGTCAAGTTGGGAAACTGCGCATTAAATTCGGCTTGCCAAGCGGCGCTATTTTGCTTCGGATAAAAGATTTTGGTATCGGCACCACGCTCAATCACACTCAAGGCATCGCTTGGCACTTTGGGATAATGTTTAAGCACATAGTCTTTCGCGGTTTGACTGACTGCAATCGCCAAGCTGCCAGCATGTTGGATCGCGCTATAGCGGCTGACCGAATGCAAGCCGTGCACGGTTGTTGCCCAATGCGGGCGCTGCGGTTTTGGCAAGCTCTTGAGTGTTAGCCAAGTCAACCAGCTGGGCATGCGCGAGCGCGTGTGCACAATATCGGGCTGCACCGCGATCAGTAAGCGCCGCAATTTGAGCGCGCTCAATAACACCAGCGGGCTTTTTCGACCCAAATCAAGCGGGATCAACTCAGCGCCCACATGCGCCGCCCAAGCACTCCAGCGCCCGGGCTTGGCAACAATAATAGCGCGATGCCCAGCCGCCACCAGGGCTTCGGCGATTTCAATCGCACTGCGCTCCGCGCCGCCGGTGTCAAGCTTGGGCACGATTTGCAGGACGGTCATTCGACGATTTTTATCGACTGGAGGACTCAATAGCGAAATCTCTAAACCTGCAGCAGCGCATGCGCCAAGGTGCGCATGCCCATGGCCGTAGCACCGGCAGCAAACATCGGGCCGTCGCTTTCGGCAAATGAAGCGGCCAAATCCAAATGAATCCAATGACGATCTTCAGGCACAAAACGCGATAAAAAACCCGCCGCGTTGCTGGCACCGCCTGGGCCGCCGCCTTTGACTGCGCGCGAATTTGCGGTGTCGGCATAAGGGCTTGGGCATTTGGTTTTATGGAACGCCGCCAGCGGCAAGGGCCAATGCGGCTCATCTTGCGCCTCAGCCCACAGCAAATATTGCGCGCTGGCTTGCTGGCTGGTGCTAAAAACCGCGTTGTAGTCGCCGCCGGTGGCAACCACGGCAGCGCCGGTTAGGGTTGCCGCATCAAATATCCAGTGCGCGCCGGTGGCTGCGGCATCGAGCAAGCCATCCGCCAACACCAATCGGCCTTCGGCGTCGGTGTTAACCACTTCGACGCTGACGCCATTGCGATAGCGCAAAATATCGCCCAACTTGTAAGCGTGGCCGCTAATCAAGTTTTCCGCACAACATAAAAACATCTTGACGCGTTTGTTGAGCCCACCTGCAATGGCCAACGCTAACGCGGCAGTCACGGTCGCGGCACCGCCCATATCGTGCTTCATCGTTACCATGCCAGCACTTTCTTTGATTGAATAGCCGCCGGAATCAAAGGTGATCCCTTTGCCGACCAGCGCTGCTGCGACTGGTGCTGTTGGATCGCCACTCGGGTTGAAATCAAGGCTGAGCAGCACTGCACCACGTACCGATCCGCGCCCGACGCCATGCAGGCCAACATAGCCCGCCGCCGCGAGTGCATCACCCGCCAACATAGTCGCGCTAACACGCGCGCCACCAAATTCACGCAGGAATTGTAGGCTCGCCTCGGCTAGCGCCTGCGGGCTCAAGTCTTCCGGTGTGGCGTTGGTGATTTGCTTGAGCCATAGCGCACAGCGTTTTCGTGCTTCTAAAGCGGGCGCAACTGCTACGGCGTCGGGCGCTTTCGCGGTTGCGTAGCCTTGAAAAAAGGCCCACTGCGCGGCTTCGTCCCATGGCCCGGTAAGCTCAGCGCCTGCTGCACCCATGCCGCCCAATTTACGTGCCGCCATTTGAATTTTGCGCAAACGTTCTGCGGCGCCTGCATGGACGTGCACATGCGCGCCTCGGGCATCAAACGATACCAAGCTGCCCGCGAATGCCCCGATTGCCGCATCTGACGCCAAATAAACTGACAAATTAGTCATGTTGTGACCCAAGTTCTAGTATGTTGAGGGCATTAGCTTAACTGAGCATCTTAATGTGTATAGAGGCCAATTTCCTAAAACCTTTGCACGAATCTTGCTTTGTGAATTGTTTGGCGCTTTGCGGAACTAAAATCCCGCCCCAATATCTAGCCTGTTTGGTTTTGCTCCGCCCACACAAAATGTAGTTATCTATGTGCTCTAATTTTAAATCTCATCGCCCGTGAAAGAATTAACTCGAAAAATTTGCATGCTGGGTGATTTCGGAGTCGGCAAAACCAGCTTGGTCGCACGCTTTGTGCATTCGGCGTTCAGCGAAAAATATGTCACCACCGTTGGCGTCAAAATTGACACCAAACAGCTTGAGCCGATGCAGCCCGATGCGCCGCGCGTCAAATTAGTGCTTTGGGATATCGCGGGCAAAAGCGCGTTGGATAGCGTCAAATTGAGCTATTTGCAGGGCACCAGTGGGGTGGTTTTGGTTGCTGACGGCACGCGCGAGGCGACGTTGCGCTCGGCGCTATATTTGTTGATGCAGGCGCGTCAAGAAACGAATCCTGAGCTGCCAGCGGTATTGCTGGTGAATAAATTTGACCGCTTGGATGATTGGGAAGTCACTGCCGCCATGCTGGTGGAATTGCGCAAGTCCATGCCAGTATTTGAGGCGAGCGCCATGACCGGCGAAGGCGTGGAAGCTGGCTTTAAAGCGTTAACACAAGCGATGGTTGCAGGCGCGCAATGAGCATCAAAACTAATCTACCGCGTGCGATTGAAGACTATTTGAATCGGGCTGCGATTGCGCCGGTTGATTCGTTATTGCTCAGCTTTGATGAAAACTGGCAATGGCTGGGCTTCGTTGGCGACTTGGCGCGTTTCAGCTTGTCGCAAACGCCAACGGAAGAGATAGCCGCGCTGCTGAAGGCGCTTTGTATGGGTTTGCCGCGCGTGCGTGGTGCCGCACTGAAGCACATCGGCTTGCCGAACGGGCGATTTGTCGATTTGCATTTATTTAGCTCGAAATCCGGCGTGCATGTGTTGTTGCTCGATGCGCGCGAGGAAGTTGAGAAGACGCGCGTGTGGCAGCAAAATGCGCAAGAAACCGAATTAAAATCCTACGAAAAAACGCGTGAACTGCGCAAACAGCGCAATTCACTGAGCGAAGTACGCAAGGAACGCGATGCCTTAGCCTGGGCGTTGGCCTTGGCGCAGGCGCGTTCCGGCCAACTGCGGCATGAATTATTTGCGACCGGGGCAGCTGTTGAAGCGCTTGCTGACGCGCTTGAGCGTACTGAACGCAATGCGCCCCTCGTTCGCAGCGCGGCACCATGCAATTTAGAAGCTGTGGCGCAGTCGCTGGAAAAACTCAGCGTCGCACAAATAAGCTTGAAGCGTAATCGCAATGACGAGCGCCCGATCACGGCAAACGCGGCAGCCTGTGCGAGTGCGTTGCTGCCGCTACTCATGTTTGCGCATCGGCGCGCCAGCCTGAGCACACCGCAACTAAGCGCCACGCTGCAGCTTGAGAATGATACCGTGCGTTTGAGCGCCTACTGCGGCAGCACCGATTTGACTGCGCGTGAATCTGGCCTAGCTTGGGAGCGAAAGCTGCCTGCGAGCAGTTATCGCAGCGATGAAATTGACGCTGGGGTCGCACCCAGCTGGCTGCCAAGTGATTTGGCGCTGGTGCTGTGTGCGCAACGCCAAGGCTCGATGGGCGCACGATTAACACGCCAATTCGATCCAGCTTTGGGGCTTACACTGGTGCTTAGCGTGCCATTGCCCAAGCCGGTGGATGCAAATACATTTGAACTCGGTGCGATTGCCCCGCCGCGTACGCGCGTTGCGTTGGCTGTGGGTGCGCGCTGTTGCCTGCTTAGTTTGGACCAGGCGCTGGTTCAAATTGTTGGCACCGCTGTGGAATCACGCGGCTTGGTACTTGAGCAACCTATTTATGTTGAAGGTTTGCTAGCGCAGCTCACGTTGCGCCCGCCACAGGTTTTATTGATTGACCCGAATTTGCAAGGTGCCAGCAAATTTGCTTTCAGCGCACGCAGTGCGGGATTCAGCGGTTTGATTATTGCGTTGCGCCCGGTAACAGGCGGCGCGGCAGTTAAAGCGGCGTTCGATTGCACCTGTGAATCGATCTCGGCAAGTGCGATTAGCGCGGCACTTTTTGGTTAATGTCACGCCTAGCCACGCAACCCACGCGCAATCCGCCAAAGTTCATAGCCCATACACCGCCATAATTTTGCGCTCTCAGCGTCACTGCGGCGATTGGATTCAAATAGTTCTTTGACGATGGTTGGCTGGTAAAATCTCGGCCAGTCAGCATCAGCAGAAAACAGCAGCGCCATCGCTTGCGCGCGTGCGGGGCCTGCGATTGCGGCGTCAAAAAACGGCTGCAAGCTTGTGGATTTGGGCCGAACTCGAATCGCTTCTGGCATTTTTCCACGCATCGCTTCGCGCATTATCCATTTGCTGATTCCACGGCGTTGACTTAAATGCACGGGCAAGGACAACATAAAGCGCAACAGCGCTGGCGATCGATACGGCGTGGTCAGATCGATGCCAAAGCGCTCAGCAAACTCAGCTTCACCACTCGCGCCAAACTGCGCGCCGGCGCCTAAATTAAGCTGAAAATGATGGGCGCGTATGCCGGAAGCTAGCTCATGTGCTTGCGCTTGCGAGCGCGCAAACGGCGTTAGTTCGGGCATGTGGTTATATTGATAGACACCCAAACCCAGCGCGCGACGCAATACTCGGCGCACACCCGCATCGCGCCACAGCCTAGGGTCAAGCCGCAAACGCCAGAGGTATTCGCGCGTGATCTGGTTTAAATCCCAGCGCGCCAGTGCATCGCTAAGCCATTCATTCGCATCACTAAACAAGTGATCACCAAAGGCACCGTTAAAAACCGTTTGTACTTTGGCCTGCGCTGCGCGCGCATAAAGCTGTGTTTTCAGTTCCCGATAGATATTTGACTGCGGGGTACTAAGGCTGATTGGCCGCAACGTCGGTGCGCACAGCACACTCAGCGCATCAGCGCCAAATTGAATGTGCTCGATCTGGCGCGCTGCGGCGTGCGAACGTGAAAACTCGGATTCATCGCAAATTTCGAGCTGTTCAAACTGCCAGCTCAGCGCGCACAGATTTTGGCCCGGATGCTGATTAGCGCTCAAGGCAAGCAGCGCATTGGAATCCAGGCCGCCACTTAAACTTATCCCTAAGCGGCCAGCGGCGGGCGAATGCACGTGTATCGAGGCATCAAGTAAGGTGTGAAATTGCTGTACCGCATCCGCATCGGCGATTTTCCGGATTGGCTCTGGCACTTTGAAATCATGCGCATCAATGCTCAGCTTGGCATTGTGCAGCGTGACCTGCGCGCCGGCGGCTAAGGTTTGCACGTTGGCAAACATTGTTTGCGCAGTGGCTACGCGCGCAAATGCGAAATAGTTGGCGACTGCGTGCGGACAGGGTTGCGTATTGGCATCTACAAGTACGTCAACTTCACTGGCAAAGCGCAAACATGCAGGGGAATTTGCACTGGCCGGCCGCATTTGATAATGCAGTGCACGCGCGCCGAGCGAATCACGCGCTAGACACACTTTACGCTGTGCGAAATCGATAACGACCAGCACAAAATGACCCTGCAACTGCTGCGCAAGTTTAGGCCCGAAGCGCCGCCAGGCGTTGACTAGCAGCGCCAATAGCCTTGTTTCTGCCGGGAGTTTGCACTCCGCCAACAGTGCAGCTCGATTGTGCAATGCACCGTCAAAGGCAATCCATAAATCCCGATCCACCCAAGGCTGGCCGTCAAGTACGCTGTCGTTCGGCGTGCCAGCATTCGCCCAGACTAATGCGGCGCCGGGCGCACTGCGCAGCGTTTGCCCAGCGCGCGCTCGATGTTTCAGTTTTGCACTGTTGCGCGCAAATCCACCCATTTCAATGGGCGTATGCCAGTCAGTATGTATTTCGCCGTAAAGTGCGCCCAAACTTTACCCGTGCCTTTGCAATCTTAAGGTGCAAGTTTAGCGCGTGCCTTTCTGGCCATTGTAAGTTTTCAACCCCAAAGCGGTTGTTGAAAGACCATGAACATCGTCTTTGCGAGCGCCGCGAAGCAATCTCGTACTTCAGTCGAGGCTTGATGAGATCGCTTCACTGCGTTCGCGATGAAGAATCTTCGGCATGTTGCAAAAATAGTTTATGGAGCACTACTGAAAATTTGCTCAAGTAAACGCCGAATCGGGCTGGGTAGCCCGAAGTGCTGCATGGTTTCTTGGTTGACCCAAATAAAGCCCGGTTCGCCCAGGCCAACGACGGCGTGGGCAAAGGCGCGCACCGGCGTCGCGATCAGGCTGAAATGGCTAAATACGTGCCGTACTGCTGGCATTGGCGCGTGCAGCACCAAATTTTCTAGCGGCAGTGCTTGATTGAAAAAATCCTCCGCATCGTTTGCCTCAGGCAGACAATACAGCCCGCCCCAGATGCCAAGTTCGGGGCGGCGCATCAACAAAACCTGGTCTTGCGCATCGGCGACTACCAGCCAATTTGATAGGCGTGTCGGACGTATTTTTTTTGGGCGCTTTGCCGGGATTGAGCTGGTCAGCATTTGGCTGAGTGCCTCACAGCCCTCTGAAACCGGACACAATGGGCATTTCGGCGCGCGTGCGGTGCACACGGTTGCGCCCAAATCCATCAGCGCTTGGGTGTAGTTAGCAAAACGCGCTGCGGGTAGGCGCATTTCAGCTTCGCGCCAAAGCGCGCGCTCGACCGCGGGCAAACCTGGCCATTCACGGGTGGCGGTAACTCTAGCCAATACCCGCTTAACGTTGCCGTCCAAAATCGCTGCCTTCTGCTCAAATGCCTGAGCCAAAATCGCCGCCGCTGTGGATCGGCCAATGCCGGGCAGCGCCTGCAATTGTGCTTGCTCTGCTGGCAAAGTGCCCGCATGGTTCAACACACAAAGCTTGGCACAGGCATGTAAATTGCGGGCGCGGCTGTAATAGCCCAGGCCCGCCCAAAGGCTCAGCACCTCGTCAAGGCTAGCGGCTGCCAACTCTGGCAGCGTTGGGAAGCGCGCGACAAAACGCGTGAAATATCCTTTGACTGTAGCCACTTGCGTCTGCTGCAGCATCACCTCGGATAGCCAGACAAAGTAAGGCGAGCGCGGATGTTGCCAAGGCAAATCGTGGCGGCCGTGCTGATCAAACCAAGGTAGCAGCCGCGCAGAGAATGCGCGATTTACGCCGGCGCACTTTGCTTCGGTGCTTTGCCCCGCATCAGGGGCTTGGTGTTTTTGCGATCCGGACATAAGAAATCCTGAGCTTCAATTCTGGTGTCAACGGCCTTCAATTCTCTAGGCACAACTCTATATGGGCCAAAAGGCAAACGCTAGGCTAGCGGAAAGCGAGAGGTAGCAAGCGGTAATATAGATGCCCAAAATCATTCATCACACGTTGACATTGCATGCATTCAGCGCCATCCTTCACGACGTGCACCGTTATGTGTCTAGCCCTTCGGTGCTTTTTTCCTCAAAATGAACATTCATTGGAGATTTAAATAATGACTAAGATCTTTGCCTTTACCAATGGCCGCCTGAGTGCGCGCGTTGCGGCAGTTGTAGGCGGAACCGCACTTACCATGATTTCGACCGTCTCGATGGCCGCTATTATTGACAGTGGTCCGGTCAACCTGGCGATCCCAGCGACAGTGGACGGGATTTATTTGAACGTGGTCACTAATGTTTCGGCTACGGTTGCGCCGTTTCCTGCCGGTTGGGATTTAAACCCTTACGTCACCGGTGGATTTTTGACGTTTTTTTCCTCTGCAGCGGTTGGGAATAACAACCAAGTTGTTGGTGCTGCCGCACCCGCTGGCGCTACCTTACTTGCTGCCGGTGCCGTCGTAGGCCCTGCAAGCACATACGCCGCCGCCGGAGTAGTCGGCGCGTCGGCATTTCGTGTCGCAAGCACAACATCGTTTGTTGGTTTTCGCTTTACTAATGAAGCCACCAGCACTTTAAATTATGGATATGCCCAACTGACGACCAGCGCGCCAAATGGTACGCCTGCCATAATTACGCGTTATGTATATCAAAATGACGGTACGGCAATCACGATCGCTGGCGGTGGCCCGACAAACACCGCACCAACCCTGACCTATAACCCAACGACCGTCGCGGGCGTAACCTTCCCAGCAGGTGCTGCGGGTGCAGCAACGTCAAGCATTGCAATTGTTGGAACCGGCGCTGCGGGCACGGGTGCTACGGTTGTTTCCGGGTGCGCAGTTACTGGTGCGCCTTTCGGCGCACCAACAACCACGCCTGCAAACGGTACGTTTAATACCACTACTTCGGCAGGTACGATAAACCTGAGCTGCACACGCGCCGCCGCAGCTGCAACGGGTTCGTTGTCTTGTACAGAAACTTCAACACCGGGCGCAGCAGCAACCCGCACTTGGGTATTGACCTGCCCAGCAGCAACAGTTGCCGCAACAGTCACGCCAACCACTGCCTCTGGTGCCGTAAGCCCATTGCCAAGTTACAATTTGCCAGCAGGCTCTTCTAACCGTGGTTTTGTGTTCAGCACCACTGGTGCTAATACTGCGCTGACGTGTGGAATTACGGGCGGTAAGGGTTTCGTTGTGGCACCGGTTCCATTGAACTTGGTCGTCGGCACACCGGGAACAGTAACGGTAACCTTTACCGGTTCCACCGTTGGTACCTTTGCCGGCACACTGACCTGTAACACTACCGGTAATGCGCAAACGTTTACCTACCCAATTAGCGTTGTGGTTGGCCCGATCGTTGTGCCGGTGATTCCGGTTCCTACCTTGTCCCTGATGGGCAGCCTATTGTTGTTGGCTGGCTTCCTCGGCTTGGGTATGTTTATGGCAAATCGCCGCGCATAAGCTGTGTTTATCTGGCTTAGTAATTGAATAAGAGGAAAAGGCGCTTTGGCGCCTTTTTCTTTGGGCGCGCCTGTGAGAGGTTTCGTAAGCCAACTCGATTGCTTTGGCACGCTGTTCTTTCAGGCTAGTTCAGGCAAACTTCGCGACCTCGAAATTCAAAGCTGAAACTGCCATGCAATACGTGTACACGATGAATGGGGTGAGCAAAATCATCCCACCCAAGCGCGAAATTATTAAAGACATTAGTCTGAGTTTTTTCCCTGGCGCGAAAATTGGCTTGCTGGGTGTAAACGGCTCGGGTAAATCGACCGTGTTGCGCATCATGGCGGGCGTCGATACCGAATTTCAGGGCGAAGCGCGAGCACAAGCGGGCATACGTATCGGCTATTTGCCGCAAGAGCCGATATTAAACGACGCCCACACCGTTCGCGAAGAGGTGATGCAGGCATTGGGTAGTGTCACTAATGCGCAAACGCGCTTGGATGAGGTTTATGCCGCTTACGCTGAGCCCGACGCCGACTTTGACGCGTTGGCAGCCGAGCAAGCCAGCCTTGAGGCATTAATCGCTGCGGGCGATGGCCACAATATGGAGCGCCAGCTCGAAGTTGCCGCCGATGCGCTGCGTTTGCCGGCGTGGGATCAACCCATTAAAGTGTTGTCCGGTGGTGAAAAACGTCGCGTTGCGCTGTGTAAATTGCTGCTTGAGCGGCCCGATATGCTGCTGCTGGATGAGCCAACCAACCACTTGGACGCCGAATCAGTCGCTTGGTTAGAAACATTTTTAGCGCGTTTCCCCGGCACCGTCGTCGCCGTTACCCACGATCGCTATTTCTTGGACAACGCGGCTGAGTGGATTCTAGAGCTTGATCGTGGCCGTGGCATTCCCTGGAAGGGCAACTACACCAGCTGGCTGGAACAAAAGGATGATCGCCTCAAGCGCGAAGACTCCAGCGACAAGGCGCGTCAGAAAGCGATTTCTGCCGAATTAGAATGGGTGCGTAAAAACCCTAAAGGCCGACAAACCAAGAGCAAGGCGCGCTTAGCGCGCTTTGAAGAACTCAATAGTCAAGAATTCCAAACGCGTAATGAAACGCAGGATCTTTATATTCCGCCAGGCGATCGTTTAGGCGACTCGGTGATCGAATTTAAGAATGTCAGCAAGGGTTTTGGCGATCGCTTACTAATTGATGGCCTGAGCTTTATCATTCCGGCTGGCGCCATTGTTGGTGTATTGGGGCCGAACGGCGCGGGCAAGTCGACGTTTATGAAGATGGTGTTGGGCACTGAAAAGCCTGATTCCGGCGAGATTAAAATCGGCCACACCGTCAAACTTGCGGCGGTCGATCAATCGCGCCAGTCGCTCAACGATAACAACACCGTTTGGCAAGAAGTTTCTGGCGGCTCCGACATCATCACCATTGGTAAGTATGAATTGCAGAGCCGC
>JANNYA010000165.1:0-4937 GCA_031409855.1 Rhodanobacteraceae bacterium | reverse complement strand
GCCGATCGAAAACGTCATGCAATCGTCGTCTAAAGCAACCCCGTGGTGTGGCACGCCCGGCGGCAAATAAAGCATGTCGCCCGGGCTTAGCACCCAATCGCGATTTGGCGTGAAATTGCTTAAGAGTTTGAGCTTGGCTTTCGGTAAAAATTGCTGCCGCGCGGCGGTTTTGGCCAGCAGCCGGTCGTCAATTTGCCAGCGTCGCTGACCACGTCCTTGCAATAGGAATACATCGTATTGATCAACGTGCGCGCCGACGGAACCGCCGCGTACCGCGTAGCTCACCATCACATCTTCGATGCGCCAACGCGGTAGAAAGTCGAAATGCTTGAGGATCTCGCGCACATTGTGATCCCACTGGTCAACTTCTTGCACCAAGAGCGTCCAGTTGCTTGCGCCCAAACTGGCAAAACTTGCGTCCGAAAAAGGCCCAGAGGCAACGCTAAATTGTTTGCCCGTTCCTTGCACAATGCGGGCGAGCGCACCTTTAACACATGCAAGCCCTGCTAAGTCATTCGCGCTCATTGGGCACGCAAAGTTGCGCAAAGCTTGGCGCATTAACTTGGGCCGCTTTTGCCAGTATCGCTGCAAGAAATTTGGTGTATCTACACCGAGATTCAGGGCGCTACCGAGAGTAATTTCACGTTCCGACAGTTCGCGCGCAATTCGTACAGAAGGCTTTTGTGCATTCACGCTAGCAGAATTCATTGATAAAATTCTTAAGTGCCGAGCTTAAACTCCAAGCGCTGCCGCGCCGATGCCGCGACAGGCTTACCATTGGTAATTCGTGGCTTAAATTTCCATTGACTCAAAGCGCGTGTTGCCTCGCGGTCAAATTCCCGGCGTGGTTGGGAATCCACTACTTTGACATCGCTTACGTCGCCATTGCTTGTAACGGTAAAGGTAAGCTCGACCCAGCCTTCAATGCGTTGACGCAGCGCGCGCTGCGGGTAGGTGGCTTCAACCTTGCGCGTCAGCTGGAAGTTGCGATCATCTGAGGTTGGGGCTGCAACCGGCGGTGGCGGAGTCGCAACGGCTGGTTTTGGCACGCTGGCCACCGGCTCGCTCGGCCTAGTCACCGGTGCAACCGGCGCTTCGGTAACAGGCGGCGCTGGTGTTTCAGTCGCGGTTCCAGCCTGCTCTTGTGCGCGCTGTTGCGCTTGTTGCTGTTGCGCCAACACTAACGCCTGTTGTTCTGCATCGCGGCTGGATTGGATCCGCTTGAGGTTTTCAATTTTTCCCGCAAGGGTTGTTAAAATCACTGAAGAACTTGGGTCTGCTTTGCGCAATAAAATCAACGCACGCTCTGCTTGGGGGATATTGCCTTCACTAATATATTGATCCGCGCGATCAATAGCGTAGGGCATTATTTCATTCAAGGCATCTTTTGCGATTCGATTTTCTGGGTCAATATCGAGCGCCTTCAAATAGAGTTCTACCGCATTGGCGCCTTCTGGCGATACCAATTGTGCTTTTTCGTTGGCGTCTTTAGCTTCCGCCAGAATACGTTGCAAATCTTCTGGGGTGGCTAGTGCCTCAGAAGCCCCCGCCCGTGCGACGGCTTGCACGCCCGCAGCGGCATCATTTTGCGCAACAACATCTTCTTTGCTAACTAAGCCCACCACAATATAAGCTGCTGCGGCCAAAAAAACGACGCCAACAATGATGGGTAACAGAAGTTTTTTGCTTGGGGATTGAGTGGCTGACATAACGCACCTTGAGCTGTTTTAAAATTGGGCTGCTTTGAAATCTAAGTTGATCAGAAATCTAAGTTGATCAGAAATCTAAGTCGAGCATCGTTCGCATCGGGGCCGAACTGCGCGCCACCGCTAAGTAGCGCTAGTTGCAACATATCACGGCATTTTTCGAGTTTGCGCTGAAAATTATAAAAAATCGTGTCACGTTACGCTTGTGCACATTTCATGTTAGTTTTCAGCGTGAACGCGGACGCGATTTCTGCCTTCCGCTTTAGCGCAATACAGCGCTTTGTCGCTGCGTTTTAACGCCGCGTCTAAGGGTTCAGATGGCACCCATTCCGCGATTCCAAAGCTAGCGGTTATGCGTAAGCCGCCGTTTGCAAAATTGCAGTCACCGATCAATTCGCGTAAGCGGTCCGCGCGCTGTTCTGCGACTGTCAAACTTTGGTCTGGCCACGCAAGCAAAAACTCTTCCCCACCCCAGCGGGCTGCAGCCTCGTCGGCGCGCAGGTGTTTGCGTATCACTGCACTGACTGCGCTGAGCACCTGATCGCCCACATCGTGCCCAAAGCGATCGTTGACTTGCTTGAAATGATCTATATCCAGCGTCGCAATGCAGCATTTCTTGCCGCTTTTGCTCATGGTGTTGCCAATATGCTGCATCAAACCGAGCAACGCGCGTCGATTTAGTAGCTTCGTTAATGGATCTGTCGCCGCAGCTTCAGCGAGGTTGGCCTCCATTTGCGCGCGCTGCTCGTGTTCATCGCGTAGTAAAACGTTTAGATCGACAAGTTCTTTGGTGCGATCTCGAATGGAGCCTTCTAACTGCGTGCGTGCTTCGCGCAGCTGCGTGAGCGTGGCCTCCCGCTCGCGTAATGTGCGCTGCAGTCGTTCGCTCATATCATTAAAGGCCGAGGCGAGGCGGCCGGTTGGGTCTTCGGCGATTGTTTGAATGCGCGCATCAAAATTCCCTGCCGCAACTTGCTGCAGGCGTCCAACTAGGGCATCGAGGGCGCGGTTGACGCGCACCGTCAACACACGAGCGAACAGCAGCGACATAACGACTGCACCAATGAAACCCAGCAGCGCATAGTTTCTAATTTCCTTTAATCGCTGCTGTTGCCCGGTGCCATCGGCGCGTAAAACCAAGCTGTATTTAGTGCTGCCTGAGCTAGCGCTATTTTTGCCAAGCGCATCTGCAGCGCTTAGCTCCCCTTCAAGTACCAGATCACCGTGACGCCCCGCATCTAGTAATGGTGTGCCCGCCAAGCGTTTTTCACCTACGAATATCGTTGCAGACGACAACTGCTGCGTTTCAATCGCTCGATTCAAAGCTAAATCTAGCGTGACAAGCAGCTCAGGCGCTACCGACACCAACTGCGCAGGGTCTAAAGTGTTGAATTGCGCAGTGAGTGCGTTAAAGGCTGACCGCAGGCGCGCCTGATTGGTTTGTACGATGTCGGCGCTGATCGAATAGTATAAGTAACTAGCAACAGCGGTCGCTACGACAAGTGCGCAAAGCAAATGCGAATAGAAAAGATGTCGGCTCAAGCTAATGGGTGATCGAGACATTTGCTGACGGTTCTTGTGCAGGTGTGCAAATTAACTTGTGAAGTATCGCTGAAAAAACACGGCTGTGTATCGCAAAGCTGAAGGAACGCCGAAGATCACTTTCGCGCAGCTTGTGGAACATGCTGAAAAACCGGCTATACTTTTAAGCTTCGCGTTCGCCATGCAGCACTTAGCAGGTAGCGATTAAAATCAAATTATCTTATTTAAGTACGCATTGCGTAGAAAAGGAATTCCTATGGTCAAAATTCGCCTTTCCCGTCAAGGGACGAAAGCTCGCCCGTTCTATCATGTCGTCGTAACGGACGAACGCAGTTCACGTGATGGCCGAAACATCGAGCGAGTAGGTTATTTCAACCCGGTTGCAATGGGCAAAGAAGTGCCGCTGCAGTTGGACTTAGGGCGAGTTGCACACTGGGTCGATAACGGCGCACAGCCTACCGAAAAAGTGCGCTCGTTGATTAAGCGCGCCCGCAATGCAGTCGCTCTGCCAGTCGCTATCGCCGCTTAATTCGCATATGACCGACGTCGTGGTCGGCCTCGTGAGCGGCCTCCATGGCGTTCAAGGCGCGCTAAAAATTAAAAGTTTTTGCGAGCCAGCTGAAGGTATTTTTAAGTACCGGCCCTGGACGCTGACTCGCCCAGGAGTTAGTGACTCTATTAAAAACGCCTTGGAAATTCCAGTTTTAGTCGGTGTCCCGCTCAAAATTCGCGGCGCAGGAACCTCGCTTGCAGCGCGCTTCCCTGAAATTGAAGATCGGGATCAAGCCGCTCTTTGGCTCGGCTCGCTTATCTCAGTGCCGCGTTCGTGTTTGCCAAAGCTTGGTAGTGATGACTATTACTGGCGTGACTTGCTTGGTCTGAATGTTGAAAATCTTCAAGGCATTGCTTTCGGCGTCATCGAAGCGATGATGCCGACCGGCAGCAATGATGTCATGGTGGTAAGCGGGGATCGGCAGCGGCTGGTGCCTTATATTCCAGGGCAGTTTGTCATCAATGTAGACTTGGCCGCCGGTAAAATGATCGTCGACTGGGATCCGGAATTTTGATGCCTGCAAAACTTTATCCCTTAGTGGTAGTCAGTCGCTTTTTATCATCACTTACCAATTAAGCGTCTATGTCGATCATTTTTGATGCATTAAAGCGCGCCGATGCTCAGCGCCAGAAAGGTCAAACGCCCAGCCTTGCAAGCACGCGAGCGGCGTCGAATGCGCGTTCGAGGCTACGAATTTGGGCTCTAGCGAGCCTATTTGTTGTACTAGGGCTGGGTGCTTGGTGGTTTCGCGCGAGTCCGGAAATCGCCGAAGCAACGGTAACTGCCGCTAGTCCCAACGCAAAACCACTTGTCGTTGATGCCTCTGCAGACAAGTTAGCGCCAAGGCAAAGTACAGCGCAAGCTGATTTAAGTTTAACGGAAACGCCGGGAGCGGTGCCTACTGTGGTAGTTGCGACTGACCTGCGCGGAAATGAACCAGCGAGCGCTCAGTTAGCCACTGCCGGTGCCACTCGCTTAAGCGTGCCAAATTTGGACACCCCACTAACCGGTGCCGCCCAGTTTGATCGACCGCGTGATCCAGGCGTTGTAGCTGCGCCAAACGTGCCCGCTATGCCGGTTGCGCCCGCGCCGATGCAGCCCGCACCGGTGCAGCCCGCACCGGTGCAGCCCGAGGT
>JANNYA010000164.1:0-28610 GCA_031409855.1 Rhodanobacteraceae bacterium | reverse complement strand
AGGCCCATAAACAGCGTTAAGCAGGTGGCTTTTGCTAATTGGTGCAGTAGTTTGAGCATGACGGGACTCTTTTTGATTGGGGAAGTCGTGCCAAGGCAAGACTTCTTTTGATTGGGACATCTTGCCCAGGCAAGACTTCATGGGCTTAAATTCAACGGCGTTCCGCGCCAGCTTTCGCCTTTGCGAACACGATATTGGCGTCGAAATGTGCAGGAATTGTGGGTAAATCCCGCAAACATTGGGAATTTTTACGCGCTATCTCCTACATTGGCGCGTCATGCGCGGTCTGCTTTTCGCGACGGATGACGAACAATCAAATGTGCTTCAGCACACCGTGTCAGGATGGTCATCGTCGTAAGCCCCGGTTTGCCAAACTTTGCCATCGTGTTAGAATTGCTATATGACTACCGCAACCATGAACATCTCACTTCCTGAAGCTATGAAGGGCTTCATCGACACCCAGCTCAAAACGGGTGGCTACGGGTCGACGAGCGAATACGTACGCGAACTGATTCGCAAAGACCAGATCGCGAAGGCGGAAGCAAAGCTTCGTGACATGATTTTAGAAGGCATTAACTCCGGCCCCGCAGTTGTTGTCGATGCCAACTATTTCACGGAACTGAAAGCTCGGGTTAAGGCGCGCCACGCACACGCATGAAAAAGCTTGCAGTAAGACCGCAAGCACTCCTTGAGCTTGAAGAATCAGCAAGCTATTACGAAGGTGAACAAGCGGGACTCGGCGACCGTTTCTCTGACGTGGTTGAAACTGCTTTTATAAAAATTAGGGAAACGCCCGGCATAGGAAGTAAGCGTTATGTTGCCTTAGTGCCTGGACTGCAAATGGTTGTGCTTGCGACATTCCCCTTTCTTATTTTCTATTTCGACCACATTGACCATATCGAAGTCGTTCGCGTCATTCATGCGAAGCGCGACTTGCCGAACGAACTACGCGAGTAGCTTTCACAAGCCCAACATGTTGCACGTCAGAACTCAGCTACCAGAAGGAGTTCTTCTTTCAACGTCTCGATGATCTTTTTGCGCGCATCGCTCACCGCCTGCGGTGGCTCGGCGCGGGATATCCTGTCCAGCTCAGTAATGCCAAATTCCAAAGTCTGCAAATGCCCGAACTTCCAGAAGTAGAAACCACCCGAAATGGCCTTGCGCCGCATTTGATCGGCGCGCGCATCAACAAAATTCTATTGCGCAGGCCTAATTTGCGTTGGCCCATTCCTGTTGAAATTCAAACACTTAACGGGCATGTTATTACCGCCGTTACGCGCCGGGCTAAGTACTTGCTGATGCACACAGACGCGGGCAGCGCGCTCTGGCATTTGGGCATGTCGGGCAGCTTGCGGGTATTGGCTGCAGACGTAGCACCCCGGGAACACGACCACGTGGACTGGCAATTGGACAGCGGCAAAAACTTGCGCTTTTATGACCCCAGGCGTTTCGGCTGCCTGATGTTTCAAGCGCCAGACTCAGTGCATCCGCTGTTGGCAGCACTGGGGCCAGAACCGCTTAGCGAACACGCAAGCCCAAATTTGCCGGAGTTCACCGCCGACTATTTATATGCGCGCAGCCGCGAGCGCAGCCAAGTGGTCAAGAGCTTTTTGATGGATCAAGCAACCGTTGTCGGTGTCGGCAATATCTACGTCGCGGAAAGCTTGTTCCAGGCGCGGGTAAAGCCACAACGCGCGGCGGGTTCACTTAGCCGCAGCGAGTGCGCGCGCCTCGTCCAGGCAATCCAAAAAATTTTGCGCCATGCAATTACGCGCGGCGGTACCACACTGCGGGATTTCATTAGCCCCGATGGCGCGCCGGGCTATTTTGAGCAAGAGCTATTTGTTTACGGCCGTGAGGGGCAGCCCTGTAAAGTCTGTGGTCAGCCGATAAAAGCCGCCAAGTTGGGGCCGCGTCAGAGCCTTTATTGTGGCAAATGTCAGCGGTGAAGGAAGCCGTTATTTTTTCATCGCATCAACCGGCGCGCGCAACACATAAATCGTGCGGCCTTTGGCATCGCAACCGGCGGTGACGCTGGCGATGCTCCAGCCTTCGGCCAATAAGCGCGGTAGTGCCTCGCCGTCGCCATAGCGCTCGGTGCCTTCGCCTTTGAGCAACCACGAGGTGTAATCATCGCTAATCACAACCCGTTGACGCGGGCCAGAATTTGCCGCGGTTGCGGCAAAACTTGCCGTGGAAACACAAAGTGCTACTACAAAAACGCCTAGATAGGCAATGTTAAAGCGCATGGCAAACTCCAAAATAGGTCGGAGCAAATACGATACCGTAATGCTGCGCAAAAATTAGCCCTGAGCCCAAACTTATGCACGCGGAAATACCCAACACCGATTTAGCCCATCAATTCCCCACTGTTCGCAATGAACTGATTGCCAGAGCGCTGAGCGTTGAGCGGCTATTGATCTCGACTTGGCGCGAATGTTTTGCGCCTACTGATGCCGTTGCGCTGGTCGCGGTAGGCGGTTTTGGCCGGGCCGAGCTGTTTTTGCACTCGGACGTGGATTTGCTGATTCTGACACCCGAGCACATCAAGCCTGAGCTAGCGCGCCAAATTTCCGCCTTTGAAGCGTTGGCATGGCAGCTTAAGCTCGATCTGGCGATTAGCGTGCGCAGTGTTACTGCGGCGGTTGCGTTCGCGGGTGAAGATTTGAGTTTTATGACCAGCTTGCTGGATTTACGTTTGCTCTGTGGCACGGGCGCGTTGGCTGATGCGCTGCTGGCAAAACTCGACCCAGAAACACTTGACTCGGAAACACTGTGGGCGCCGAAAGATTTTTATGCTGCGAAATTAGCCGAACAAGCCGCTCGGCATCAGCGGTTTAGCGACACCGCCTACAACAACGAGCCGAATTTGAAAGAAGGCCCGGGCGGTTTGCGTGATTTACACACGATCCGCTGGGTGGCGCAGCGGCAGTTTGCCGACGCAAATGCGGCAAGCGAACGCGCCAATGCTGGCTGGGCATTTTTGCAAACGCACAAATTTATTAGTGCGTCCGAACGCCACGCCTTGGAACAGGCCGAGGCCTTGCTCAGCACGATGCGCCAAGCCCTACATGGCGTGGCGAAGCGCAAAGAGGAACGCTTGCTGTTTGATCATCAGATAGCGCTGGCCGCACATTTTGGCTTTGTCGATATCGATTTCAGTAATCGCGCAGTTGAGCAGCTGATGCAGCGCTATTTTCGCGCGGTGGGCAGCGTGATTCGGCTCAACATTATGCTGTTAGCGCGGTTCGCGCAGCGATTCCAAAATAACGATTTGGTGAAGCTTGAGGGCGGTTTGGTAGCGCGTGGTGGGCAATTGGATTTGGCGCACGAATCCGACAATGTGAGTCTAGAGCAGGCATTTCATGTGCTTGGCGCTTGGCAGCAGATGCCAAACGCAAGCGGCGTCGGCGCGAACTATTTGAAAGCGGTAGGCGAGCTATTGAGTGCCCCGACGCTGGATGAGGGCGATGTCGCGCTCAACGCGTTTTTGGTGCTGCTAGACGCGCCGGAACGCGTGGCGGATGCGCTTGCGATTGCGGCGACGAATGGTTTGCTGGGGCGAATACTGCCCGCCTTTGAGCGCGTCACTGGCCGCATGCAATACGACTTGTTCCATGCCTACACGGTGGATCAACACACTTTATTTGTGTTGGCAAAGTTGGAGTCGATGCGCACAGCGGCCTCGCAAGCTGAGCTGCCTTTCGCGTTTGGCGTTTGGGCGAGGGTGCGCAAGCCCAGATTGCTGTTTTTGGCAGCGTTATTTCACGACATCGCCAAAGGCCGTGGCGGCGATCACAGTACCTTAGGGGCCGATGAAGTTCACGCCTTTGGTGCGCGCTGTGGTTTAGCGCTGAATGAAACTGATCTGGTCGCTTGGCTGGTGACGGAACATTTAACCATGTCGAGCACGGCGCAAAAGCGCGATATTCAAGACCCGGCGGTGGTGGAAAAATTTGCCCTGTTAGTGGCCGACCGCGAGCGTTTGGATCATTTGTATTTGCTGACGGTGGCCGACATTCGTGGCACCAATCCTAAGCTTTGGAATGGCTGGAAGGCGCGGCTGTTGGAAGATTTGTACAGCGCCGCAAGATTTGCCCTGCGGCGTGGCCTGGAATTGCCGGTCAATGCCAGTGAACGCATGCAAACAAGGAAATCCGAAGCCCTGGAGCTATTACAGGGCGAGGGCGCGGGGCGCACGCAAGTGCAATTGCTTTGGCAGGACTTCCCAGAATTTGCATTTTTGCGCCACAGCGCCGATGAACTGCGCTTTCAAACGCAGGCCGTGTTAGCCGCACGCCGATTTCCCGAGCCGGGTTTAGCCGAGCCGATGGTGATTTTGCTGCGCCCAATTCCTGGTGCTGCAGCGCATGAGCTGTTTGTGCGCGTCGCCGATCGCACCGGTATTTTTGCCACGATTGCGGCGGTGCTAGATCGCTTGGGCGTCAGCGTGATCGGCGCGCGTATTGGTTTGTCGCCTTTGGGCTATACGCATGACACCTTTCAACTGCACGATTTGCGCAGCGATACCGGCGTAAGCCCACGCGAACGGGCGCGCGAAGTGCAGATGGAATTGAAGCTTGCCCTAAGCGCGCCGGTGCTTAAGCCGCGCGTGGCTAAGCGCGTTGCCACCCGGCAACAGCGGCATTTTCAGTTTCCGGCGCAAATTGACATCAGCGCCAATGAAGATGCCAGCATGAGCGTGCTGTCGCTGACTTGCCCAGATAGTTTTGGCCTGCTTGCACAAGTATCGCTGAGCTTTTTCGAGCACAGTGTGCGCGTGCACAGCGCGCGCATCGCTACCTTTGGCGAACGCGTTGAGGATTTTTTCAGTTTAAGCGACGTGAACGATAAGGCACTCAGTGACGAGTCGGCGGCTGCCCTAGCAAGCGCCATTCGAGGCAAACTCGGCGGCTAGTTAAGTTGGATAGAGCGCGATGAATCAGCAAGCAATGCGGCCTTACGACATCGGTATTTTGCTGATGACCGCCGCCATGTGGGGCGCGTCATTTATGTTTATGCGCATCATCGCGCCGGTGACGGGCTGGGTTTGGGCCGCCGATTTGCGCGTACTGATCGGCGGCGCGCTGGTGGCGGCGATGTTGTACTGGCAAGGTCAATCCTGGAATTTGGCGCGCGACTACAAACACTATCTAGTCCTGGGCTTGATTAACTCAGCCATCCCGTTTGCGCTGTTCGCGCTGGCCGCGCTTTACATTCCAGCCGCCTATTCCGCGCTTGGCAACGCCACTGCACCGATGTGGAGCGCGGTGTTGGGCGCGGTTATCCTCGGTGACAAATTGAATTGGTCAAAAGCGATCGGCTTGCTGCTTGGCTTAATCGGCGTGGCGCTAACCGCCGGTGCCGGCAGCGTCAGCTTGTCGACTGTGGTCGTGCTGGCGGTGGCAGGCACGATATTCGCGGCCGTTTTGTATGCCTTGGCCGGTGTTTATATGCGCACCAAGGCCGCGCATATCGAATCACTGGCTTTGGGCGCAGGCAGCCAATTGGCCGCAGCGCTGTGGTTGATGCCTTTGTTGGCATTCAATTTGCCCAGCCCGGAAATACTCAGCCCAAAAATCCTGTTTTGCCTATTGTGCTCAGGCATTTTATGTACTGGCCTGCCGTATGTGCTCTATTTCCCGCTCATGCGCCGCGTCGGCGTAACACGCGCGATGACCGTGACTTTTTTGGTGCCCTGCTTTGCTGTGCTGTGGGCATTTTTATTCCTGCAGGAAGCGATTTTGCCCAGCACCTTAGTCGGCTGCACCCTGGTATTTGCGGGTTTGGTGCTGGTGGTAAGGAAATAACCCAGCGTTGTCAGGGCATGGCCGAATTCCCCATGCCCATGGCGCACAAAAAATAGTACCGTCAGCGTTTATTTTTTTAACGAGCCCAAATTATGTCGATACTTGCACCAAAGCTGGCAACGCTGCTTGCCGAAATGCCGAAAGCGGAGCTGCATATCCATATCGAAGGCTCGCTGGAGCCCGAGCTAATCTTCGCACTGGCCAAACGCAATGGCTTGAGTTTGCCGTATCCAAGTATTGAAGCCTTGCGCGCGGCGTATGCATTTACTGATTTGCAGACGTTTTTGGATATTTATTATGCCGGTGCCAGCGTGCTGCTGACCGAACAAGATTTTTTTGACATGACGGCGGCGTATTTGCGCAAATCTGCGGCGGAAAATGTGCGGCGCACGGAACTATTTTTTGATCCGCAAACGCACACCGCGCGCGGCGTCGATATCGGCGTGGTGTTTGCTGGTTTGACGCGCGCAATTAAAGAAGTGGGTGCCGAGACGGGCATCAGTGCGGGTCTAATTTTATGTTTCTTGCGGCATTTGAGTGAAGAAGAAGGGATCGCGACCTTAGCGGCGGCCTTGCCGTATCGCGAACAGTTTATTGGTGTTGGGTTAGATTCCAGCGAAAGTGGCCATCCGCCGGAAAAATTTGCGAGGCTGTTTGCGCAATGCCGCGAGCTTGGCCTACACATCGTGGCGCACGCGGGTGAGGAAGGCCCGCCCAGCTATATTGAAAGCGCTTTGGATGTCTTAAAAGTTGAGCGCATCGATCACGGCGTGCGGATTTTGGAATCGACTGCGCTGACGCAGCGGGTGCGTGATTTAGGCATGGCATTAACCGTTTGCCCGCTTTCCAATGTCAAGCTGTGCGTTTTCCCAAGCCTGGCGCAACACAACTTGAAGCAGCTTTTGGATGCTGGCTTAAAAGCGACGATTAACTCGGACGACCCGGCTTATTTTGGCGGCTATCTGCTGCAAAATTTTGTCGAGACGTTTGCTGCGCTGGAGCTGGATGCAACGCACGCCTACAGCCTGGCGCGCAATTCGCTCGATGCTAGTTTTGCGCCCGCACCCGCGATTGCGGGCTGGGTGGCGGAGTTAGACGCGGTTTTTGCGCGGTACCACGCGGCAACAAACTAGAGCCTGATTCGTGTCAATCAAACGTCTGCCGGATGTGTTAATCAACCAAATTGCCGCAGGCGAAGTCGTTGAACGCCCGGCATCTGTCGTCAAAGAGTTAGTAGAAAATAGTTTGGACGCCGGTGCGAGCCGGGTTGAGATCGAGATCGAAGGCGGTGGCGCGCGGCGAATTCGCATTAGCGATAACGGCGCAGGTATTGCGGCGGATGAATTGCAATTGGCGCTGACGCGGCACGCGACCAGTAAAATCAACAGCTTGGAGGATTTGGAGCAGGTGCTTAGCTTTGGTTTTCGCGGTGAAGCGCTGCCGAGCGTGGCCTCCGTGTCGCGCTTTTCCTTGGCTTCGCGCACCGCTGGGGCCGAGCACGGCTTTGTCGTGAATGCGGATGCGTCCAAGTTAGGCGCGCCCGAGCCACTGGCGATGCCTTTTGGTACGCGTATCGACGTGCGCGAGCTGTTTTACAATATTCCGGCGCGCCGTAAGTTCTTAAAGGCGGAGCGCACCGAGTACGGCCACATCGAAGATGCGCTGCACACCATTGCCTTAGCTTATCCGCAGGTTGAATTTCGCTTGAGCCACAACGGTAAAAGCGAGCGCGTTTACACACCACAAAAGGAGCGCTTGCGCAAAGACGGTGCGCCGGACGCAAGCACACGCCCGGATGACCGACTGCGCAGCGTGTTTGGGCCGAATTTCGAGGCGGCCTCGATCGTCGTGGATGAATCGCTGGCGGGCCTTTGGCTGCGTGGCCGTTTGGGCTTGCCGACGGCGGCCAGGGCGCAAGCAGATCAGCAATATTTTTACGTCAATGGCCGCCCAGTGCGCGATCGCGTGGTAACGCATGCGGTGCGCCAAGCCTACTCGGACGTGCTTTTTCATGGCCGCCACCCGGCCTACGTGCTGTTTTTGACACTCGATCCGGCGCGCGTCGATGTCAATGTGCATCCGGCAAAGTCCGAAGTGCGTTTTCGCGACGGCAGGTTGGTGCATGATTTTGTCTTTCGCACGCTGCACGAGGCGCTCAAAGACACTCGCGCTGGTTTGACGGCGGCGGTACCCGCTGGGCTGCCGTCTGCGCTGGTGGACCCTGAGCAAGCGCAATTTAGCTTGCCCAATGCTATTTCGCCGCAGGGCGCAGCACCGGCGTTTACTTGGAATCGGTTTCAATCGAGCGGCGCGAGCACCACCTCTTTGGCAGCGCTGGCGACACTGTATGGGCCACCAACACAAGCCGACCCGCCGCCTTTTTTGCACGACGGCGGCCTGCGCGATAGCACGCCGATGTCGCGTTACGAGGTCAGTAGCGCGATGGCACCTGCGAACAACGCGGCAACAAACCTCGAAAATCAACTCGACGCGCCGCTGGGTTATGCCTTGGCGCAACTGCACGGTGTATTCATTTTGGCGCAGAACAAGGCCGGCTTAGTTATTGTGGATATGCACGCCGCGCACGAACGCATCACGCTGGAGCGCATGAAGGCGGGCTTAAGCACGCATAGTTTAAGCGCGCAAAACCTGCTGGTGCCGATGAGTTTTTCGGTCAGCCAGCGTGAAGCACAAGCGGTTGAAGATCACAGCGATTTATTAGATTCCTTATCTTTCACACTGCTGCGCGCGGGCCCGGAAAGCGTGCGCTTAAGCCGGGTGCCGAGCTTGCTGCAAGATTTGGATCTGGACACCTTAACGCGCGACCTAGTCGCGGATTTGGTGCAGCATCAAAGTGCCGCGCGCCTGCAGGCAGTCAGTGATGAAGTGCTGGGCAACATCGCCTGCCATGCCAGCGTGCGCGCGAACCGACGTTTGTCGATTCCAGAAATGAACGCGCTTTTGCGCGATATGGAAAGCACCGAGCGCTCTGGGCAGTGCAATCACGGTCGCCCGACCTGGGTGCAATTAGGCCAGGGCGATTTGGATCGTTTGTTTGCGCGCGGGCGTTAGTCACTAAACCGCTAACGCAATCGCGATCCTTTACTTTTCTGACACCGCGCAGCAGCCTAGACTTAGAAACACTCCGAATCGAGAACAGCATGCGCATTTATGCCGTTATTTGCTTACTGATTACGCTTGGACAAAGTTTTGCGGGCGAATTTAGCGCCAGCAATGTGCAAGTGCTTGTAGGTTCCGGCTTTGATGATCGTATTAGCGGCGTCAATTCCCGCTCTGGCGCGCTGACGACGTTTTCAGCCGAGCGTCTGGATGTGCGCGATTGGGGCGATAGTTTTATGTTTATCGACATCAACGTCGGGCACTTAGTTGACTTTGGCGGCGTGCGTAGATCGCGCTCGCAGCAAGCCTATTTTGAGTGGCAACCGCGCCTAGCGTTGAACACCGCCGGGGCGGGCGCGCTGAGGCAAGTCTTTATCGCCAGTCAAATCAATCTGTCAGACAGTGGTTTTAAAGCCGGGCTGTTGGGATTGGGTGCGGACTTTAACGTGCCGGGTTTTGTCGTTTTGCAGGCCAATTTATTTGCGCGTAATGACAATTTTAATGCGGCTACTGGGCAATTGAGCGGCGTTTGGGTGGCACCGCTGGCTAGCGGCTGGTTTACCGAGGGTTTTATTGACATTAGCGGCACCGATTTTGCTGGCACCGATATCATTGCCCAGCCGCGCCTGATGTTTAGCGCCAGCAAAACATTGGATATTGGGCTTGAGCTTTACTACCACCACAGCGATAGCGTCAGTACCAGCGCACCGCAATTCATTCTAAAGCTAAAATTATGACTGAGTTAAACGCCACACCGCAAACGGGGCCGCTGTCCGGCTTACGTGGGCGCTTTTTACTGCTGGTGATTGCGATTTTTCTGGGCGTGGGTAGCCTTGCGGCTGTTGGCTTTTTCCGCGTCTCCAGCCAAATTATCAATAAGCTTGGTGCGAATTATGCCGAGCAATACGCGAATCAAACCCGTGCGCGCATTTTGGCGAAGGTGCAGCGGGAATTGGTGTTGACGCAAAAGTTGGTGGATTCGCCGTTGCTGCTGGCGTGGGCGAATGACGAGACGAATGCGGGCCTGAAGGCGCAGGCACTGAGCGAGCTGGAAAGCTATCGCCGCCTATTTGCCGATAAAAGCTTTTTTTTTGCGATTGACCGCAGTAAAAACTACTACTTTAACAACGCCGCGAATGAGTTCGCCGGGCGCGAGCTGCAATTCCAACTAGATCCGAACGAACCCAGTCTAGCTTGGTATTTTGCCACCATGAAATTCGTGGAAAGCTTTGATTTACACGTCGATAACAGCGCGCAGCTAGGCGTTACCAAAGTTTGGGTGAATGCGATTGTGCGTGGCGCAAACAACGAAAAGCTGGGCGTGGCCGGCACCGGCATTGAGCTGCAGGGCTTTTTGCGCGATATCGTGCGCTCGAACGACCCGGGCGTAGAAGTCATCCTGGTGGACGAAAATGGCTTTGTGCAGGGGCATTCAGACGTAGCGCTAATGGAAGTAAATGCGCAAATACGCGATGAAGCTAAGCGCAAAAAAATATTTGATTTGATTGATGCCGGAGTCCAACGTGAGCAATTGGCCGCGCTGCTGCTGTCGCCGGACCATGCCGACAATGGCCGCATGACTCTGCAATCAAACGGCGTGCGGCGTTTGGGCGCAATTAGCTATATGCCAGAGTTGAAATGGGCCGCCATTGTGTTAGTCAACCCCTCGCAACTGACCAGTTTAAATACCTTCCGACCAATTTTAATCGTACTGGCGGCGGCCTTGCTCGCCACGGTTTTGCTGGTCTCCTGGCTGCTCAACCGCTTGGTGCTCAAACGTTTGGGGCGCTTAAGCGCGCACACGCAAGTGATCGCCAAGCAAACCATCGCCACGGGGCAAAATTTGGTGCCCTTAAGTGTTGATCGGCCCGACGAAATCGGGCAACTCACGCAATCGTTCAACCACATGACGAGAACCGTGGGCGATTACATGCTGAACTTGGAGCAAAAAGTCAGTGATCGCACCGCTGATCTGCAGCACGCCAATGCCGAGCTGGCGCAAAGCAGCCGTAAAATTATGGACAGCATCGAGTATGCCAAGCTGATTCAAAATACCTTGCTACCCAAAGCTGAAGAAATGCAGCGCTGCTTGGGGCCACATATGCTGATCTGGCGGCCACGCGACTTGGTAGGCGGCGATTTTTATGCGCTTTACCCGCTGGGCGAGGACGGTTTTTTGCTCGCGGTGGGCGATTGCACCGGCCACGGCGTGCCGGGTGCATTTATGACAATGGCGGCCAAGGCAACGCTGGATCGCGCGGTTGAGGCACATGGCGCAGACCAACCTGCAGCAGTGCTGTCGGCGCTGCACACCGGATTGCGCGCCTTGCTACAAACCGAGGCGGGCAGCGGCACCGACAACGGCCTGGATTTGGCGCTGGTTGCGCTACTGCCTGGGCGTAAATCCGTCATTTTCGCGGGCGCAAAATTAGAGCTTTGGGCGCTAGCGCCGGATGCAGAAAGCATCAGCGTTAGCAAAGGCGATCGGCTCGGTGTGGGTTATCAAAAAACGCCGCTGACTGCGCAATTTACTCAGCACACCTTCCAGTTCGCACCTGACACCCGGCTGTTTGTGACCACCGATGGCCTATTGGATCAAAACGGCGGGCCGCGCGGCATCGGTCTGGGCAAAACGGCGCTGCAACAGTGTTTATTGGCGCATCGAGGTGCGTCGTTTTCAGCTCAAGCTGCGGGCTTAAGCGCTATGCTTGCTGCATATCAGGGCAACACAGCGCAGCGCGACGATATTACTTTGCTAGGATTTGCGCTTTGACGCTGCAAAACGGTAAAGCACACGCTGCAACACTAAAGGGCAATTAATGAAGCTATTTCAACTCAAAGAGCAAATGCAGGAAGCGGGAATTTTGGCCAGTTTTGCCGGCTCGTTCAGCCATGGCGTATTGGAAGAATTGGGTACCTCGGTCAAAAAATATTTAGAAAACGCCGAACTTGGCACCAGCATGATGATGGACGTTTTTTCCGTCTACATTGAAGCCGCGCAAAACGTGCGCAATTACGCCGAGCGCCAGCGTGCGCGCGGCGCGGTCAGCGCCGATCTTGATTCCAGTATCGTAGCGATTGCGCAAGTAGGCGCGGAATTTCACATTCACTCTGGCAATATTGTCGACGCGTCAGACCTGGACGAATTGCGCGCACAACTGCAGCGCCTTGCAGGTTTGGACAAGGCGGGGCTAAAAGCCGCGTATAAAGAACAATTGCGGCGCGAACGCGGTCTGCCTGTTGTGGGTAAAGGTGCCGGATTGGGCCTGATCGAAATGGCGCGACGCGCCACCAAACCGCTGATTTATAGCCTAACGCCCACAGCTGATGGCAAAACCTTTTTTAGCCTGTGCGTGGTGATTTGATGGAAGCGTTACGAATTCCGGCAACACCGGCAACTCCCGAAGTCAATTTTGATGCCGACGCAGGCTTGATGACGCTCAACGGCGAGTCCTACCCCGAGAACGCTTTTGAGTTTTTCCGGCCTTTGCTGAAATGGACAGAAGGCTTTCTACAGGGCGGCGATCAGGCGGTCAAAGTCGAGCTGGCATTGAGCTATCTCAACACCAGCAGTATCAAAAGCATTATGGATTTTCTTGATTTACTCGAAGCCGCGCATCGCCGAGCCCGCCCGATTACGGTGACTTGGAGCTACTCGCAAGACAACGAACGCGCGTTGGAGATGATTGAAGAGTTCAAGGAAGAAGTAACTCTGCCGTTTTTTATTCTGGCTGTGCCGGTTTAGTGATGCGGCCAAGGTATGTTTGAATGTTCCGTTGAAAGATCCGTTCGCCCTGAGCCTGTCGAAGGGCAGAGCCGCATAAATTCTGACGAAGCATGGCTGTAGTGAGCCCATGACCGCGTCCGCCACAGACGCCACTCCGGCCGAGCTTGCCCTCGCCGCGCTGGATCACCGCGCGAATGTGACTCTGCAGGACTATCAAGCGCTGTGCCGCACGCTGATCGATGATGCCCAACGCGTGAAAAAACGCATGGAGCGCATCAGCCGCATTAGTGATGGCCATCAGGGCGAGCTACGCGATACCAATAAAAAATTGCAAGAAAGTAATGCCCGTCTTGAACAAGCGCTCGCCGAGGTCAATACGCTTTCAGGCTTTATTCCGATTTGCTCCAAGTGCAAACGCGTGCGCGACGATGGCGGCTTTTGGGACGATGTGGAAGGCTATTTGGGTAAACAATCGGATGTGGTGGTCAGCCTGGGCTGTTGCCCGGCCTGTAGCGCGGGCTTAGCGTTACCAACCGAAGTCAGTTTGACTGCAGCAGGCGATGATTTGAGCGAACAAGCGCGCTTGACGGCCATTTTGGCAACTCCAGAATTCCAAGGGCATGCGTTGATTGGCCATTACGCGCGTTTAAGCGGCGACTATCAAAAACTATCGCGCCGTATGCATAAAATATCGCGCATCAGTGATGGCTTTCAAACGCAAATGAAAGCACTGACCCAGGCGCTAGAACATGCATCGCGCACCGATACGCTGACCAAATTGCCGAATAGGCGCGCGCTGATTGAAAAAATCGAGAGTGAAATCAGTAACCGCCCGGATATCCCAATGGCGTTGGTGATTCTAGATGTCGATCATTTTAAATCTACCAATGACCGTTATGGTCACGACGCAGGTGATAGCTGCCTGAAAGCGTTGGCCGAGTTAATGCAAAAATCGGTGCTTGCGCCGAATATGGCAGGGCGTTGGGGCGGCGAGGAGTTTTTGCTGGTTTTGTGCGAGTTGGATAAAGCGCAAGCGCTGCAAGCGTGTGAGCGCTTGCGGGAAGCCGTCAATAATTTGCGGATCGAGCACGGCAAGCTGCAACTTAAAATGACCGCGAGTTTTGGCCTAGCCACACACGAGCGCGTATTAAGTTTTCAAGACACACTGCGCGACGCGGATCGCGCACTCTACGCCGCCAAGGCGCAGGGGCGCAATCGCGTGGTTGCAGTAGAGTCGCTTTAGTTACTCTCAGCAATGCGCGCGTTTAGGCCCAGAAGCTATAACCGCGCTCGAAATTGTCCGATATTTGGTCGTAAATCAATGCGTCACGCCGCCATCGCCATGCGCGTGGCCGTGTTTGATTTCGTCTTCAGTGGCAGCGCGTACATCTTTGATATCAATCGCAAACTTCAGCGCTTTCCCAGCCAGCGGGTGGTTGAGATCAAGATCAGCGACAGTCATGCCGATTTTTTTCACCACCGCCACTTGCGTGCCTTGATCGGACTGCACCTGCACCCATTGGCCGACTGTTAACTTACCGGCCTTGGCCAAACGTTTGAGCGGCACGCGCTGCACGCGGCCTTCGACGCGCGGGCCATAAGCCAGCTCCATCGCCACGATTACCTCGAACTGATCGCCCGCTGATTTCCCTTCCATCGCGGTTTCTAAGCCAGGAATCAAGCCTTTGTGCCCGTGCAAGTAGAGCTGCGGCTGCGCCCGGGTTCGGCTAGTTTCAATTTCTTTGCCATCTAAATCACTTAAGGTGTAGTGAAAAGCCACAACAGCATTTGTTTCAATTTTCATGACGCACACACAGCTAAAAAGGCTGCGCAGTCTAACGCCTACTGTTAGCCTTTGCAGGAACTTGCGCAGGCGGGCAAATCAAACCAATCAAGTCATTTACTCTTTTCGCCCAAACGTGACGCCATGAGCGATTCAGCAATTTACGATAAAACTACGCGTCACTTAAGGCTTTTGAGCCAGGCGCTCGATAGCGGCAAGTCGGCAGCGGTCAAACGCATGCTGAACATGCTAAGCCCAGGCGAAATTGCCAATGTTTTGGAATCCTTGCCACTGACGAAACGCTTGGTGGCGTGGGGCTTGGTCGACCCTGAGGATGATGGCGAGGTGTTGGTCCACGTCGCCGACGAAGTCAGGCTGTCGCTGATTCGCGATATGGATCGTGAAGAACTGTTGGCCGCCGCCGATTCGCTGGATTTAGACGATTTAGCCGGGTTGTTAGAAGATTTACCCGCCGCGTTGACCGAAGAAGTGCTGAAAGGTATGGACCGGGAAAATCGCGAGCGCTTGGAACGCGTGCTCAGCTATCCTGAGGACACCGCCGGGCGCTTGATGAACCCGGATGTCGTGACGGTACGCGCGGACGTGTCGGTCGATGTGGTGTTGCGTTATTTGCGTATGCGCGCGGAGCTGCCGGAACACACGGATTATCTTTATGTGGTCAACCGACGCGGCCAATACACCGGGCGCTTGGCGGTAACTCAGCTCATTACGCAAGAACCGGACCGCTCGGTCGCAGAGCTTATCGACGATTCGCAGCCGGCAATCCGTGCGGGCACCAGCATGAATGAAGTCGCGGCCGAGTTCGAAAATCACCGCTACGTTTCCGCGCCCGTGGTCGATGATGAAAACGTGCTGGTAGGGCGTATCACCGTCGATGACGTGTTGGATGTGGTGCGCGATGAAGCCGAGCACTCGGTGATGTCGATGGCCGGTTTGCATGAAGAAGACGATATGTTCGCGCCGATTTGGGCGGCTTCCCGACGGCGTGCGCTGTGGTTGGGTATTAACCTAATCACCGCGTTTTTAGCTTCTTGGGTGATTGGCAACTTTGAAGCAACACTGGAAAAAGTGGTTGCGCTCGCCGTGCTGATGCCGGTAGTCGCCAGCATGGGCGGCATTGCTGGCACGCAAACCTTAACGTTGATTGTGCGCGGCTTGGCGCTCGGGCAAGTCAGCTGGGACAACGCCAAACCTTTGCTTTTCCGCGAAGTAATGATCAGCCTACTCAATGGCGTGCTTTGGGCCGCCGTGGTGGCGGGTGTCGCGCAGTTGTGGTTTGGTGATCTGCGCTTATCGCTCGTCATCGCCGCCGCCATTGCGATTAATTTGGTGATGGCGGCGTTTTGCGGCGTGATGATTCCGCTCACCCTAAAACGCTTCGCCATTGACCCAGCGCTCGCGGGCGGCGTGGTGTTAACGACCGTGACCGATTGCGTCGGGTTTTTGGCATTTTTGGGTTTGGCGAGTTTGGTGTTGCGCTAAAGTTTTGAGTCTGCGGTTTTTAGATTAGCAGGTCTTCATGTGGTGCCTAGCGAGTTCAGCGCCGCATGGATTCCACGCCGTCTTTAAAGAAAAAATCCCGCGTTGCCGGTTCTTCAGGGTTTTCCCCGTATGCGCCTTGTTCGATCCAGTCATAAATCAGCGCTTGCAGCGCGCTAGGCACATGGCCACCAGGCGGCATGCGGTTGCCGATACCGGGATCGGTGCAATTGACTTTATTTAAAAACAGGCTGCGCTTTGCATCGCCGGCGATCACCCGCTTGACTTCATTGTTTTGGCTGCTGTCTTGGCTGACCAAATAATAGATCGAAATTATCGGCGAGCTCAAATCCAAATCAGCGCTTGCATTGGTGCCGATATGGCAATTTTGCGTGCAGTTAGATTGATCGTTAAGCGCTTGCCAAACCTGGGGCCACAGCACGCCCGGCGTGACTGTGCCGGGCAGCGCCTCGCAGCCGGTGGCGGCATGGCTGAGTGAGGTGTACAGGGTCAATGCTAAGCAAATGCAAGTTTTCATAATTAGCCTAACGCAGTAAGTCTGCTCGCGTTGACACTATACTAAGCGCTAGCCGTGTTGGCCGCGCAATTGAAACCAGCTTAATCCTCAAAGCCACTAAAAAACAGCGGCAGTTCTAGTGGGCTACCGATCAGCAAATGCTGTCGCGTGTCAAAACTAACCCCGCGTGTGGGTACGGCGGATTCTGCCAGTACATGCATACGCAAATTCGTTAGCGCCGCCGCACGTAGCGTTCCGCCCGCCGATGCGTAGCTTGAGATCGCCGGAGCAAGCCCCTTAAAGCCGCAAGTTTTAGCGTCGATCACGATCGCGGCTGTTGTGCCGCCGAAATTTATGCGATCAGGCGCATCGGCAGTGCGTGCCAGCGTGCCACCGCTAAACGCCAGCACAGCGATCTTCTCCGGAACATCATAAAGTGCGCGAAAAATACTTTCTTGTTTGGCGGCACGGCTGGTGGAACTTCCAGCGTTGGTGTAGCCCACAGAAGCTTTGATGACGCTGGCTGCGCTACCGGCAAGCAGGGCGTAATCACTCGGCGCGTAGCGGGCGAGACTCTCGAAATAATTGGCATCGGCCTCAACGCTGCCAGCGATCGTTAAGGCACCCGAATTCGCGGCACCTTCACCGGGATAATTGACCGCAATCGTTCCGGCTGGCGTTTGGGTTGTGATGGCGGTGCGAGTGTTTAGGTCGTACTGCCACTGGTCATTGAGACGATCAAGCACCAGATCGGTGTAAAACAAAGGCCGCCCGGCGTCCCGACGCAGGATGCTGCTGGGCGATTGCTTGATAAACGCCACTTCGCCGTTGCCAATTACTTCTGCAACGCCGTTTTGGATAAATACGCCAGTCTTTTGATCGATGCCAATGGCAAAAATGGTGCGATCGCCGGAGTCCTCAATGGCGCGCGCCAGGATGCCGATTAGGCGGCCAAGTCTGCCGCGCTGAGTAAAATGTGTGTCGATTACTGCATCGGGCACAAAGCCAAGAAAATCCGAGTGAATCGCGGAAGTTCCAGGGGCGCTCACGTCATCTAGGTAGGGCGTTTTTGCGTCCCGCATGACATCGCTTGAGATCAGATCGCTGCTGCCACAAAAGCAGTGCTGCGCCTGACTCATGGCACCCGCACTGGTGCCACCGATGGCACCGCCCCGCGTTTGCACGACGCTACGTATATGCGACTCCAAAAGGCTACTGTTCCACTTATCGAAATACTCGCCTTGATCGCCGCCTCTGATAAAAACGACATCTGCATCCGCAACCGCTGCCATTCGGGCCGCATCGTTGGCATCCAGCAACGAAGTCGCTTCAACGTTCGTCGCTTGAGTATTCAGCCCAACACTGCTGCCTAACCACTGAAAATATTCTGGTAACCAGGCGTCGTCGAGCAGCGCTTGCGCATGCGCTTGTGCATGCGTCAGACCTAGCCCCGGCGGATTGGCATTGGTTGGGGCTTGCGCGTAGGCGTACCAGTCAGGATCGTTGACTTCAAGCAGCGTCGTTAAGACCGCAACTTTCACCACGCCATCGTTGTTACGGTCACCGTTCTCGACGAGCTTACGATAGAGCCGGTACGACCAGGAATTCGTATCGCCCTGATTACCCTCGCGGCCACCACCGGCAAGCACGACCACACCCTGGGCGGTAGTCGGTAGCGCAAACAAGCTAAGCGAAACAGCAAGCAACAGACGGCGAAAGGACAAAGTCTTCATGAAAACCATAAATGAGATTTACTTTCGGGAGGCACCTCATTGCGGGATGCAAATGGGTGCTAAATGGAGCGGTTGTTTAAATATGGAACATTAAAATTGCCTAGCTGTTCACGAAGTACGCATCTACTTAGCTAATTAGCGCCAAGCCTCCGACACCTTCCAATGTCCACAGCTTTCGATTCGTCATTCCCGCGAAGGCGGGAATCCAGGTGCGGTAATCGCTTACTTTCATCACCGCCAAGTCTAGGAAAGCTGGATTCCCGCCTTCGCGGGAATGACAAGCTGACACACATCGGGTTTATTCGTTGATCGCAAGATTAGAAAGACTTAACGTCCTTAAAAGAACTTAAAGTCTAAGCCCACATAATACGAACGGCCGCGCGGGTCGGTATAGGTCGGGTCGAACCCGGCCAAAAAGAAATACGCTTGGTTCGAGAACGGCGGCTGTTCGTCGAGCAAATTCAGTACGCCAGCGCGCACGTTGAGCTGCTCATTCACCGCATAACGACCGGTCAAATCCCATAGAGCATAGGCCTTAACCTTGCGCGAGGGCAGCGGTGAATCGGTGAATGGATCGTAGGTGGTGTTTTGGTCGGTGTAGCCAGAAAGATAGGTGTTCGCCAAAGTTAAACCCAGTGCGCCTTTGTCCCAGTTGAGGGCAACGCGGTGGCGCCAGCGCTGGATGACTTGGTCATTTAAAAAGCGGCCCAAGTTGCTGCGGTATTGCTCTAAGGGACCAAACTGACGCTCATAGTCCAGCACCAAGGTGCCGGTGACATCCACACCGAAGGTGCCGTAGTCGGTTTCCTCGCTGCTCAGCCCCATGCTGAGATCAATGCCGGAGGTTTTAAGGCGGCCCTGATTCGCTTTTTGCAGAATAATATTGCTGATAAAACCGTCCGCATCGCGCTCGATAATGGTGCCGTTGTAGCGCGCGGGGTTTTCAATAATGACCTGTTCGCCCAGTGTGCTGATCACATCACGCTTGCGCAGCAGCCAGTAGTCGGCACCGATATTGAACTGTCGGCTCGGCTCATACACGGCGCCAAAAGAAAACTGGGTGGATCGTTCTGGGTCAAGATTCGGGTTGCTACGGCGTTCGGTGGGAAACTGATCGGTGCACAAGTCAATACTTTGTTCAGCGGCGGCGCACTGCGGGTCGGTGATTAAGCTGGAGGTGGTGCCAAACACGGTGGGGCGATTCAAATCATTCAATGAAGGCGCGCGAAAGCCGGTGCCGGCCGAGCCACGAATCACCAAATCCGGGCTAGGCTGCCAACGCATACCGATTTTCGGGTTAATCGTTGAGCCTACTTCTTGGTAGTCATCAAAGCGCAACGCCGCCTGCATCTCAAAAGTCTCAGTGAAAGGCAGTGCGAACTCGGCATAGGCGGAAAAGATATTGCGCGAATCACGTGTTGCGGCCAAATCGGTGGTGGAGCCCGCAGCAGCGCCACTATCGCGATCCCCGGCGATGTTGTTGCTCAACAGCAGTGCGGACGGCGTAAAGCTTTGGGTTTCACGGCGAAATTCACCGCCCAGCGCCAGGCCGACATTGCCACCGCCCATTTCCATCAACGAACGGGTCAAATTCAAATCGACGCTTTGGCTGACGCCCTTGGATTTCCGCGCTTCATCGTTGATTTTCAAACTATCAATAAGCGTTTGCCCGGCAGCTGTGGAAGGCCCAAAGGGATTAATCGTGCCGGCAGTAACGCCTGCGACAAATTCATTGAAAAGCACGTAGCCATCGACGTATTTGTCGATCACTTCATTTTCGCTGCGCGTGAGTGCTGAATCGTAATACCAATCGCCAAAGGAGCCTTCCGCGCCCAACACAATACGGCTGCCGGTACTTGATACTTCATTGGTGCGATTGCCCGCTTCCGTCATGCGATAGCGTATGCCGCTGATCGTGCCTGGCAAGTTCGGCGCGGTCAGTGCCGTACGATAGGCAGCAGGCAAAATCGAGATCGGCAGGCTGCGAATACGCTGTGGGTTTGGACTCAAGCGATACAGCGTTTCTGCACGCGAATACGACGCTTCAGCGAACAGCTGGTGCGTATCCGCCACTTGAAAAGCCGCACGCGCAACAAAGCCTAGCTTGTCGGATTCGGGGTAAATTTCGGTGTCCTGCATATAGTCATAGCTGCACGCAACCGGGCCGCCTGGGCCCTGCACGGAAAAAACGGTAGCGGGTGGGTTACACCCAGGCGAACTGGGGTTGATACGGTTGCGCGTGGTGCCTGCGGGCAGCAGGCCAGCGGCGATCAAAGCGTTTCTTTGCGCCGAGCTGATATCAATATTCGCGGGAAAGGTGTTGCTGGATAGCAAGGCGGGCAAGAGGCTAGCGAGCGGACGTTCGCGAATAAATTCGCGCTGGCTGGAACGCAGTGCGCCTAAATTTTGCACATCCAGCACGCCAAAAATATTGTAGCCGTCTTTATCAATGTCGCCAAAGCCACCGCTGATGGTCGCGGTTTGCTTATCTGCGCCGCCTTCCTGGGTGTCCGCGCCAGATACGCCGATATCTAAACCTTGATAGTCTTTGCGCGTAATAAAGTTAATCACGCCGCCAATCGCATCCGAGCCATACAGCGCCGACGCGCCATCTTTGAGCACTTCAACCCGCTCGATCGCTCCGGCCGGAATATTGTTCAAATCAACGCCAGCCTCATCCCCCGGCGAGGCAAAGTTTGCCAGCCTGCGGCCATTGAGCAAGATCAGCGTACTGGAAACGCCGATGCCACGCAGGTTAGCGCCATTAAAGCCGCGCTGGCCCGAGGTGCCATCGGTGATGCTGGCACCATCGCCGAGTGGTGCGGTGTTTGCGGTCAAGGATTTAACCAGTTCCGCCGCCGTAGTAACACCGCGCTTTTCAATGTCCGCGCGGGTAACGACTTCGACCGGCAGCGCCGTTTCAGCGTCGACACGCCGTAGTCTGGAGCCAGTAACTACGACGGCATCCAGCGCGTCAGATTCAACTGCCGGTTTAGTCGACTCATCTTGCGCCCAGGCCGCCAAGGGCGCGAACAGGACGTGCACGATGGCTAGACTCAGCAAACGTGGTGTTAGCGAACTGGGTTTAAGGCGGCAATCACTGGCGTGATTTGAGCGGCCACTGGCGTTAATTGAGCGGCTAGGGTTCATTGATTTGCTTCCTGGGCGAGGTGTGAAGGATGACGACTAAACTGTACCTACGTTTTTTTAACACCGGTGGCCAGTGCGCCCTAGGCGTCGCGCTAGGGCAATTTGCTGTCGCAAAAATGCAAGGTTTCGCCGTCACAGCCTTATGCAGCTGGCAAATGAACGTCATGCAGCGGCAAAATTTGCGCCAAAGCGACACGGGTTTGCCGGTTTGGCGCGTAGCACGAACCTGTTGCAAGAACTGGATTCAGAACGTGCAATCATTCTGCACTTCGTCGTCGTTTGCGCCGTCGTTTGCGCCGTCATTTGTGATCGGGCGCGCGGCCTACTCATTCTAAAGAATTCAGCTTGTCTATCGCTTCGCCACCCGTTTTCGGCAGTCCCAAACGCTACGGCTTTTTGCTGATGCCGCGCTTTTCCCTGCACAGCTTGGCCTGTGCAACGGAAGTGCTGCGCGTCGCCAACACGCAGCTTGGCGGCCGTGCGCACGAGTTTGTATTGCTTTCCAGCGATGGCCAACCCGTCGCTGCGGCGGGTGGCGAGGTGTTGGTCCCGGGCTATGGTTTAGATGCCATGCCGGTGCTATCCGGGCTATTTTTGCTGGCAGAAACCTTGCCTGATGAGCTGGAAATGAAGCTCGCGGATGCGCACCTAGCAAAAATACGCATTGCCTGTGCGCAGATAGAATTGATCCACGGCGTGCTCGGCGGCATCGGCTCGGGTGCAGCATGGTTAGCGCATGCCGGATATTTGCAGGGGCGCCGCTGCACCCTGGCTCCAGCGAACGCCGAGGCGCTAAAACAGGCCTGCCCGCAGGCCATTGTTTCTGGTTTGCTGTATGAAATTGATCAGAATCGGCTGAGCTGCGCCGGCGGTAGCTCCGGTTTAGATCTAATGATTTGCTGGCTAGGCCGCACCCATGGCGAGCGCTTGATTCAGTACCTGTTGCAACATTTTGGTTTGGAAAGGCTGCGCGAGGGCAGCGAACGGCAGTTGCAAACCAGTGCTGCACCGCCAGGCTCGTCAGTCAAATTGGCCGAGGCCGTGGCACTCATGGAAGCCAACTTAGGCGAGCCGTTATCGACAGAGGAAATTGCGGGCTTGGTTGGCGTTTCTAGACGTCAACTGGAACGGCTATTCAAGCAACATCTAGACACCTTGCCGTCGCGGTGGTACCTGGAACAACGCTTGACGCGCGCGCGGCGCATGCTGGTGCAAACTTCGCAGTCGATCCTACAAATTGGTTTGAGCTGCGGCTTTACCTCTGGCGCGCATTTTTCCAACGCCTACCGGCAGTTCTTTAATTACACACCACGTGATGAGCGCAGCGCACGTGCGGCTGCGTGGCGTGCTGCCCCGCACGATACAACTTCGCAAAACAAGCTAGCCGACCCATTAGATAAGCTGCCCAAGGATCAACTATGAAGCCTTCCTTTAGCGCACCTCAGCGCTTTTTGCTGCGCCCCTGTAACGCCGATGATTTAGCCGCACTTGAGCGCTTTGCCGCGGCAAGTCCAGTCGGCATCACGACGTTGCCAAACAATCGCGCCGCGCTTGCGGATCGACTTGCGCGCTCCTGCCATGCCTTTGCCACCGAAGACGCCAGTGGCGAGGAGATTTATCTTTTTGCGCTGCAAGAAATTGGTAATGAGCGCGTCATTGGCATTAGCGGCATCGCCGCCCGTGCGGGGTTTTCTGATCGCTTTTACAGCTTTCGCAATGAGTTTGTCGTGCATCGCAGCAGCGCGCTTGGGGTCAGCACGCGCATACACACGCTGCACTTGTGTCACGACTTGACAGATGTAAGTTTGCTTATTAGTTTTCATATTGATGCAGCGTATGCAAACACGCTTGCGCCGCAGTTACTTTCCCGTGCGCGCTTGTTGTTTATTGCCGGGCACCCAGAACGTTTCGCCGACCGCTTAGCCGCCGAAAGCGCCGGCATTGCCGACGACAATGGCCGCTGCCCGCTCTGGGACGCAGTCGGTAGACGCTTTTTCGGCATGGACTATCCAGCGGTAGAACGCTTAACCGGTGGCCGCAGTAAATCCTTTATCGCCGATCTCATGCCGCCTTCGCCGGTGTATGTGCCGCTATTGCCGGAAGAGGCGCAGTGGGCAATCGGGCAATTACACCCGGTCGCGGAACTGCCGTTTTCGATCCTGCTTGATGAAGGTTTTGATACCGACACTTATGTTGATATTTTTGATGGTGGCCCAACCGTGCAGGAACGTATCGCAATGCTGAAAACGGTTGGCCGCGCACGCATGCTTGCCGTGCAGCGCGTCGAGCAAGCGGACTCAGAGCCGGGCCAAAGCTGGCAGATTATTGCCAGCGCAGAACTTGGGCAATTTCGTGCGGTGTTGACTCAGGCTAAGACAAATCTGGAGCTAGTCAGCTTGGATCGTGTTGCATTGGATGCGCTTGGGGTTATGCAAGGGGATCGGGTGCGGGTTGCCCAATTGGATGTGGTCGAGCCAGAGGTGGCGCGATGAACACACTGAACACACTGAACTCGACGTGGCAACTGCGCTTAGCGCAAAACGAGGACATCACCGCACTCAGCGCCTTTCTAGCGGCGTCGACGCTTGAGCTTAGCGACCCAAGCGAACATCACGCGGACGATCAATGGCTAGTCGCGGTTCCAATCGCTGCAGCGGCGATGCCCAGCGTCGCCATGGGCTGCATCCGCATCCGGCGCAATATAGGCCTGGCCCAGCCGCGCTATTGGTATCACGTTGGCTGCGTCGTGCATGCAGCACCCGATTTGGGCCTGTTTCATCGCCAACGCACGTTACTCATAGGCAATGATCACACCGGCTGCACCGAATTGTCCGAGATCAGCACGCATGACCGGCAACTCGACGCCAGCGAACGGCGGATGCTGACGCGATTGCTCGTCAGAAGTGCGCTTTTGTTGCTGCATCGCGATCACTTGACGCATGCAAATGACGCAGATCCAGCGTTGCCCGCGCTGGCAAATAAAGTTATTGCTGGGCTGCCCGGCTTGAAAGACGAATTCGGTGTCGTACCTTTTTGGCAAGGGTTGGGGCGGCACTTTTATGCTGGCGATATTGGCCTTGCGCAGGCGCGCTTTGGCGAGCTTTGGCTAAGCCATGTCGCGGCACTTTTACCGCGCCATCCTTTGGTTGCCGCCTTGCTCAATGAAAGCGCGCAGGCTGCGATCGGCTGCGTACACGCCGATGCCAGCGTGCTGCAAGATGCGCTAAGCGAAGTTGGCTTGCGCGCTGGCGAGCACGTCAATCTCTACGATGCCGGGCCCGTGTTTGAGGGCCACTTGGAATTACTGCGCGGCGCATCTGGGGTTTACACGCGCACACTTGTGGTGCAGGCCGACATCGAAGCGTCGACTTGGTGTCTGCTCATTAAGGCTGCTGAAGGCGGAGTCGCTGACGCGCAATTGTCTTTACTACCCGCGCGCGTCAATTTTCAGGGCGAGCTGCTGATCAGTGCGGATGACGCGCAACGCTTAGGCTTGCACTCGGGCGATCAGGTTTGGGCCGAGGAATTTAAACTGTGAGAACCCACGCGTGGCATCCTATTGCGATTTGCTGTTGCCTAGCGGCACTGGTAACGTGCAATCCAGGAAGCGCTGCATCCGCAGCGAAGCCGCAGGAATTTTTGCTGCTGGCTGGCGGTGCGCTGCCGCTTTGCTCAAGTATCAACACAGAGGCCTGTATGGGCACGCCACCACTCGGGCGGCGCGACGCGCCAGCTAAATTTAGCCCCGACGCCAATGGCCAACGCGTGCTTGAAGTGGTGGATTTTAACGCCAGTAAAAGTACTGCCGCGAAAGAAATCTATCGCCAGTTTGTTGCGATGGCGAAATCTGCACACTTGATGCGCACCGGCAAAACCGTGCGGCGGCCGCGTATCGGTATTCTAACCAGTGCTTCTAGCGATCCCTTCGATGCGGTTGATTTTTACCTTGGCGCATTTCAGCAAGCCGGTGCGCGGGCGCAGTGGCTGCCGCTGGATGCGGCGGTGCGCGCTAGTTTTGGCAAGGATTGCGGCGCGATTGCGGCAGCAAGAACGGCGCTTACCGGCGCAACAGACAGCGCCGAGATTTATCCAGATTTGGCGCAAACGCAGCGCAAGCTATGTCTAGATCGCAGTCAGCTGGGCAAAAGCCTTGCCGATCTAGATGGGCTATTTTTTAATGGCGGTGATCAAAGTTTGACTAAAGCCGCATGGTTTGATGGTGCCCAGCCGATTGCCGAATTCACCGCGTTACAAGCGCGCGTCAAAGCTCGAACTTTGGCGATTGGCGGAACCTCGGCAGGCACGGCGGTGATGAGTCAGGACGCTATGATCACCAATGGCACCAGCACCGTTGCGCTCAAGCGTGGCGCAAAAGCACAGCCGCCACCACCATTGGATTGCACCCGCAAAAATAGCTGCCCAAAGGGATTAGTTGAAGATGATTTGACCTATGAAGCCAGCGGTGGGCTGGGCCTGTTTACGCTTGGCATACTTGATACGCACTTTGCTGCTCGCGAACGCCAAGGTCGGCTGGCTCAGCTTTTGATCGACAGTGGTACCCGTTTTGGCTTTGGCGTTGATGAGACTACGGCGCTGATCGTGGCGGAGGCGGACGGCAGCGTTCACTTGCGCGCCATGGGCGCCGGAAGTGTCTGGATTTTTGATGCAAAAGGCGTCAAAGATGCTGCCGCGCTGGCCGAGCAAGCACGCCTGCTAAAGCCCGGCGAAGTCATTCGATGGCCCAACTAAGCCATAAGCGTTTTACCGAACCATCTTTACACCGAGTCCATAAGGCACCACCGAAATGAAAGTGCAACACCACAATTTGTTGTCCAGCGCAGGCACCCAGCGCGAACTCATAAGCCTGCACTTTGGCAGCGTAGAGCATGGCAAAAAAGTCTACATACAAGCCTCGCTACATGCCGATGAGATTCCCGGCATGCTGGTTTCACATTATTTGCGGCAAACACTTACTGCACTTGAAGCGGCCGGGCAAATTGCCGCAGAAATCGTACTGGTGCCGGTAGCCAATCCCATTGGTTTAGCGCAAGAGCTTTATGGCACTGCGATAGGCCGCTTTGATCTGAGCAATGGCATTAACTTCAACCGTGGCTATCAGTATTTAACGCCGCAATTGATTTCGGCGTTAACCGGAAAACTGGGTGCAAGCGCCCAAGCCAACGTAGACATCATTCGCGCCGAAGCGCTGGCAACGCTGCATCGTTGGCAGCCCAGCAACGAGGCAGAGCAGATGAAAAAGATACTGCAAACGCTTGCGATTGATGCCGACGTCGTACTGGATCTGCACTGCGATAATCAGGCGGTGATGCATCTTTATACCGGCACGCCGCTGTTGGCAGCGAGTTTGCCTTTGGCGGCAAGGCTAGGTGCGCAGGCGCTGTTGGTGTGTAGCGCCTCAGGCGACAATCCTTTTGATGAAAACTGCTCGCGCCACTGGTGGGAATTGGCGCAGCATTTCGGTAGCCAGATCCCGATCCCCAATGCCTGCTTATCTGTGACGGTCGAGTTGCGCGGTGAAACCGAAGTGAGCCATGAACTAGCGCAGGCGGATGCCGAAGCGATTATCGCGTTTTTGCAACAAGCGGACTATATCAACGGCGCGCCAGAGATTTGCCCAGCGATGCTCTGCGCAGCCACCCCCTTGGAGGGCGTTGAACCCATCGTTGCGCCGCATGCAGGCGTGCTGGTGTTTAGCAAAGCGTTGGGCAGCCAGATTAGCGCAGGCGAAGCCATTGGCGATCTGATTGATCCAAGTACAGGTGCACTTAGCCCGCTGGTGGCGACGGTCTCTGGCGTGCTGTTTGCGCGCGTGTCTAGGCGCTACGTCAGAGCGGGAACGAGCGTGGCGAAAATCGCCGGTCTTGAGCCGTTTCGCACCGGCAATTTGCTGTCTTTGTAGAAACACCTTTGAAGAAACTTCGTTTCTGCTTCGCAATTTATCCGCCTTTGGCGGATTGCTACGCTAACAACCACAACCGAAAAGAAAACCAGCCATGTTAAAAAATCTACGCATGCCCAATACCTTTGTGCTGCTGTTTTCCCTATTGGTGATGATCGCAGTTGCCACCTGGTTCGTACCTGGCGGCAAGTACGAAACCCACGTCGTCAATGGCAAAACCCTGATTGACCCGGACTCGTTTCATTACGTCAGCGCCAACCCGCAGGGCTTTGTTGCGCTGATGATGTCGCCCATTAAAGGCTTCGTTGAAGCGGCATTGATTATCGGTTTTATCCTAATTGTTGGCGGTGCTTTTGGCGTTTTGCAAAAAACCGAAGCGATCGATTCGATGATCAAAACGGTGGTGCAGGCGAACCGCAAATCGCGCTTCGTGCGGGCGATGATCATTCCAGTGTTCGTGACGCTTTTTTCGCTCGGCGGTGCCACTTTTGGCATGGCGGAAGAAGCCATTCCCTTTGTGCTGATCTTTATTCCACTGGCGCTGGCCCTGGGCTATGACTCCATCACCGGCGTCGCGATTCCTTTTGTCGGCTCGCAGGTGGGTTTTGCCGCAGCGTTTCTGAATCCATTTAATGTCGGCATCGCGCAAAAAATTGCGGACGTGCCGATGTTTTCCGGCATCGGCTTTCGCTTGATTGTTTGGGCGCTGGCCACTGCACTGACCATTGCATTTTTAATGTGGTATGCCGCGCGCGTTAAAAAAACCCCAGCGCTTAGTCCGAGTTATGAAATCGATCAGGAACGCCGACTACTTTCAAAAGAGGATGGCTTAGGCGAATTTACTGGCATGACCGGCGCCCATAAATGGGTGCTATTGCTGTTTTCCAGCGCGCTCATCGTCATGGTCGTTGGCGTGGTCAGCTATGGCTGGTTCATTGAGGAAATTGCCGCCCTTTTCTTGGTGATGTCGATTTTGGTGGCGCTGGTGGGGCGTCTAAACTCCGACCAATTCGTCGACACCTTCATCCAAGGCGCGAAGGATTTGATGACCACGGCACTGGTGATCGCGCTGGCACGCGCCACCGTCATTTTGGCCCGCGATGCGCAAATTATTGACACGATTTTGCATGGGCTGATGCCGTTAATTCAGTCCAGCAATCCCATATTTGCCGCACATAAAATGTTTGTGATCCAAATGGTCATTAACTTCTTTATCCATTCTGGCAGCGGCCAAGCCGCGCTGACCATGCCGATCATGGCGCCGCTCGCTGATTTGGTTGGCGTGACGCGGCAAACCGCCGTGCTGGCGTTTCAGTTTGGCGAATTCACCACCTCGATGATCCCAACCTC
>JANNYA010000163.1:0-12299 GCA_031409855.1 Rhodanobacteraceae bacterium | reverse complement strand
ACAAGCTCCCTGGATTCCCGCCAAAAGCACGCGGGAATGACGAACTCAGAGCGCCGCCGCCTTATTAAATTCGAATCAGCGAAAATTACCGTGATTCCCCTTAAGTTTGAATGGCACCCAGCCAGTCTTGCGCTTTGAGAGATTGCGATAAACGGCGCAGAATCATGGGCGTTTCCTCGATGGCGGTTTCAGGCTGTGCAGTGGAATTGCTATTTTCTGTCATATGGATTCACACAGTGTTTTCCGAGATTGCTAGCCCAAGTTCATCACCCAACCGGGCGCTTCAAATACCGGTAACAACGTCGCGGCGACTTACACGATCAACCACGCACCAACCAGATACAGCCCGTCCATGCGGATCACATTGCGGCGTTTAAGTTTGGCGAGGAAGCTCATTGTTATTGCCCAATCGACACAAGTTGTATATCCGTTTTTTTGAAGTCGCTGTCCAAAGTAAGCAGGGGTAAACCCCGTGCTTTTGCTAACGAATAGGCAAAACAGTCGCCTAGGTTTATGGGGTATCGCAAACGCGCAAGCGCAGCGGCACTGGCTAGCACTCGATCAACAGGCACGACCTCAAGGTCGAACTCTGCCAAAGCGCGCTCCAAGGTTGCAGCGGCATCAGGGGCGCGGTCTAGCACGCGTATCAAACATTCGGTGTAATTCACGGCACTCATGATGGGGTGCTTTGCATTTGACAATATTTGCGCAAGTTGGCCTGCTCGCGGTTCGCCAAACAACACGGCCAGCAGCGCTGAGGTGTCAACCACCATGAGAGATGTCTGCCGTGTCGCTTTCGCCAGCCGTGTCCTGTTCCCACAGGGCGTCGTCGTTCTCAAAACGGGCGCGCTGCTTTGGTTTAATTAAGCCCACCAAGGCCGAAAAATCACGCCGAAGATGGCTCATTTGCGCGGCATTGGCTTGTGCCGCCACCGCCATGCGAATCGCTTCCGACTTGCTCGGTATAGACTTTAGCCGCATCAGCAAGGCGAGTTGCGACTCGAACTCGGGGGTGACGTGCAAATTGATCTGCGCCATACTTTTTCCTTTGCTGTATATGTACAGAATATAGCATGACTTGCGTACCGGTCACCTGATTGGTGAGACTTCGTGTTTGTCGAGCCGCAAGGCTTTTGTACGTCAAGCTCGGCCATAAATCGATCAAAGCTGTAGTCAGCAAGTTTGCTTTGCTCACCTTCAATAAGCATGCGACGCAAGGTATCAAGTTTGCTTTCGCTGTCCTCCAGCATTCTTAATCCCGCGCGCACAACCTCGCTGGCAGAGCCGTAATGCTGAAAACATCCATTGCCAACTTGCGCAGCGCACTGTCGCGGATCAGACCTACAGCCCGGCCATGCGGATCACGTTGCGGCGTCTTAATTCGGCTAGGAAGTTCATGCGCGCAACACCATGACCGCCTTGCCATCCGCCGTGTGCGCATCCGCCACGTGCATGCTCTCGTCCCAAATTACTGCATCAGCGCGCTGATCAAAAATCACTAAGTAGCCCGAACTCAAATCCAGCCGATGCAAATAGCGCTGCATTTGCTGCAAGCCTTCAATCAGCGGATCTTTTCGCCCGCTGCGCCAGACTTTCACTTCAATCGCCATGCGCTGATCGCCGACAATCACCAGCAAATCCAGCCGCCCCGAGCCCGCCGCGTATTCGCGCTCAATGCGCCCGCCGCCATTAATCACGCGCTGCAAATAAGCCATCAGCACCAAATGCGGTGCGGCTTCGTGATAGGGCACGGAGCGCATCATGGATTCGCCGTGTTCGCGCCAAAAGCTTATGAAATTCAGCATAAACTGGCGTGGATTGAGCCGTGCAGATGCGTCTTGCCAGCTCGGCAGAATACGATCCTCATGCAGATTGTATTGCACGGTGTTGCTCAACACGCGCGGCAGCACTTCGGCATAAATTTGATTAGCTGGCGCAAAAGATTTACCCGGCAACGCGCGCCGTACCAGGCCTAAATCCAGCACATATTGAAGATCCGTGTCAGTTGCATCTAGCTCTTGGCCGATCAACATCGGCTCAATCACCGCCCGCACACGCGGCTCACGCAGCTTATCTGAGAGCTGATCTAAGTGGGTGTCGTTGCGTAGAATTAGCGTCTCGCGGGCATCGCGCATACGCTGTAAGTCGATTGCTACCGAGCGATCCAAATTGGCCTTGGTTTTCCAAACGGCCTGTTCGGCGAGCGCATTCACCAGCCACGGCTGCCCACGCGTGGATTCCCAAGCCAGCTCCAGCGCTTCTGGGCTAAAAACCTGCCCGGTGGCAGTGGTGTGCTGCTGATAAAGTGCTGCCATTTCCACCTGATTAAAATCGCCCAAGCGCAGGCTTTCAGCTTTGATATTGAACGCGCTGCCGCCGGTAATCACCTCGCCGTCCGCCATCGTCATGCGGTAGTCGCGCACATCACGCACACCGCACAGCACAATGGTTTGCGGGAAATGTTTTGGGCGATCTGTATAACCCGCACGAATTTGCCGCAGTAGGGAAATTAGGGTGTCGCCGACTAGGGCGTCGACTTCGTCAAGAAACAGCACAAGTGGCTTTACGAGTGCATCGCTGAGCCGACGCAGCACTTCTGACAGCGCCGCTTGTGCGCCACTGGCCGCTAAGATGCTGGGGATTGACGCTTCGAATTCGGTCAAACCAAACAGACGCCGTGCATGCGAGCCAATTTCCGCGATCATTGCCCGCACCCCGGCTGCAACATCACCCCGCGCGGCCTGCGCGCCCTCGATATTGACGTACAGTGCCGCATAGTCAGATTGCGTGTTCAAATAGTCTCGCAACGCCAGCAAACAGGTGGTTTTGCCCGTTTGGCGCGGCGCGTGCAGTACGAAATAGCGCTGTTGCGCGATTAGATCCAACACATTCGGCAAATCCACGCGCACCAGCGGGTCAATCTCGTAATGCAGCGCGGTAATATTGGGGCCAGCGGTATTGAAATGTTTTTGCATGGCGCGAAGCTTACAGGCTATTGCTTGTGCAGCGCCGCAACTTGAACCAGGGATGCTTCGGTGCTCAAATCAGCCCGGCCATGCGGATCACGTTACGGCGTTTGAGTTCGGCGAGAAAGTTCATAATGCTGCGATTGCAATATCGGTTTCGCTAAAATCATTGCCCTTGAACAACAGAGGCAAGCCACGCACTTTAGCGAGCGCATAACTAAATAAATCGCCGTAGTTCAAAGCCGCCGCGTGGCCGCTGCCCTTGCCAAATGTGACAAAAGCGCTATACGCGGCCTGTGCCTCAGCGGCGGAGGGTGGCACCAACTCGAACAGCGGCAAGCGCAATAAATCATCCAGTAACACCGTGCCGCGCTGCCCCCGCCGACTGTGTACAACGATTCTGGCTTCAACGACCGACGGTATGCTGATCAGCGCACGCCCGTTGCGCGCGATAATGTTGATGAAATCGGCGCGTTCGGGCTCATTAAAAATGATGGCCAGTAATGCCGAGGTGTCAACAACGATCATGTTGGTAAGCCGTGTTGATCCCATCGCAAGACATCCACTGAATCAGTGCGCTCTGGAATTCGATCAAGCTGCGCCAACAGGGCTGCCAAGCCGCCAGCTGCTGGAGCGCTTGCTTGGGTTTCCAGTAATAGTTGATCGAGTGCACGCTCGACCAGCGCCGTCTTGCTCAAACCGGCGGCCTTTGCGAGCCGTTCAACTTTAGCAACAACGCCCAGATTGGCAATTTGCAGCGCCATAGCCACCTCGATTAAACAATTCAATATCGTCAGTATACATCGCCAATCTGACGCCTAGCGTTACTCAGCCGATATTTTTGCAGTCGACTGTTAGGTTTTTCCGGCCGCGTATATTCAATTAAACCCGCGACCAGCGCCGGCTTCAAATAGCGCGCTTGGAAGGACTTCCATCAATCCATTTTCAACATTTCAACGCGTTTAATGAGCTCAGCAAAACGCGGGTCGTCGCGTATATCGTCCCAACGCGGATCGGCACCAAAAGAAAGCACGCGTGGACCGCGCTCGGCAATTTCTTGGTCCAGTAACGCAAAAGCTTTGTCCCTTTCGCCTACCGCACCGTAGGCAAGTGCCAGGCTGGCACTCGAAACAACGCGACGGGTAGCATCTGCTTGCAATTCACCTAGCAATTTGACCGCGGCTTCATGCTTGCCTGATTTCGCTAACGACCGCACGAGCAGTGCCTTAACCCACGGACCATCGTTCAACGCCAAAGCTTTTTTAAACTCCGCGATGGCCCCCGCATACTGCCCTTTGGCGTGGTAAACCTGTCCTAAATACCAGCGAGAAACAAAGAAATTTGGATCAAGGGCAATCGCACGGTTGAGTTGCGTAATCGCCTCATCGAATCGTCTAGCTTTGAAAAGGACAGCTCCGAAATCGGCGCTAATAATCGGTGAAACCGGGTCAATTTCCTCCGCTCGCAGGCTCGCTGCAATCGCTTCATCGAATCTTCCCGTTGCGCTTAGGCATTCGATACCGAACTGTTGATATGCCGCAGCATAGTTAGGATTCAGCTCGATCGCTCGGCGAAATTCTTTTTCCGAAGCAGGCGGGTTCCAAGCGAAATTGGAATAATAGATTCCTAACGCAGTGTGCGTTTCCGCCATCGAATCATCTAGTGCAATTGCCCGTAGCGCCGCCGCCTTGGCTTTGGGCATACTCTCGAGTGGCAACGCAACGTTGTAGCTCGGAAACAGCACATAGCTTTCAGCCAAACCTGAATAAGCGAGTGCGTAATTGGGGTCTTTTTCGATGGCCTGATTAAAAAATTCAACCGCCTGCTTGAGCGATTCGCCGGTGCGTTTATTCCAATGAAAACGGCCTTTCAAATAAAGCTGATAGGCCTCGGTGCTTTCGGTGTATTTCTTGTCGAGCTTCGCTTGGCCCTCGCCCGACAGTTTGAGCTGCAGCTTATTAGTAATCTCAACCGCAATCTCACGCTGCGTTGCCAACAGTTCCGACATCTTGCGGTTGTATTGCTCGCCCCACAATAATTTATTGTTGCGCACATCCAGCAGTTCCACGCTGATTATTAAATCATCGCCGCGCTGCACCAAACGCCCCGTCATGACCGCAAGCACGTTCAGCTCGGTGCCTACTTTCACCGGGTCAATCTCTTTGCCTTTGTAGCGGAATATCGAACTACTCGGGCTGACTTTCAAATTCGGCAATTGCGCCAAACGATAAATCAACGATTCCGCCAAACCATCGGAAAGATATTCGGTATCGGCATCGGAATTCTTGTTCTGGAACGGCAACACCGCAATGGAATTGATCGGCCCAGCGGTGTTCGCTGCCGCCGCTAGCGGATCGCGGTTCGGCACCAGCACAAACTTATCAAACGCGAAATAGCCCAAAGCCAGCGCCATCACCACGATGATCATCTGATTCATACGCCGCGCGGTGTTGGGCGCGTTGGAATCGCTGGGTTCAGCCGGTGCAATCTCGTCCTCGCGCCGCAAGCCGTCGGGCGTTAGCTCAAACACCCAGGAAATGATCAGTGCAGGAATGAAACCAATCACCAGCAAAGCAACCAGCGTTTTCATCACCCAGCTTGGCGCTTCAAACACGGGCAATAAAGTTGCGGCGACTTGCACAATCAGCCAGGCACCGACCAGATACAGCCCGGCCATGCGGATCACGTTGCGGCGTTTAAGTTCGGCTAGGAAGTTCATAGTTCAGCCTCGCGGGTCAAATTAATCTACTCGCCAAGCGAGCAATTAAGTCCATGCGCTCATGGAATATCGCGACGATCAAAGCAGGCGCGTGATCACGTGGCAAACAAAAAATGTAATGACTCTGGCAATGGAGCATGCGCAGACCCGGGTAAAGTTCAGACAAATCTTTGCCATCACTGCCACCGGACGCCAGCCGCTCGATGCCGTTTTGCAATTGACGAACGTAAGCTACGACCTGATCGCGACCCCACCGCTTTTGGGTGTAGCGGACTGTTGCACGCAAATCTGCTGCTGCCGATTTGCTTAGCACATAAGCGCCGCTCACCGATCCTGGTCCACACTCAATTCTTCATTGACAATCTGCTCAATGCTTACGGCGGAAATGCCACCCGACAAACCCTCACCAATTCTTTGCGCGAGCAGCGATTTCAAATCTCGCCAAGCCTGATCTTCAACCGCTGTGATTGGAAACAGTCGCTCGATGGCATATTGCTTGATTGTTTTGCCTTGCAGGGCCGCCATAGCCTTTAAATTTTGGTGCTGATGATCGTCAATATCAATGGTCAAGCGGCTCATAGTGTTTTCTCAAAATTGGAAAGCTACGCTAACACAAATGTGGGTTTGTGTTTATGTGACGTTGTACGCTTTGGTTTTTGGGCCTCACTCCGGCAAACCCATACGCTTCAGTAAATCCTTGTAGCGCGGGTCGTTGCGGAGCGGCCAATAGGCGCGAGATACATCTGGGCATATCTGAAATGTGCAGCAGGGTTTTTGGGATCTAGTTCTATTCCGAGCTTGAATTCACGTTCGACGTTACCCCAGTCCCAGTCGAACACAGCCAGCGCATAGGCTAGAAATGTGTGCGCCTCCGGCAAGGTCGGATCGATTTCCAAAGCACGTTGCGCGGCCGCTTTTGCCTTCGGAATAGCTTCATTCGGTGACAGATAGGGATAGCATGCTGGCGTAAATCTCCGCGATCCTCTCGCTGGGTTCAGCCGGTGCAATCTCGTCTTCGCGCCACAGGCCAGCCCGGCCATGCGGATCACGTTGCGGCGTTTTAACTCACTAATGAAGCTCATGCCCGCAACACCATGACCGCCTTGCCATCCGCTGTCTGCGCATCCTCCACGTGCATACGCTCGTCCCAAATCGCAGCGTGTGCGCGTTGATCAAAAATCACTAGATAGCCCGCACTCAAATCCAGCCGATGCAAATAGCGCTGCATTTGCTGTAAGCCTTCAATCAACGGATCTTTGCGCCCTGTGCGCCAGACTTTCACTTCGATCGCCATGCGCTGATCGCCGACAATCACCAGCAAATCCAGCCGCCCGGACCCCGCCGCATATTCGCGCTCAATACGCCCGCCGCCATTAATCACGCGCTGCAGATACGCCATCAATACCAGATGCGGCGCAGCTTCGTGATAGGGCACTGATTTCATCATGGCTTCGCCGTGTTCGCGCCAGAAATTGAGAAAGTTCAGCAAAAATTGGCGCGGATCTAAACGGCCTCCGGCGTTTTGCCAGCTCGGCCGAACATCGTCTGGATGCAATGACGATTGGGCAATTTTACTCAGCACGCGTGGCAAAATTTCAGCATAAATGGCATTCGCAGGCACGCTCGATTTGCTCACTGGATCGCGGCGTATCAAGCCTAAATCAAACACATATTGCTCGTCTGCCTCGTGCGCCTGCGAGCGCTCCCCGATCAACATTGGCTCAATCACCGCGCGCACACGCGGTTCGCGCAATTTGTCTGACAACTGATCCAAATGCGTGTCATTGCGCAAAATCAGCGCTTCTCGGGCAGCGCGCAGGCGTTCCAAATCAATCACTTGCGTGCGGTCAAGATTTTCCGTGGTTTTCCAAACGGCCTGTTCGGCCAATGCGTTGACGAGCCACGGTTGGCCCTGCGTTGACGTCCAAGCCAGCTCAAGTGCCGCCTCGCTAAAGCCTTGGCCGGTAGCTTCGGTGTGCTGGCGATACAAAGCGGTCATTTCTACCCGGCTAAAATCCCCTAAGCGCAGGCTTTCGGCTTTGATATTAAACGCGCTGCCGCCGGTGATCACTTCGCCATCTGCCATCGTCATACGGTAATCGCGCACGTCGCGCACGCCGCACAGAACAATCGTTTGTGGGAAGTGGTTTGGCCGGTCGGTGTAGCCAGCACGGATTTGGCGCAGCAGCGAAATGAGCGTGTCGCCGACTAATGCATCGACTTCGTCTAGCAATACCACCAGCGGTTTGGTGGCGTATTCTGAGGCGGCTCTGAGCATCTTTCGCAGCACGTCCGAGCCGTCCGTGTTTTGTATTTGCGCCATCAGCATGTCCTGAAGCTCAGGCCGCCCCAAGGCGACCGCAACTTTTTCTGATAGCTGGGAAGCAATGCCCAGCATGGCCAAACTGACATCGTTACGCCTTGCTTGGGCAGTTTCGACGTTTACGTACAGTGCAATATAGTCGGCATGCGCATTTAAGTGCTCACGCAACGCTAGCAAGCAGGTGGTTTTTCCGGTTTGGCGTGGCGCGTGCAGCACAAAGTAGCGCTGTTGCTGGGTTAAATCGAGCAATGACGCCAAATCGATCCGCGTCAGTGGATCAAGCTGGTAGTGCAGCGCCGTGATGTTCGGACCTGCGGTATTGAAGTGTTTTTGCATTCGCGCAGTTTACAGGCTAATCAGCACCGCACGTGCGCAATCAGCCACGTCGGCCAGATGCAGCGCGGTGCCTAAATTATTGACCGTGCAAACACGATTTAGCACCAAACCTAGCTAGTCAAATCTCACTACGTAGCGCAGCAATCGGATCCAACGCCGCCGCCTGCTTGGCTGGATACACGCCAAAACCCACGCCGATCACCACGCAGCTCAAAAGCGCAAAAAACAGCCACCAAAGTGACCACGCCACCTGCCAACTCGCCAACCAAGCGATTGCGTAGGCCAAAATCGCACCGAACACCAAACCCATCAGTGCGCCGACGATTGAGATCACCAGCGCTTCGGCTAAAAATTGCTCGACCAAATTGCGCTTGGTGGCACCGAGCGCGCGCTTAAGGCCAATCTCGCGTTTGCGCTCTAAAACACCGGCCAGCATGATGTTCATAATACCGATGCCGCCGACCAGCAGGCTAACGCCCGCGATTGAGGACATCACCAGGGTGAAAATGCGTTGGGTCTGCTGATTTTGTTGATACAGCCCGGCGGGTACGATCAGGGTCGTGTCATCTGCGCCGCCGTGGCGCTGGCGGATGAGCGCGGTCAACGCACTTGCGGCGGCGGCCGGTACCGCAGTTTCAGATAGCCGCACGCTAATGCGATCAATCTCATCTTCCAGCGGGCCAAATTTTAGCCGTGCGCGTGCGCTTTCCCAGGGTACAAACATGCGCTCATCATCGACGCCTAAAGACACGCCTTCAAACTCAGTCGCACTCAATTCACGCTCGGCCAACACGCCAATCACGGAAAACCAGGCGTGATTGAGCTTGACCATCGCGCCCAGCGCAGGCGCGTCACGCAGCAATTTTTGCTTCAAGCGCGCCCCCAAAACGCACACGGGCGCTAGGGTGGCGTTGTCGGCTTCATTGAACCAGCGGCCTTGAGCCAACTCAAGTGCCGCATGCTCGGCGTGCGACAAACTAACTGCAAAAGCTTGTGCTTGAAGGCTGATTCCAGCACTGCTGATTGCGCTAACTTTGATCGCCTTTGAAACGGCAACGGATGTTGCACCTGGAACCACGCTCAGCGCGGCATCGGCATCGCCCTGGGACAGCCCTAAAGAGCGGGTGCGCAGTTCTTTCAACTGATCATCGGGCAGCGCTTTGCTTTCCAAAATCACATTGTTTAAGCCCAACTTGGCAACTAAAGCCAATGCTTCCCGGCGCGAGCCCTCGCCGACCGCCAGCATTGCAACGATTGCGCCCACGCCAAAAATCATGCCTAAAAGCGTCAAAAGCGTGCGTAATTTTCGCCGGGCCAACTCGTCGATTGCTTCGCGCAGCAAGGCTAACGGCAGGTGCACGCCGGTTTTAACGCCGCTCATTCGCGCCCGTCTCGCCGCGCCGACGCTCAGGCCGTCCTTCCGGCTTTCCTAACAGCGTTCCAGGTGTCGCGTCGCTGCCGGTGCTCGGCATCAATTTAATCGCCGTACCTACCGCAACACCAGACTTAATTTCACTCATAACCCCGCCCTGCTCGCCCAATTGCACTACCAGCCAACTGCCGTCTGCCTTTTGAACTTTGTAACTCACACTTGTCAAAGCACTTGATGAACTGGCACTTGCTTGCGTGCCACTTGCGGCGGCTGCGTCCACGATTAGCGCAGCATTCGGCACCACCAGCGCACTAGCCCGATCAATCAAAACTACTTCCGCGCTCAACGCTTGCCCTGGCGTTAGCGGTGCAGCCGCGAACATTTCCGGCGTAATTTCGGCATCGAAATCAATAAATTTGACCGGCGATTCCCGGCTTTTAATGGTGGCGCTGGCACCGACGCGCACCACGCGGCTTGCAAACTGCGCGCCACTACCAGCCACGCGCAGGCGTACTAGCTGATCTTTTTTCAAACCCTCCGCTTGTGACTGTGGCAGCGAAAAGCGCGCAATTAACGCGCTTAAATCAGGTAAGGCGGCGAAATCATCGCCCGCCCAAACTGAGCTACCCACCTGCGCCTTGGAGCCATCCCAATTGCTATTCATACGCAACACGCCATCGTGCGGCGCATAAAGCGCCATCTCGGCCAAACTTGCGCGTCTGGAATTAACGTTTGCGGCAATCGTGGCGCGCTGTGCATCGGTAACGGAAAGCTCAACCGCCGCCTTTTTTCCCAGCTGCGATTCGCGCCAGTTGAGCGTGCCGCGCTTGTCCTGCAAATAGCCCAAATCGACCAATTTATCGAGCAGCTCGTTTTTACTGATGCCCGCGTTCGCCGCGTTGGCGTAGCGCTCGCTCAATTCCAGCTCACCCGTGGTCTCTGCGATTTCGGTACCGAGCTGGGCCGCATTGATCGCACCTGCATCAGCAACACCAGCGCGAATCAGCGCGTTGCGCAGCAGCTCAAGCTCGGCAACGCTCAATTCCTTGGCCGTGCTGCGCGCCTCAAACGTCGCGACCAGCTCGCCTTTTTTGACGCGCGTACCATCGCTTAACAGCTGCAGCACCTGACGCTGCTCGAAGCCTTGCCCCGGAACATTGAGCGAGGTCACTTTGGCACTGACAACTTCACCGCGCGCGCGCACCACTTCACGCCAGGGTTTTGCTTCAACCACATAAAGCGCCGCAGCGGATTCGGTTTTGCCACACGCGGTGAAAGCGGCGACGAGCACAAAGGCAAATACAATCAGTAAAGCGTGCGCGCTACAAGAGCCGAAACTAGACAAACGAGTTTTCATTGCGCACCCGCCATCAAACTTACTCGCACCGCAGTACCCGGTTTCAAAGTCCTTTGTTGCTCTGGGCCGAACTGCGCCAAATCAGTCAACTCCACCGTCACATCACGCACAATCACCGGTTGGGCTCGCGATTTAGAGCGAAACGCCAGCCCTAATCGACTGACCCGGCCGCGCAGCGTACGTGCGCCACTGCCAAGCAAAATTTGCGCCTGCATCCCCACTTTAACTTGGCCCGATTGCGCCTCCGGCACCCAAGCGTTCACTCGCAGACTCGTTAAATCAGCCACCTGCGCGACCGATTGCCCCATGTAAATTTGCGAGCCCGAGGTAAATTTATCGCCATTAAACCCGACGTTATGGATCACCATGCCATGCAAAATGGGCTTGACCGACATTTTTGCCATCGCCGTATTCAGATCAGCGATCTTGCTTTCCAGCTGCAATTTTTGCAGCCGTAAATCGCGCAACTCTGCGGCTCGGGCACTGCGCTGCGCCTGCAAAAGTGCTGCGCTCAAGGCTTGTTTCTCGCGCGCGGTTGCTTTGTCGATCAGCAATTTTTTATAGGCAATGCCACCAACCAGCGCCGCCGGTTGCGCCGCTTTACGCGCGGCTTTATCGGCCTCTGAAACCAGTAAAGTCTGTGCCAGTACATCGGTGCGCTCGGCTTGCGCTTGATCCAAATCTAGCTTATCCAGCGCGCGCGATACTTCGTCCAAGCGGCCTTTGTTTTCTTCAATTTGGCGACTGATGGTTTGCCCATCAAAAACCGCGACTGCTAGATCTGGCCCCACCATCGTGCCCTCAGGAATCAGCATTTGTAGCGTGAGCTGCCATAGATCCTTGACCGTGGGCGGCGCAATGACAGCGCTACGCCCAGCCGCCAATTCCCCTTCGATTTCCAACGCCACTGTGGTCTCGGTGCCAATCCGTGCAAGCGCTGTATTTACTTGCACCGGCAATGCCGCGTCAGTCACGCGCACGCTCATTCCGGGTGCAAGTTTGGCCTGATGTTCAGGCGGCAGGTCAATTTCAACGCGAAAATAGCGGCCATCACCCCAAGCAGCACGAGCTTCTGGCGCATTCGAGATCGCGCGAATCTCGCCAGTGATAGGCAAGTTCGGCAGCGCATCTACACTGAGCGCAACCTTTTGCTTTTCGGTTAGATAATTTCGATCCGCTTCCAGCGCATAAGCACGCACAAAAGTGCGATCACCATTGAGCACCTG
>JANNYA010000162.1:0-12605 GCA_031409855.1 Rhodanobacteraceae bacterium | reverse complement strand
GAGTCAGTTTATTCGATCACGTTGTTTGGCGATCCGGCGGCACCATTGCGGTAATTCGGTGCTCGTGTTTTTGTTGCTTAGGAAGCAGATGATTGCTTCCTAAGCACCTAACCATAACTAAGTTGTCGGATTTACTTGAACCTAGAAACCGCAGTTGGACTGACAAAAGGGTGCCCCGCATTTAGCCAATATGTTTTGGCGTCCCAGCAAGGCATGAGGAGGCAGCATGCTCATTGCCTGCAACGACGAAATAACGATGCTGGGGCGTCAAAAAAGAGTGCCATTTTGTTCGTAGCGACCTTCACCAACAAGGTGAACTTGGAAACAACCAAATTCTTCAACATATTCATAGCTTTATCGGGGGTAGCTAGCGGTCAACTGCGGTTTTTAGGTTGGACTTTACGTTGAAAAAATACGCGAATCACTGCACTAACTACTCAACATCAAACCCGACATATCGCCCGCAGCAAGGATCACTTTGCCCGGTGTCTTGAGCGTCGCTTGCATATCTAATAGCGCGAATAACGCATTCGCAACCTCGGGTACACGGCCCACTTCCGCGAGTGCGGCACCGACGACCTGCGGGCGCACGGCCTGCGCTTGGCCTAAGCGTTGCGAGGCTTTTTTATCGGCTTCCGAGTGGATAATCGCCACTTCATTTTCCCCGGCTTGGCGCATCGCGGCGGTGACTTGGCGCAGTCGATTTACCACTTTGCGCTGAATCTCAGCGATCATGCCTTTGTCACGAAACGCGACTTTGCGGATGTAGGTGGAGCCCAGATTAAAGCCCCATTGTGACGAGGTAGGCGAGACTTCTTCGCGCACCTTACGCGACAGCGCATCGCGGTTTTCCAGCAAGACGTCCAAGCGTAAATTCGACAGTTGCTTTACCACTGCGGTGGCGACATTGGCTTTGAGTGAGCCCATTGGATCGGAGTTTTGAAACAAAAACGCTTTCGGATCATTGACATACATTTCAAACCAAATGCCAACACCCATTGGTGCGCCTTCTTCGGAGTTAACGAGCTGGTTACGTAAATACGCCTGATGAATTTGCGTGCCAACCGTGTAAGTTTTTCCAAAAAAAGGAAAGAGCAGTGCTTTGGGGCCGAAATAGCTGATCGGAAAAAATAAACCCGGCTCTTCCACATGCCCGATCACTTTGCCGAAAAAGGTGTAAACCATGACGGTGCGTTCGGGCAGCACACACCATAGTTGGAACATTCGGCCAATGGCGACGAGTAAGGGCACACCGATGAAGGTAAAAAAGGTGCCAAAAACGATAGCGACTAAAAAGTTCATGTTTTGCCCCTAAATTTTAAGAATGGTTTGCGCGGCTTTTTCGCGCAGCGGCAAGGACGCATTGCGCAAATAGCTATCGAGCGCGGCTTTGCCACCTTGCTGATGCATCGCCACCAGCGTTTTGCCCAATTCAAGCAGCGGCGCAGCTTCGGCTTCGGCGCGATTCTCGGCGATCTGCACCGCTTGTTCCGCCATCTTGAGCTTTTGATCCGCATCCGCCTTGGCTTGGCTGATGGAAGCGGCCACCTGATTTTGCGTGGTGTTAATGGAGGCCAAAGCCTCGTCGACATCGCTAGGCGGGTCGATATTGGTGATTAAGGCGGCGTCCAAATCAATGCCATAACGCGCCGCCGTTTTGCGGCAGGAGTCTTCCATAAACGAGTTGATCAAGGATAAATTGCGCCGCAAGTCATTGATCGAAACGCCCTCAACCGCGCCCTCATGCGATTGCCCATGAAACGTGGCAACCCGATCACGCAGGACGGAAATAAAATAACCCACCATATGCGCCGCTGGGTGCGAGATGCCGAACAGATAGGCATACAAATTACGCTCGCAGGGTTTCCAACGAATCTGCCCGGTGATGTGCACGGTCAGGTTGTCTTTGGTGACGGCCTCAATAAAATTTTGCTTAATCTCTGGATCCCAGCTGATATCGATGGTTTGGATCGTCATATCGATTTTATAAAGCTTTTGCCAAGGCCACTTGAAATACGGCCCGCCTTGCACGATCACGTGAATGTTCGGATAGACATAGCGCAGCTTTTCTTCTTGCGTCAGTAGTGCGCCCAACTGTGGATCCTCGGCGGTGTTGCCCTTGAGGCGCTGCACGCGGCCAAACGTGGTCAGCACGCCGCGTTCGGTCGGGCCAATCGAATACACGCCAAAAAGCAAAGTGAGCAGCGCGGCAATGCCCACGCCTATGATCAAACCAAGCACCGTTGAGGTGAGCATTTACTAAACTCCGCGTTGGAAAAGTTTGGCTACGCTAGCAGAAATTTGTGCCAAACACTTGGCGACGTGGGTGGGTTTTTTAGTGTTGCTGGCAAAGTGGCGCCCGAACCCTGGCTAGGCGCGAGCTAGCCATTGAACAGCGGTGCCACATCATGCCGGATCGCGCCACATCACCCTAGTCGCGCCATATCCTGCGCAGGATGTGGCGCGTCTCAGTTGACGAGTGGCTCTTTTTGGCGCGATAGTGCGCCTCGCGCCATTTAAATCTTCAAGATCGCCATATGCCTAGCCAAATTCCCGCCGATGAGCTGAATACCCTGATCGCTGTCGCCGATGCCAAAGAGCACGGAATTGACTTGGCGCTGGCACGCAAGCTCCTGCCGCACGCCCCACTGCGAACGGTGCAGCGTCGACTGGCGCTGCTGGTGCGCGCGGGGCAGTTGATTGCGCGTGGGAAAGGCACCGCGCGCCGCTATTTTGCATCTAGGAAGCATGTCGAGGGCCAACCGGATACGCGCTTGCCCGCGCAGATTCCGATGAGCGTATTGCCGTTGTCAATAGAAGGTACGGCGCTGTTTAAGCTTGTCAATGGGCCATTGGCTTCACGCAAACCGGTGCCTTACCGGCGCGATTTTTTGGATCAATATGTTCCGAACCAAACGCACTATCTGCCAGACAATCTGCGTCTTCGGCTACACGAAATCGGCCGCTCCCCAGTCATTGACCGGGCTGCTGGCACTTACGCCCGCCGGATTTTGGATCGACTACTGATTGATTTGTCGTGGTCTTCTAGCCGCTTAGAGGGTAATACTTACAGCCGCCTCGATACGCAAAACTTGATCGCATTTGGTCATGCCGCCATCGGCAAAGATTTGGTGGAGACGCAAATGGTGCTGAACCATAAGCGCGCGATTGAGATGTTAGTCGAGCAAGCCGACGACATCGGATTTAACCGTTACACTTTTCAAAATCTACATGCGCTGTTGTCAGAAAACCTGCTGCACGACCCGGGCGCGGTGGGGCGCTTACGCCGAATTGAAGTGGCAATTACCGGTACCGTATTTTACCCGCTCGCGATCCCACAATTGATCGAGGAATGCTTCGATTTACTACTGGCAAAGGCGGATGCAATTGCGGATCCATTTGAGCAAGCATTTTTTATCATGGTGCATCTGCCATATTTGCAGCCCTTTGAGGACGTCAACAAACGGGTTTCACGCTTAGGCGCGAACGTTTCACTGATCAAACATAACTTGGCGCCACTGTCGTTCGTCGATGTGCCGGAAACGGAATATGTCGCCGGCACGCTGGCTGTGTACGAACTCAATCGGGTAGAACTGCTCCGCGACGTATTCGCTTGGGCGTACGAGCGCTCCTGTCAGCGCTACACCGCCATCAAAGACAGCCTGCCCGAACCTGATCCGCTCCGACTTCGTTATCGCGATGCGCTGAACTCGGTCGTCGCTGGCGTGGTACGCATCGGCCTGCCCATTGAGCACATGCACATTCATGGCTTGGCCGGGGCCTTGGTTGATGTCGCTGATCTGGAAGCTTTCATTTCCTTGGCAACCAACGAGCTGTATCTGTTGCATGAAGGCAATCTGGCACGCTATCGCTTGCGACCTTCAGAACTAGCTCGATGGCTTTCGATGCTCGGCAAAGCTTGAAACGCATAGGGCTAGGAATTTTGCTTGCGCCGCCTGAAGTTCGTTAATTTATGCGCATCTTATGCACAGCAAAGTTCGTGCATCGCAAAACACTTACTTTAGTGTATGCACAGTCCTGCCAAAAGCACGCGCTGTACACACACTGTTGCCGGTCTCGCGTTGAACAGACTCGATTCAAGCTGTGGGTAGCCCATATGGGTGCTTACATGGAACCGATATGAACTTCAAATCTTTTGCCTTATCCGGGCTACTAGCGGTGCTCATGGCACCTGCCCATGCAGCATTCACCACTGTGTTCAGCGGCGGTGCGCTGAGCATCACGGCCGACAACGAAGCGCAAGTGTTGCTCACTTGCAACTCGGGCAACGTTGCCATCAATGGCAACACCGCGTTGACACCGGCAAATGTGGCGTGCACAAGTGTAGTTAGCATAACCGTCACTGCTGACGCACTGGCCAACAGCATCGACCTAAGTGCGATGACCGCGGGCGAATTTTCCGCTTTAACGGCTATCGCCCTGCTTGGTGGCGACGGCGTTGACAGCATTGTGGGCAGCTTTACCACGGATGTTGTTACTGGCGGCCGTGGTGATGACAGCATCAGTTTGCGCACCGGCGATGACGTCAATGTTTGGAATAATGGCGATAATACTGACGCCGTGATTGGTGCCGAAGGCAATGATCGTCAGATCGTCAATGGCGCGGGCGTGGGTGACGTTTTTACTATCTTTACTAAACTCCGCGTTGGAAAAGTTTGGCTACGCTAGCAGAAATTTGTGCCAAACACTTGGCGACGTGGGTGGGTTTTTTAGTGTTGCTGGCAAAGTGTCGCCCGAACCCTGGCTAGGCGCGAGCTAGCCATTGAACAGCGGTGCCACATCATGCCGGATCGCGCCACATCACCCCTAGCTGCGCCACATCCAGCTGCGTATGTGGCGCGACTTGGTCGACTGGCGGCGTGTTTCGGCGCGATAGTGCGCCTCTCGCCACTTTTTACGCCCCTGCCTAGCCAAGATACCGCTGCCAAATTGCTTGCGACCTTCAGAACCATCGCAATGGTTTTGGATGCGTGTGCAAAGGTTGCTGTTGGCGGCCTCGAATACTGCCTGGACTGGCTTGCGAGACGGCTACGGCTTGTATTTATGTATCGAATTCGATACCAAGGCGATATGGGCTTCTTAATTGAACAAACCGAAAGTTTCGCTAAGTGGCGCGCATCATTGAAGGACTTGATGGCAGTAACAGCGATTCGACGCCGTCTTGAACGCGCGCAGGCGGCAACTTAGGCGATTTCAAGGCGGTAGGTGAAGGCGTTTCAGAAATGCGTATTAATCTGGGTCCAGGTTACCGCCTTTACTTGTTTGCCTTGGCAGGTGAAATGATTGGCTGCCAACAACATCGCGGATGCGGTCCGAACGAAATACTTTCCATGCATGAATGTTTGATGGGGCGGGGTTGCCGACCCAATGAAGACCTGCTCAGCTATCGCCGTCGAACCACTTCGCCGATGCTGTATCAAGCTGCAGAACAAATTGCGGCAGCAATGCAGGCTAGGCGGTATCGTTAAAAGCACAGTTTTCCTACTTTGGCGCACATGCGGCTCTTCCAACTGAAAACCGATCATCAAAATGCCAAGGGATCGAGGCCTGCGCAGGCCTGGGTAATTTTGCAAACTATTCTGGCAAACTAGTGGGCTTCACTTCGGATCGACTTTATGAAACTTGCTTCGTTAAAATCTGGCGGCCGCGATGGTACGCTCATTGTGGTCAACCGTGCCTTGACTCGCGCAGTCGCTTGCCCCGACATTGCAGTAACGCTCCAAGCGGCGCTGGACGACTGGCAAAATGCCGCGCCACGTTTAAACGCCTTGGCGGAACGCTTAGAGCTGGCAGAGAACGCGCAAACCATTGATGCCGAGCCCGTTTTCGCCCTTGATTTTGCTGCTCTAGCGGCACCGTTGCCGCGCGCGTATGAATTTGTTGATGGCTCCGCCTATTTGCCGCACGTCGAGCGTGTGCGCAAAGCACGGGGTGCTGAAGTTCCGGAAAGTTTTTATGTCGACCCGCTAATGTATCAAGCGGTCAGCGCTGGTTTTTTGGGGCCGCGCGATCCGGTTCTGGTGACGAGTGAAGCCTACGGTATCGATTTGGAGGCTGAGGTTATTATCGTCACCGACGATGTGCCGATGGCAGTCGATAGTGAAAATGCGGCGATGCATATCCAGCTGATCGGGCTAATCAATGATGTCAGCCTGCGCAATTTGATTCCAAATGAATTGGCAAAAGGCTTTGGCTTTTTGCAAAGCAAGCCACGCTCGGCGCTGAGCCCAGTATTAGTTACGCCGGATGAGTTAGGAGCCGCTTGGCAGCAAAGCAAAGTGCATTTGCCATTGCGCTCAAAAATCAATGGCGAGCATTTTGGTGCACCGCAAGCGGGTGTGGATATGCAGTTTAGTTTCGCCCAGCTGATTGCGCACGCGGCAAAAACCAGACCGTTGGCAGCGGGCACGATCGTTGGCTCCGGTACGGTGGCGAATCAAGACGAGTCTGTCGGGGCCAGCTGTTTGGCCGAAATTCGTACCTTAGAAGTAATCCGCAGCGGTACGGCTACAACGCCGTTTATGCGCTTTGGCGATACCGTGCGGATTGAAATGCTTGATGCCCATGGGGTCAGTATTTTTGGCGCGATTGAGCAAAAAATTACGGCGGCTTAGTTGCGCGTGCGAATGCGCAGCGGCGCCGGTTAAAACTGTCAGATTAGATGGCGGTAAAGCCGCCATCGGTCGCTAGCTGATGCCCGGTAACAAACGCAGCGGCGTCCGAACACAGCCAGAGCACGGCTGCGGCGACTTCGCTGACTTCGCCGATGCGCCCAATCGGGTGCATGCGGGTAATCGCTTCGGCATCCGCTATTTTGGCCTCTACGACGCGTTCGAACATCGGCGTTCTAATCACCGCCGGACACACTGAATTCACGCGAATGCCGTAATGGCCGTATTCGGCAGCGGCACTTTTGGTCAGGCCCACCACCGCGTGTTTAGTCGCCGCATAGATCGCATGTTTAGGCGCGCCGACTAGGCCAGCGACAGAGGCGGTGTTGACGATGACGCCGCTGCGCTGCGCGTGCATGACACTAAGCTGGTGTTTCATGCACAGCCATACGCCTTTGACGTTGATCGCCATCATGCGGTCAAATAATTGTTCGTCTGACTGCGCCAAACGCCCGTGTTCTTCCTCGATCCCCGCGTTATTGAAAGCGTAATCAATACGACCAAAACGTGCAACGGCGGCTTGGGTTAGCTGTGCGACTTGTTCTGCGTTCGCGACATCCGTTTGCACAAAAAGTGCGTCGCGGCCGCTATGTTGAATTTCCTCCGCCAATGCCTGCCCCGCAAGTATTGCAATATCAGCCAACACAACATTGGCCCCGGCGTTGGCAAATGCGAGTGCGGTGGCTTTGCCGATGCCGCTTGCAGCGCCGGTAATCAAGGCAGTTTTGCCGGAAAAATCGTAAGTCAACATCTTAGATTGCCTCCCATTAATACGTGTGATTGGGTGAGTTTTTGCGAGCTTAGCTTAATTTTCGGCCCCGCTAAGCTGTGTGCAGGGCAAGCAGTCGGAGCCATTTCTGCGCCATACGCACAAGCGACGCATCTGCGCTTGGGTCCGCCGCTAGCGTTGCGATGTCCACCCAAGCCAGCGCTAGGCTTTCTTCACTCAGCAAAAAATCCTCCGCGCTGGCGCGTACGACGAAGCGTACATCCCAATGCACGTGCGCCGCTTCATAGCCCGGCGCGCCAAAAACGCCGCGTGCGGGAATCTCGTGCGCGTCCAAATCAAAAATTTCCGGGATGATCGACAGCGCCGTGAGCCCGGATTCCTCTTCGGCTTCCCGCAACGCGACATTGGCTAAATCCTGATCACCATCCGCATGACCCCCCAATTGCAACCAGCGGCCCAGCTTCTTGTGATGGGTCAGCAGCACCTGCGCGCCATCTTTACTCACTAACCAGGCGGAAGCGGTGAAATGTCCAGGTGCACCACGCTGATAGTTTTGCGCGCCGTCTGCATCAAACGCCTGAAAACGCCGCACCAGCTCAGGTTGAAATGGATATTCGCGAAATAAGTGCTGAATCGGGCGCATAAAATCCTGATGAGTAAGAACGAGCCATGGAAAATTAACTTTCAGCGTAGTGCGCATGCAACAAAGGGGGGCTTATTTTTTTCACCCAGGGTCGCATTTTTTAAGTATCTTACCGGCTTCGTCACTTTTTGAGCACTTCATGGCCGGACACATGTTTCAACGAAAGCCCATTCATCAGATTCTTGCTGAGGCAAAAAACAGCGAGCTTAAGCGCTCGCTAACGGCCAAAAGCCTGGTGGCATTGGGGATAGGCGCGATCATCGGCGCAGGTATTTTCGTGATGACCGGCAACGCTGCGGCGAATTACGCTGGCCCTGCCGTAATGATTTCCTTCGTGCTAGCAGGCGTGGTTTGCGCAATTGCCGGGCTTTGCTACGCTGAATTGGCCTCAACGATGCCAGTTTCCGGGGCAGCTTACACTTACGCCTATGGCACTTTAGGTGAAGTTTTTGCTTGGGCGATGGGCTGGCTGTTGCTGCTTGAGTATGGCATTGCGGCATCCACGGTCGCAGCAGGTTGGACCGGCTATTTGGTGCAAATCCTGAAAGATTTTGACATCGTTATCCCGGCGTTTTTAACCAGCGCCAGCTTTGTAGTGAAAGAGCTACCTGGCACAGTTGATGGCACGATCGTGCTGCAAGCGCAAATGCTGCCGCAATTTAATTTAGTTGGCGCGCTCGGTATTTTGGCGGTCACGGCGCTGCTGGTCGTCGGCGTGAATGCGTCGGCAAAATTCACCAACTTCGCCGTGATTTTGAAAGTCGCGGTACTACTGATCTTTATCGCGGTCGGGCTGGCCTATATTAATACTGACAATTGGACGCCGTTCGTGCCACCGCATGTCGAAGGTACGCCGTGGAATAAGTTCGGATTTATGGGCGTCGCATACGCGTCAACGATTATCTTTTTTGCCTACGTCGGTTTCGAGGCGGTTTCTACCGCAGCCGGTGAGGCAAAAAACCCGCAGCGCGATTTGCCTGTAGGTATTTTGGGCTCTTTAGTCGTGTGTACGATCATTTATATGCTGGTCGCAGCGGTCTTGACTGGCGTTGTGCCGTACAAAGAGCTGGGTGTTTCAGCGCCGATAGCCGTGGCTATTGACGCTATGAACCCGCCCTGGGCACAGGTTTCCTGGCCGTTTGTTGCGTCTGGAAAAATCAATTTGTTGACGTTCTTAATCAAAATCGGCGCAATCATGGGGCTTTCCTCTGTCATGCTGGCGCTGGTGTATGCGCAGACACGGGTGTTTTATCAGATGTCTAAAGATGGCTTGGTGCCCGCCTTATTTGGCAAAGTACATGCCAAATTCCAAACACCCGCCTCTGGCACTGTGTTGTTGGGTGTTTTGATTGCCTTTGCTGCCGCCGTGTTGCCGTTGGATTTGTTGGGCGCGCTGGTATCACTTGGCACCGCCGCTGCGTTTGGCATCGTTTGCATCTCGTTGATTTATCTACGGAAAACAGAACCAGATCTGGTGCGGCCCTTCCGCGTACCGTTGTATCCATTCACACCCATACTCGGGGTCATTCTGTGCGCTGGCATTATTGGCCTGATTTTTTGGGATAAATGGACGAGTCTAATGCGCGGCAACTGGGTGCCGATTACCGTCTTGCTGTCTTATTTTGCAATCGGTGCAGCGATTTACCTGATTTACGGCCGAAAAAACTCCAAGCTGACGAGTTGATTGCACCACGTAAACGCTGAAGCTGTTTTTACACCCCGCCGAACGCGGGGTGTTTCATTTGCACGCTCTTCAAACGTGAATCAAACCACCTTTTTCGGCTTTGCAATTTGTGGCAATAGCGTTAAACTTGGGCTCACCTCGTTATCTAAGCAGGCCATGTTGATTTTCACTCGCTCCCGCCAAAGTGTCGTTTGCGCAACAGCGCTGATGCTGTGTGCGTTTGCGAATGCGCAAAATTCGGCGCCGGGTTTGGGTGTCTTGCCGCAAAGCATTTCGAGTGCCCCTGATGATTCATGGGTGCCGGTGATGGTGTTAGACAATCGAAATGCTGGCACCAAGTTGTTGGGGCTAGCGCAAGTTAAAGATATTGAAGATGGCTACCCGTACAAAATTGGCCTCTATCAACTGACTGGCGACACCAAGCTGGGACGCACAGGCCTTTCAACCCAAATCAACGTCGGCAAAATGACGCTGACGCCAGTTTGCTCAGCCGGTGCTGCGCCACGCTGCGAACCACTAGTTGGCGTGTTGGGCGAATTAACGCACGCTGGCGCGAACGCCCGCTATCAGCTTGGCCCAGTGCAGTTAAATGCTGGGGTTTATCGAGGTGATCGTGGCTATACGCAGTTATTAAATCCATATTTGCCGCTTCCTGCGGCGCCAACGTTGACGTTTTTCAACGGCGCTGGCAAGCAAACAGGCTTGAATTTACAGGCCGAGTTGGATTCAAATTTCGGCACCTTTGCGATGGGGTTGGCGCTTGCAAAGACGCCTATTTCCCTCACTACAACGCCATTTCCGATGGCCGCGAAGCCTGGTCAATTGAACGAAGGTAGCCTTAACTTCAACTGGTTCAGTGGTGCCTTTGGCACGCAGATTTCCACCCGGATTTTAGAACTTGCCGGTAGCGATCAGCTCTGGGGCGGCTTAGATTTAGGCCTAACCTGGCGCACCCCGTGGCGCGGTACATTGACCTTTGGCGCAAAAAATCTAGTTGTTAGCGGTAAGCCGCCGACCTATTTAGACCCCGAACGCGCAGGTGATGCAGTAGATCAAGAGCGCATTCCTTATGTGCGCTATCAGCAGGACTTGTAGCCGTTTAGCCAGCGCCTGAATACGCTCGAAAACGCTTGTCAACAGCTAGATAAAACCGATATTCTGCTTGCGCCGAACGTGGGGGGGTAGCTCAGTTGGGAGAGCGCGTCGTTCGCAATGACGAGGTCGTGAGTTCGATCCTCATCCTCTCCACCACTTCATAAAGCTAAGTCGCATCAGTGGTAGGTATGTACGAAAGTTATGCATCGGGCTTTTAGAACCTTTAAAACCACCATCGACTCTTTGGTAGGAAAATTCAGCCTACAACTGGGGCAGAAGATTCCTAAGTCGGCATGGGCGCGACTAGCGCGCCACGCCTGCATTTATCTATCGGCGGTGCCCACGATACGAATTGGCCATGCTGTAGTCCGGGTCGGGAACAAAACCACCTTGCGGGAAGGCTTGTGGCACTGTGGGTGGGTAGTACCCGCGCCGTGGAATCACGCCTTGAGCGATCAAGTTCGCGCGGCTGTCGTAGCGTACGTTGAGCACTTCAAACACGCTCGCCTCTCGTTCAAACGCAACATTGACACTCGGCCGATATTCTTGACGGCCATGGCCTGTACCCATCGGCGCGCCAGCGGCGTCGCTTTGATCGTATGATTTGCTTTCTGAGCGTGCGGCCTCGGCGGCAGGTGCTGCGGCAAGACCGGGTGCTGCTCGCGTGGACTTGTCACGTCTATTGTCGCCGTAGGAGTATTCATCATTCTCGGGGTATTGCGGATACTCATACTGATAGCGCATTTCCCGATATACGGCGGCACCGATTACGCCGACGTTGTCTGGCCTGCCGGTACGTGCCGCGTATGAATCAGAGATATGGGTAAAGTAAAATGCTGCGGTCTGCGCGTTTGATTTGCGCCAGCCATCGACATCGAGCGTCTGATACGGCGCAAGCACATAGCCCGCTTGGTTCAAGCTTGCAGTTTCGCCAGAAATGGCGTTGACGCCATCGACACTCAACACTGCCAAAACGCGTTCGCCGCTTTTGTTTCTAAGACGCACACGAAATTCTTGGTTTTGCCGACCTTCAACATAATTCTGGCCCTGAAACCAGTAGCTAGGCAAAAGCGCCGATCGGTAGCCCGGGCGCGCGAGCACTTCGATATCTACGACGGTTCCGGCTTGCACAGCGCCCGTTGCGATCATGGTAAGTGCGGCACTAAGAGTTTTTAGGTTCATTTGGTTTCCTTTAATCAGGCCCCCCGAATGGGTGGCTTCAAAAATGGAAACGGAGATGATCGCCGAATGGGGTTAAACCTATAAAAGCTTTATTTAAGAATTCCGCCGCAGTTCCAGTTGTTGAAAGCGGATACCCTAGCTAGACGTGCCTAGTGTATGTATATCGCCCCGACATTCGCACCGCTCAGCACGGCAAACGCCTGTGCGCTTAGGCTCAAAGCCGACGCCTCGCCCTTGTCGCCAGCAACAATTTGACGGCTGTCGAATGCATCGCCGACTACACCATCCGGGTGCGTGCTGATCAGGGTGTATTCGTTGTCCGTGACGTCCAACACGTAAACGCCAGGACTCAAATCGCTAGGTGTGTTCAGGGTCGCAAAGCCGATAACTTGATCCGTGCCTGTGAGTGGCAGCAAGGTCAAGGTTTTCGCGCTTAAATCTAATTCAGCGGTGTAATGGCCGCCCGCAGTCCAGCTTGGACCCTCGTCGATGATGCTGTCGAGGTCGTTTTGTGCGTAGCTCACCGACACCAATGTTGCAAAGGCGAGCGGTGCAAATAGTTGAGATAGGCGCATTTGT
>JANNYA010000161.1:0-2900 GCA_031409855.1 Rhodanobacteraceae bacterium | reverse complement strand
ATTGCGGCAATGCAAAGCCGAGAGCTTGCGGAAAATTTATCGATGCGTACGCTGTTGCACGAGTTGGACTTTCATGTGCAGCTTGATCCGCATGACGCGCGCCTCGTCATTTACACCCTGGAACTTAAACTAACTTCTGATGCTACGGAAACAGCGCCGCCGCCATAAGCCCGGCGGCCTCCGGCAAAGCCAGCGACAAATTCATATTTTGCACGGCTTGCCCGGCCATGCCTTTGCCCAAATTATCAATCGCACAGAGCACCGCCACCGAGCCACCCACAACATGTATGGAAAGATCGCAAAAATTACTGCCCGCAACCGCCGCTGCACGGGGTGATTCATCGAGCACATGGACGAATCGCGAATGCCGATATTGCTGCCGAAAAGCTTGAATCAGCGTTTCGGCGGTTAGCCCAGGCAACTCAAACTGGCAGGTGGCAAAGATACCGCGCACCATCGGCGCGGAATGCGGCACTAGGCTAAATTCGGGCGCGCGTGCGCTGCCACCCACGCGTAAGGCGGCGTCCGCTAAACACGCGTGAATTTCGCTTTCGTGTTGATGGGCTAGAATTTTATAGGCACGAAAATCATGCGCGCGGGTCGGGTGATGTGTGCCTGCGCTGGGTTGGGTACCCGAACCGGAGGAACCGGTAACCGCGCTTATGTGGATGCGGCCGAAATCGTACGGCAATGCCACCAACGGCAGCAGCGCCAGCGCGATGGCGGTGGCAAAACAGCCGGGGTTTGCGATGCGCTTTGCGCCCGCCAAAGTTTCCGCAGACGATACCGCATGCGCTTCCGGCAAGCCGTAAACGAAACTAGGCAAATGCTCCGGGCATGGGTGCGCGTAGCCATAGGCGGCGGCGAAGGCGGCGCTGCTGCGCAGCCTAAAATCGGCTGATAAATCGATCACGAGCGTATTTGGGGCCAGACGTGCATAAAGCTCTGGCCAGACTTTCGCGAATTCGCCGTGCGGCAGCGCGGCAAATAAGACCGGGTTGCGCGAGGCATTCAGTGCGGCAAAATCAAGCTCGGCGGTAAACGTCGCTGAGCTTAGCCCGCGCAAATGCGGGTGCACGCTTGCAATCGGCTTGCCCACGTGCGAACGCGAAATCGCGCTGATGTGATCGACGTTTGGATGCGCCAGCAGCAGGCGCAGCAGTTCGCCGCCGCCAAAGCCGCTGGCGCCCAAAATAGCAACATCAACATTTTTTCCTTGCACAATCATGGTCGCCCAGAGCCGTCAGAAAGTGGCGTGGCGCTGCCTGTAGACGTTGTATTGCCTGAAAAAAAGCGGCTTAAGCGCCTAAATGTTGCGCGAATTAAGCGCCAAAGCTTCGGCAAGGCCCACACCATAAGCGCGATGAAAGCGACTAAAACCACGCAGAAAATCACCGGGTGTTGCCAGGCCAACCAGAGGATCCCGATGCTTGTTACATCTTCGGCGGCGCTCAGCGTCCAGTTGCTAACCGGTTCGGGGGAATGATTCGCCAACGCGCGCGTGCCGGCTTTGGTCAAATGCGCGCCGGTCGCTAAGGTGCCGCCCACAATCGCGGTGATCACTTGCGTCAGCTCACTATTTGCGCCGTTGGAAACCGCGAGCGTCGCTAACATCGCGCCGCCGGGGCCGCGGATAAAGGTATGTAGCGCATCCCATAACGAATCGAACGCGGGCACTTTATCGGCGATAAATTCCGCCGCACACAGCGTGCCACTAACGCCAATCACCCACGGGTTCGATAAAACATGTAAGTGCCCCGGCAAGCTCAGCAGCTGGAAATGCCCCAGCACACCCAGCACCAAACACACGGCGTACAAACGCATACCGCTGGCCCAGGCAAGTCCTGCGGCGAACGCAAACTGCGAGAGCGGGTTGGCAATTAATGAAGTGTCCATCAACCTTCCTAAAATAAGTCTAAGCGCCCAACAAACTAGATCGAATCAAACCAGAGCACGCAACATACCCCAAATCGGCGCGGTATCCGGGCGTTGATGATGCCAAAGATAGAACGCTTCGGCCGCTTGTTCAATTAGCATGCCTAAACCATCGAACGCGACGACATCGAGCTCGGATGCCCAAGCCAACGCCGGTTTAGACGCCGCGCCATAGCTTAAATCGACCAAAGCCGTACCCGCTTGCACCAAGGATTCCGGCCAGCTGGGCAGCACAAATTCGCTATGCCCAGCACTACTGGCATGCACGATCAAGTCAAACGCGCCCTGATTTTTAAGCATATCCAGCGCACACGCCCGGCCGTTGAATTGCCCTGCCAGCGCCTGCGCCTTATCGACACTACGATTAGCGATCAGCAAATCGCGCACACCCGCAGCAAGTAATGGCGCAATCACACCACGCGCCGCACCGCCCGCGCCAATCATCAGCAGCCGCCGACCTTGCAAACTCAGCTGCTGGCGCTGGGTCAAATCGCGTACTAAACCGATGCCGTCGGTGTTGGCACCGTGCCAAGCATTACCCACGCGAATCAAAGTATTGACAGCACCCGCGCGTTCGGCGCTGGCATCTAGGTTTTTGCACAGCGTCAGTGCCAGCGCTTTCAGCGGCAAGGTGACGTTGGCACCGACGCCGCCGTGCCCGACAAAGTCGCGCAAAACGCTGGCGAAGCTCTCCGCTGGCGCTTCGATCGCGCGGTATTCCATGGAAATTCCGCACTGCGCGGCAAAGGTCGCGTGGATTTTCGGCGACAGTGAATGTTGGATTGGCGCGCCGAATACGGCGTATTGGGGGATTTTGGCGGGTTTGGTCATGATCAGCGGACGCTGTAAGCCAGCCGGCACACCCATTTGACTATTGCAAAAGTAAGTGACGAGACGATTCCAAGTAAAAGTACAACCCACCAAAAACGAGTTATGGACAACGCAAGCTCGCAGCCTGAGTTCGT
>JANNYA010000160.1:0-25971 GCA_031409855.1 Rhodanobacteraceae bacterium | reverse complement strand
CCCGTCGAGTTCGGATAGCCACGTTTTGGACTCCCGATCCTTGTCAGGAAATGGGTTCAGATCGAACGCGGGCGCCAAGCACCACAGGCCGCGCTCCACATGCAAAAAACCGTGGTTTTGCAGATGGTCGTCGACGTTTGTTATCAACAGGTTGAACATCATACGACGCCAAAGCTGGCGCAAATCTTGTGTTGGTGCGTAGCCGTTCGTTCGGATGGCGTCGGCAATCTCGGTGTAGCTGTGATCTTGCGCGCGCGAGGCCTGAAGCAGCGTTGCGGCGGACTGATAGGGAATTCGATTGTCATCCGCATCGCGGTCAAAACGGCGAATCACTGCGACCGGCACCTCGTCTAGCTGCACGATACGTGCGGGCGCGACGTCAATTCCTGCTTTTTCAGCGAGCTTCAGCGCCAGCACTTCGCCGCGCGTCACGCTGCGGGCGTCGCCCACACTCGGGAATTTGCCGATGGCGAGCCAACCATCCGCGTCCAGCACCGTGCATTTGGGACGCATGCCGCCCAACGAGGTGCCTTTACCTTGCAAATAGCGCAGGTCCGCAAGCGTTTCCTGCCCCTGCTCCAAGGCACGGCTGGCCTGGAAGATCCGCATCAGATCCAATAGTGGCGGTGTACTGCGTCGGCCCTCAGTCGCCACTCGATGGTAAGGCCCGCCCGCGTCGCGCAGGCGTATCGCACCGATGCGGCTGAAATCATCAACCGCGAGCAGATAGTCCAACTCGGTCAACGCCAGCAGCCGAGCATCCTCCTTGCGCCGCTTGGCATGCTCTCTTGCAATCACGCGTCGGCCCCAGGCGTCCGGCGCGGTATCGGCGAGCGCGCCATGGAATACCGAATCGTGTGGCGAGGCGGCCTTGTGCGTCTGATAGCCCAAGGTCAGCGCTAAGTCAGCTGAAATATTGAAGCACTCGGTTTGGCTAAGCCAAGCTTCGTCATACGCAATCGCACTGTGCTCACGTTGGCCCTGCTTTGCAAATACCAGTGAACCGACCGGTTTTCCAGCTTTGCCTATACAAAGCTCTACCTTGCGTCGGATCGGTACCAAAACGGCTTTCATAGCGCACCCGAAGAGCGGCCCCCGAGGGTTGGGCGTTTGCTGCGCACGCGCTTGGGCAGTTGTTCGTCCATCAGCGTCAGGCCGATGTCGTCTTTCGCCGTGTCCAATAGCTGTTCTAATGCTTGGATTTCACCGAAAACGTGCAGTGCGCGGGCAAAGAAATGAATGGGCACTCTAAAATCGCCCTGTTCCATGCGCCGAACGGTCGATAACGACGCGCCCATGCGTTCTGCAAGGGAATGCTGGGAAAAATTGCGCCGCCGCCGCGCAAGTGAAACATCGTGCCCCAGCTTGGCGATGGCGCGTTCGACCGGAAGTGGAATCAAATAGTTCATTTTAAAAATCCAGGCAAGAACGAATAAAAGCTTTAATCGTTCTGGTGGGAATTTTTATATGAAAAATATCCGCAGTCAATAGTGCCGTGCGTATTAATCCGTTTTGCCTTTCGGCGAGACTTGTTTGCCGTGTCGCCTTTCGCGAGACTTGTGTTGACGGAAACCACACACTGCTCGGAGCAAACAAGATGGTCAATGTCAGCGCACAAGCGGCGCTTCAGGCGGAAAACGTCCGGCTTATCGCTTTGCTAGAACAACACGGAATTGAATGGCGATTGTCATGCGCGCAAATGCGACCTGCGCCAAGCGAAATGGCAAAAGAATCCCTCGATAGCAACACGTCAAATGAATCAGTTTTTCCGGCTTCGCCTCAGGAATCATCGCACAGCAAACACGCCACAACTGATGTTGGCGTGGCTGAACAAAAGCCCGAATCATCGAAGCTTTCCCCCAGCAGAAAAATCGCGCTATTTCGCCGCTTATTTCGTGGCCGCGTCGATGTGTTTCCAGTGCGCTGGGAAAGCAAAACGAGCGGTAAGTCAGGATATGCGCCTGCTTGCGCCAATGAGTGGCAGCCAGGAGTTTGCCAAAAACCCCGTATCAAATGTTCTGACTGCGGTAACAGAGCGCTGATATCAACGTCGGATGCCGTGGTGTTTGATCACTTGCGCGGTAAGCACACGATCGGGGTTTACCCCATTCTTACAGACGATAGCTGCTATTTTTTAGCGGTCGATTTTGATGAAGCCGAGTGGAAAGAAGATGCGCAGGCTTTTCGTCAGTCGTGTATGGAGCTGGGTATTCCCGCTGCACTGGAGATTTCGCGTTCCGGTAACGGCGCGCACATTTGGATATTCTTTGCGCAGTCTGTATCAGCGCGCGAAACGAACACAGGCCATTTGCGATGAAATACAGGCGGCCTTTGCGCAAGCTAGCAAGGTGTTGGTGCTTACCGAAAGAACTGAACACTTGGAGGCTATATTTGCCGCGCTGGTTGAAAAGCTGCCGACGCCGTTCGTTTTGCACGCACGAGTGACGAAAAAGCAGCGGGCGTCGGTGCTCAATGAATTGGAAGTGTTGCCACCGGATGCGCCGCGTGTATTGTTTGCCTTGGCAAACGAACAAACAAAAAATCTGTTGGCAACAGGGAAACTGGTCGGCGAGGGTTTTGATCACCCGCTGCTCGACACCCTCGTGTTGGCAATGCCAGTGTCGTGGAAAGGTACGCTACAACAATATGCCGGTCGCTTACACCGCGAGCATGCCACCAAGACTGATGTGCGAATTATTGATTTTGTTGACATAGCACCCAGCGCTATTGCGGATGTGGCACAAAAGGCAGCGTGGCTACCGCGTGATGGGCTATCGAATCGCTGATCAGGGTGGGACTGAATGACAAGGATCACGCGCAAACAAAATCCTTGAGCGCAGCACAGATGTGGCCCTATTGAGCTACAATTGCCCGATATACTAGGAGCTAATCATGGCTGCAACAGCATTTGTCCGGGCGCGGATTGATGAAACACTGAAAAACGAAGCCGCCGCCGTATTGGCTGGCATGGGCCTTACGGTGTCCGACGTGGTGCGTATCGCACTGACCAAAATTGCGAAGGAAAAGGCGCTTCCGTTTGAGATGCGCGTACCAAACGCGCTGACGGCGGAAACACTGACAAGGAGCGACCGAGGCGAGAACGTGCACCACGCGAAAGACGCAAAAGACCTGTTTCTGCAGCTTGGCATCTGATGCGCCAGCCCGACTATTCCGGCCAGTTTAAGCGCGATGTGAAACAGGCGCAGAAACGTGGAAAGAATATGGACAAGCTCAAGATCCTGCTGAGCTTACTCACCGAGGGCAAGCCACTACCAGCCAACTACCTAGACCACCCACTGAAAGGCGGCTGGCGCGGTTTCCGCGATGCCCATGTCGAGCCTGATTGGCTGCTGATCTACAAAATTACCGGTAATGTTGTTCGATTCGAGCGCACCGGGCGGCATTCGGACTTGTTCGACGAGTGAAAGGAAAACCAACCATGGACAAAATCACAGAACAACGGATTGAGCGGGTGGCGGCAGGGCTTGGCCGCGACGTAGAGGCTTCCTTGTTCTCGATCAGATCATCTTCGTCAGATACTGAGTTGGCTTTTTCCGGCGCAAGAAAGGACTATTTCACGGTAGAGATCAAAGGCAACGACGTGCGGGTAATTCGCCAGGTCTATGCGTATTCGCCGCACAGTCCAAATCTTGGCACGTTTTTTATTCGGATTGCCCACCACAACCGTCCATGGGCGAGCGTCGAGTTCTGGGAGTCGCTTGAGGGGGAGTTCAATCTATCCGCGACTTGCTCAAGTCTTGGCGTGGTCACTTTTTCAGTCGCTATGCATAGTCGCCATGAGGTGGTGGACGGGTGGCGCATTGTTGCGACTCTTACAGCGGATCTAGGGCAGCTTCCTGGTATCGGCACAGCAGCAGAACAGTTCTTCCGTGTCGTAGGTGGCTGCTAACTTGGGTTTCGCGCCGCATTTCGACTCAATTCAACGTTGGCTGCTTGTCAGCCAACTGCTAAACTTTTGTCAATCTTTGAGATGCCCCATGCAAACCTTCACCGCAGTCGTTGAAAAATGCTCTGACACAGGGCTTTATGTTGGCTATGTGCCAGGTTTCACTGGCGCACACTCGCAAGGCCGAACACTCGACGAATTAAATCAAAATCTTCAAGAGGTGGTGTCAATGCTGCTCGACGACGGCGAACCACATTTCGAGGCGCAGTTTGTAGGCACTCAGCAGATAGCAATCGCATAAACAATGAGCAGCTTGCCTGATCTTAAACCTCAAGAGGTCGTGCGCCATTTGGAGCAACTCGGTTTCTTCGAGGCGCGGCAAAAAGGCTCGCACAAACAATTCGGGCATACTGATGGATGTGCTACGACAGTACCGTTTCACAAAGGCCAAGATATTTCGCCGGTTTTACTGCGCAAAATTGCGCAAGACATCAGCGTTACTGTTGAGATGCTGCTTGGCAGGCAGTAGCGGAGCTAACAGCTAAGTTCAGCGCTACTTTGCTGAAACCGTTGTTTTTGCATTGCAAGCTATTGGATTTGAGCGTTTGCCAAGGCAAAACTGGTTTGTCGTGTCGCTATCGCGCGACTTGCCCCGTATTCGCAGCTTGCTACGCAAGACAAACGCAGCAAGAGCCATTTACTATTGACCAACGGCGCACTAACCGCCTGAACTATTGCAAGGAAGCAAACCATGAAACGTTCACCACTCACCGTCGTTGGCGCCGCTAGACTCAATGTTGAGCTTGCCGCCCTCAAAGCGCTGCGGCCCAAAATCGTCGAGGCCATTGCTGAGGCGCGGGCGCACGGGGATTTGAAGGAAAATGCCGAATATCACGCCGCGCGTGAGCAGCAGGGCATGAATGAAGCGCGTATCAATCAGCTGGAGGGCACGTTATCCATTGCGGAAATCATTGACGCCAGCACGCTCAACGCGGGTAAGCGCATCGTTTTTGGTGCGCATGTGGAGATGATTGATCAAGATACTGACGCCGAAATTAATTACCAAATCGTCGGTGATTTAGAAGCGGATCTGAAAGATAACCGCATTAGTATTTCCAGCCCGTTTGCGCGCGCCTTGATTGGCAAAGAGGAAGGCGATGTTGTCGACATTCAAACCCCAGGCGGCAAGCGTTGCGTCGAAATTGTCGCGGTTAAATACGGCTAGCGCGCCGCACTGACTGCTACCTTCACCACACTAACTTAGCCATGTACACCCAGTGCCTGGACTGCTTAACGATTTATAAAATCGTTGCGGAATCACTGCAGCAAAGCCATGGGCAATTTCGCTGCGGCCATTGTGGTGCGGTGTTCAATGCCCTGCCCAGCTTGACGGAAAAGCTGCCGGAAGGCGCGGTCGTTGAACTACCGCGTAGCGAGGAAGAGCCGGTGCCGGCGGTGCTAAGCATTCCGGCGATGCGCCCTGTGCGGCCAGCTGCTTTGCGCGCGGATGACCGCGACGACGTGCTAATCAGCCAGTTCGATATCTCGGAAGCGATCAATGCGGGTGTTGGCCGGATCGAGCCGGTTTTTTCGGATTTGACGCCTACGCCAAAAAATGCCGGTGCGCCGCCGGAGCGTGCTACGCCAGATTGGGTCAGCTTTCGCCCAGGTGAAGCGGCGCCAGTTGCGAAAAAAGCTGAAGCGTTGGACTTAGGGCGCGAAGCGCGCTTTTCCAGCAATGAATCGGCGAATTCACCGCGCACCAAGCCGCTCGTAGGGCGCGCCCAGTACGATTTGGGCGGCGTACCGCCCACCAAAATACCGCCAAAGCCAGCAGTTTTGCCTGGGGCAACGCCCGGTTTGAGCTTCCGCGCCGAAGTGCGCAACCAATACGTGCCGGAGGCGATCACATCGCATCGCAGTTGGCCTTGGGTGCTGGTGGCTTGTATTTTGAGCCTCGCGTTAATCGCGCAACTTGGTTTTTATCAGCGGCGCGCCCTGCTTGCACACGACGATTCGCGCAAGGTCTTGGAATTTAGTTGCGCCCTGCTGCAGTGTCGTCTGCCGTTGCGCGAAGATTTAGCGCGCCTGAAAGTGCTGGACAGTGATGTCAAACCGCACCCGCGCACTGCGGGTGCGCTGCTGATCACAGCCAGCCTGCGCAATGATGCGACGCACGCGCAAAACTATCCTATCGTCGAAGTAAAGCTGCTGGATAAAGCCAGCCGCCCCGTTGCTCTGCGTCGATTCGCGCCGCGCAGCTATTTAGGTGATGCTAGTGCTATCGCTGCGGGTATTGCGGCGAATGCCAACCTGCCTATTATTTTTGAGGTGATTGACCCGGGTGCGAATGCGGCTGGCTTCGAGTTTTCTTTTCTGCCAGGGCCAGATTTGGCTGGTGATTTTACGCGTGATTTGCCAAACGGGGCAGCGCCCTGACAATTCCCGATGCGCCGACGCCTTGCTCTAGCCCGACGGCATTACCTTTCATAGTCCCGGTTTTGCCTCGCAAAACAAACCAGCACGACACCCGCTTTAACTTGGAGCCAAAAAATGCGAATTCATAACTTTAGCGCCGGCCCGGCTGCCTTGCCGGAAGCAGTCCTCAAACAAGCGCAAGAAGAACAGCTGGACTGGCACGGAGTCGGTGCTTCGGTGATGGAAATCAGCCACCGCGATAAAAAATTTATCGACGTCGCTGAAGCCGCTGAGCGCGATTTGCGCGAATTGATGAACATCCCTTCGAACTATAAAGTGCTATTTTTACAGGGCGGTGCGACCACCCATTTCGCGCAAATTCCGATGAATATCGCTACACCCGAACAAACCGGCGATTACGTGATTACCGGTGCTTGGGGGCAAAAAGCCGCGAAAGAAGCGGCCAGCTTACTCAAAGTAAATATCGCCGCCGATGCCGGCAAGTACATCGATGTGCCCGACGTCAGCAGCTGGAAACTGACTAAAGATGCGGCCTATGTGCACATCACGCCGAACGAAACCATTCATGGCGTCGAGATGCACAGCGTGCCAAAACTGGATGCACCGATCGTTGCGGATATGTCGTCCAATATTTTAAGCCGGGAAATTAACGTGGCTGATTACGGCTTGATTTATGCCGGGGCGCAGAAAAACATCGGCCCGAGCGGCATTTTGGTGATGATTGTGCGCGACGAACTTTTGGCACGGCAGCCACGCAAGCTACCGGCGATTTTTAACTACGCCAAACACGCAGAAAATGGCTCGATGCTCAACACGCCACCGACCTATGCTTGGTACGTTGCGGGCTTGGTGTTTCAGTGGATCAAAGCCCAGGGCGGCGTGGCCGAAATCGCCAAGCGCAACGCCGCAAAAGCCGCCAGCCTTTATAGCTACATTGACGGTTCGGGCTTCTATCGCAATGAAGTGGCTGTACGCGCGCGCAGTCTAATGAACGTGCCGTTCTTTTTGCCTAGCGCTGATCAGGACGCTGCCTTTTTGAAAGGTGCAGATGCCGCGCGCTTGATGGGTTTGAAAGGCCATCGCGATGTTGGCGGTATGCGTGCGTCCATCTATAACGCCGTCACCCAAGAATCGGTTGATGCGTTGATTTCCTATATGAAAGACTTTGCCGCGAAAGCCTAAGCCGCACGCCCCTATTTTAAAGTTATGAGCCTAACTATGTTTAAGATTAAAACACTCAATGCCATTTCCAAGCACGGCTTGGCGAAATTCCCAAAAAGCCAATACAGCATTGATGATGGCAGTGAAACGCCGGACGCCATTTTACTGCGCTCCGCCGACATGCATTCGATGGGCTTAAGTGATTCCGTGATCGCTATTGGCCGTGCGGGCGCGGGCACGAATAACATTCCCGTCGTTGAGCTGAGCAAGAAGGGCGTGGTGGTATTTAATGCGCCTGGGGCGAATGCGAATGCGGTGAAAGAGCTAGTGCTGGCAGGCATGCTGATGAGCGTGCGTAATTTGGGCGAAGCCACCACCTTTGTGCGCGCGCTGGATCCGACGCGTACCGATTTAGACGCCCATGTTGAGGCCAGCAAAAAGAACTTTGTCGGCTCGGAATTGGCCGGCAAAACCTTGGGCGTGATTGGCTTGGGCGCGATCGGCGTGAAAGTTGCGAATGCCGCGCACGCTTTGGGCATGAACGTGCTCGGATTCGATCCGCACATGACGGTCGAGGGCGCATGGCGCTTGAGTTCGGATGTGGGTAAAGCCGGCTCCGTGAACGAGCTGTATCAAAACTCCGACTTCGTCAGCTTCCACGTGCCGCTGATGGCCGCGACCAAGGGCTTGTTCAATAACAGCTCGCTATCGGTGATTAAAAAAGGCGCGGCGCTATTGAACTTTTCACGCGAGGCGATTGTGGATGAAGCGGCGGTGCGCAAAGGTTTGGACGATGGCACTTTGGCGCGCTACATCAGCGATTTCCCTAGCCACACTTTATTGAGCCACGCCAAATCCTTGAGCTTTCCACATTTGGGCGCATCCACGTTAGAAGCAGAAGAAAACTGTGCGCTGATGGTGGTGGATCAGGTGCGTGAGTATCTGGAAAACGGCAACATTATCAATTCGGTCAACTTTCCAAATATGCAGCTTGCGCGCGCCGGTTTTGCCCGCGTGTGCGTGGCAAACCGTAACGTTCCTAATATGATTGGGCAGTTGAGCCACGTCTTTGGTGCGGCCGGTTTGAATATCCATCAAATGCAAAACGCCAGCCGCGGCGATTACGCCTACAACTTGGTCGACGTCGATCAAGCGGTAACGCCAGAAGTGCATAGTCAGCTGGAAGCGATTACAGGCATTTTGTCGGTGCGCGTGATTTAACCTAGCGCGCAGAGAATAACCATGCAGCAATACCAAGCGCTGATGCGCCATGTACTGGAACATGGCGCGGATAAATCTGACCGCACCGGCACCGGCACGCGCAGCGTGTTTGGCTATCAAATGCGTTTCGATTTGGCTGTCGGTTTTCCGCTGGTTACAACGAAAAAACTGCATCTGAAAAGCATCGTGCATGAGCTGCTGTGGTTTATTAGCGGCAGCACCAACATCGCGTATTTGAAGGAAAACGGCGTCTCGATTTGGAACGAGTGGGCCGATGCCAACGGCGATCTAGGCCCGGTTTACGGCAAACAGTGGCGCGCGTGGCAATCGGCTTCGGGTGAGGTGCTGGATCAGCTTGGCTGCGTCGTCGCCGAGATCAAACGCAATCCAGATTCACGTCGCTTGATTGTCAGCGCTTGGAATGTCGGTGATTTGCCGAAAATGGCGCTAGCGCCCTGCCACTGCCTGTTTCAATTTTATGTTGCGAACGGCAAATTGAGCTGTCAGCTGTATCAACGCAGCGCCGATATTTTTCTCGGCGTGCCTTTCAATATTGCCAGCTACGCCATGTTGACGCACATGGTGGCGCAGGTTTGTGATTTGGCGGTAGGGGATTTCGTCTACACCCTAGGCGATGCGCATCTTTACCGCAATCATTTCGAGCAAGCGCAATTGCAGCTCAGCCGCACGCTATACCCGCTACCGACGCTGCAGCTTGAGCCCAGTATCAAGACGCTTGAGGCGTTTGAGTACTCGCATATTTCATTAGTGAACTATCAATCGCATGCGCATATTAAAGCGCCCGTTGCGATCTAGGCGTGGCCGCTAAAATGACGGCAGAAATCATTCTGATTGCAGCGATGGATCGCAATCGCGCCATTGGTAAAGAGGGCTCGCTACCCTGGCGTTTGCCTGAGGATTTAAAGCGCTTTAAGGCCCTGACGCTGGGGCAAACGGTGTTGATGGGGCGCAAAACCTTCGACAGCATTGGCCGCGCCTTGCCCGGGCGGCGCAATTTTGTCTTGACTAGAGATCCAAACTGGCGCGCAGAAGGAGTTGAAGTTTTTTCAGAACTTGCATCGGCGCAGTATGCCTGCAGCACTGCAGAACTATGGGTGATCGGTGGCGGCGAGATCTATGCGCAAACATTGGCGTATGCGCAGCGCTTAGAAATCACCCATGTCGATATCTCAGTAGCCGACGCCGATGCGTGGTTTCCTGTGCTTGATAACACGTTTGTCGCAGCACCAAGCCCGGTCTTAACGAGCGCGGCTATTGCGTTTTATTTTTGTAGCTATACACGCACTAAATAGTTCGATAGCTCATTTCATTCATGATTCTTGAGCTAATCGCCAGCCGGACCTCTGAGCATCGTGGCAGCGATGATCTTTTGAGTGCGGGCCTAGGTGCTGCCGGCCTGCGCAATCCAGTGCCACCGGCTTTTCTTGCGCCAGAAACACCCAGCGCTGGCGAGCTGCGCCGGCGCGCGATTTGGAGCAATTGGCGCGGCATTGCCGATTTGAGCGTGGGTGGCGGTTACGATGAATTTTATGGCTCGTTGAACGCAGTGCCGGGGCGCGAATTTCATGCTTTGGCAATTCTGCCGAAGGCCAAGCAGCCGCATCGGGTAATGGTGCAATTACCGGACGCCTTTGATTTGGCAAAAAGGTGTGTGGTGGTCACCGCCTCGTCGGGCTCACGCGGCATTTATGGCGCGATTGCACTTGCGGGTGGCTGGGGCTTGCCACGCGGTTGTGCGGTGGTTTATACCGATAAAGGTGCTGGCACCGGCTATGTCGATACCAGCAGCGCTCGGGGCGTTGCTTTGGACGTTACGCTGGCGGCATCGGAATTTAAAGTCGAGCCCTATCACGGTGCCGGTATCGCGCCGATTGCGATAAAACACGCGCATTCCGGCGATAACCCTGAAGCCGATTGGGGCGATCACGTGCTGCAAGCCGCCGATTTCGCGCTGATGACGCTCAGCGCGGCCTACCCGAATGAAAGCGCATTTACCTATGCCAACACCAAAATTATCGCGGTCGGCGTTTCCAACGGCGGCGGCGCGGTGCTGCGCGCGGCGGAATTCGGCGAGCCTTGGCTGGACGGCGTAGTTGCGGTATCGCCTAATATTTGGGCCGCAGACTGCACCGGCGCCCGCCCGCTTTATGACTACGCCACCGAAGCCGCGATTTGGTTGCCGTGCGCCCTCAACGCCGCTGCGTTTGACACGGTCGTGTTGGCGCGGCCCGGCGGTGTGAAATCAGCTATTGGTACGGCGCGCTGTGGCGCGCTGCATACGCTGGGTTTGCTGAAGGCCACGACCTTGGCTGCGCAATATGAGGAAGCACATGCCCACCTTAAAAGCTTGGGCTGGACCGATGCCGCGCTCAGTGCAGGCGCACTCAGCACCAGCTTTGATTTATGGCGCGCGGTCGCGGTGACTTATGCCTGCGCCTATGCGCGCAGCGATGCCAGCAATATGCCCTGTGGCTATGCGTTTCATACGATTGGTAGCGACGGCAAAGCGCGCGCGCCAACATTAGCGGAGGCAGCAGCATGGCGTAGCGACGCCTCGGGTATCGCACCGGGTGCCGGCGTTTTTATAACGGATTCGCTCGCGCAAACGCCAGCAGAAAATGCTGCGGATCCAGCACTGGCGGGGCTGCTTTGTCTGCGTGAGTTATGGCAGGGCGAGGGTGCAACGGCGCGCATCGTTCAAACCAGTATCGCCGCCACCGCAGCCAAACCACCACGCGTTGGTCTGGCCACGATTGTGATCCACGGGCTTGACGACGGCTTGATTCCCGCCGCCTTCAGCAGCGCGCCCTATGTCGCACACGCCAAAGCGCAGGGCCGCAATGTGCGCTACTGGCGCGTGCACAACGCCCAGCACTTTGACGCCTTTATCGGCCTGCCGGCATGGTCCAGCCGCTACGTGCCGCTGATGCCGTTTGCCTATCACGCGCTCGATGCGATGTGGCTGCATGTATCGCAAGCGGCTGAATTACCCAGCGATGCCGAGCTAATGACCACGCCACGCACGCTGGGTGCGGCCGGCATTAGTCCGTTAAGTGCGAAAAATTTGGGTGTATTGCCACGCTAGCTGTCAACCGGCGTTATGCGGTCGCGTTAGGCAAGACTCCGTCCCGCTTTATTTTTAGTCCTTTTGGGTTGACTTCATGTTCAATTTGCGCACGGTTGACTTAGGCGCGTTTCAGGCCGGATTTGATGCTGGTTGCGAATCTTCGGCAACGAATCCTAGGTATCGCGTTACTATCGGTTTTCGGGCCGCATGTCGCGACGAAAGCTCGTTTATGGTTTTCTCATAAGTCGCCGTGAAATCCTATTGAAACACTGAATAATGACCGAAGAAAAAAACATACTAGACCGACCGATTCCGGCCGCTATTTTGGCGGCCTTAATTATCTTTTCAATTATTACTTTTTCATTGGAGACGCTACCCGACCTTGATAGCACAACAAGGCGTTTGCTCGAATACTGCGAGTACATAATCGTAGCGGTGTTCACAGTTGAATATCTTTATCGCCTGGGCACGAGTTCAAAAAAACTAAAATTTGTGACGAGCCCTCAGGGATTGATTGACCTGATCGCTATTCTTCCGTTCTATCTTTCGTTTGCTATTGACCTTAGAAGTCTGCGTGCTGTCCGCCTGTTACGCCTTGCACGTTTACTAAAGCTGGCCCGCTACAGCGCAGCGTTTGACAGACTTGCCGAAGCGCTCAAAGAATCCAAGTATGAGCTTCTTGTATCTGTTTCAATACTTGCGATTGCCATCTATTTATCCGCCTTTGGCATTTATCACTTTGAGCATGCAGCACAACCGGACAAATTTAGGAGTATCTTTGATGCCCTATGGTGGTCAGTGACCACTATTACTACTGTCGGATATGGCGATATATACCCCATCACATTTGGCGGTCGGATCTTTACTTTATTTGTGATGTTGGCAAGTCTTGGGATCGTGGCTGTACCCGCTGGCATCTTTGCTACTTCGTTGATAACTGTAAAGAACCGACGGAATGAGATCTAACGTCGGCGTGGTATCAGCCAACCGTCTTCGCTAAGCGACCAGGTGTGCGTCGCCCGGGTTGTATAACTCAGGCATTATCTGCTTTTAGATAGCGTAGCAATCCGCCAATGGCGGATAAATTGCGAGACTGAAACGAAGTTTCTTCAAAGGGGTAGGAACTATGGGGTGGAGAGGGGCGCTAAGGTCGATTGGTGCTGCGGCGCGCGCGGCGGAGCGAAATGCTAAACGCCGACAGCGCGAGTTGATCGCTAACGAAAAGCATTTTTCACGGATGGCAGCTGCGGATCAGGCCGCGTATGAAGTTGAGGTTTATGAAAACTCAATTGACGTATTGAGGTCTGTACACAAGGACTGCAGTGATGCGATTGACTGGGCTGCGAACTCAATATCTGCGGCACCCGTTGCCCCAGGCCGCAGCGATAGAGCAGCGAAATTGGCTCGTTACAAAGTTGACCAATACCGCCCATCGTTTATAGATCGACTTTTTAGACGTGAGCAGAAGAAAAGGCACGATCTTGAGAAAGCCGTGACGGCTGCGATGCTGCAAGACGACGCAGAGTACCAAGCTGCCCAGGTAAACCATGACGCAGAACGGATTGATTGGTTGCAGCTCACTCAGTTGAGTACCAGAATTCTTGCAGGCGGGAGTGAGGCAATGCTCGACGCAATTGCACAATTGGATCCATTCTCAGAATTAAAGAACCTTGGATCTGAAATGTCTATTAGCGGGCGAGACGGCCTTCCCTTACACGTCGTTGTGCGAGTTCATGGAAAGGAAATCATTCCTCGCGAGGTAAAGTCTTTGCTACAAAGTGGCAAACTTTCAGTTAAGCAAATCCCTGTCGGTAGGTTTAACGAACTACATCAAGATTACGTCTGCGGCTGCGTTATAAGACTGGCTAGGGAGTTGTTCGCACTCCTGCCGGTTGAAATTGCCATGGTGACGGCAACCGATGAAGTCTTGGACGCACGAACAGGACATTTGGTAGACAGCCCGCTGCTGTCAGTGTTGTTTGCCCGAAAAACGCTGTCTGAGCTGAACTTCGATTTGATTGATCCGTCCGATAGCATGCAGAATTTTGTGCATGTCATGAATTTCAAAAAGACTATCGGCTTCCAGGCCGTGGCTGCGTTAAATCCCGAGACATATCGCGTTTGAGCAAACGGCACAGTCGCCGTCACATTACGACTATGTTTCCGCTGCTACCTAAAGCAATTGCTGCGACAGCGCAAATAGCGCTTTGGCGCGATGGCTACAGACGTTTTTGACGGCCGAATCCAGCTCGGCCGCACTTTTGCCGTGGCTGACATCGAAAAATATCGAGTCATAGCCGAAACCATTGCTGCCGCGTGGTGCTAACAGAATTTCGCCGCGCCATTCGCCCTGCGCAATAAGCGGCAGTGGGTCGAGCGCGTGGCGCATTAGTACCAAGACGCTGACAAATCGAGCGCTGCGATTTTGTGCGCCGCGCATGTTTGCCAGCAATTTCGCGATGTTCGCCGACGTATTCCCGTGTTCGCCGGCGTAGTGCGCGCTAATCAAGCCTGGCGCGCCGTCCAATACATCCACACACAGGCCCGAATCGTCCGCCAGTGCGGCCATGCCGCTTAATTTTGCCGCGTTGCGAGCCTTGATCAGCGCGTTTTCCACAAACGCGATGCCGGTCTCCGCTGGGTCAGTAATGCCTAACGAGGTTTGACTGATGACTTGAATGCCGAGCGGCGCCAAAAGCGCATCGAACTCCGCCAACTTGCCGGGGTTGCCGCTGGCAATGACGAGCTTATTGAAGCCGAAAAATAGCATGATCGGGCTACGCGTTACCGCCCTAAAGCCGCGCGCTGTGCCGCGCAGAGCTTAGCGATGCCGGTGCCGGCCAAGTCCAGCATCAGATTCAGCTCAACGCGCGAAAACGCGTGTCCTTCCGCCGTGCCTTGTACTTCGATTAAGCCACCTGCGTCGGTCATCACCACATTCATATCGGTGTCGCATTGGCTGTCTTCTGCATAGTCCAGATCCAGCACGGGCTGGCCCTGATACATACCAACGCTGACCGCCGCGACTTGCCCGTGCACGGGATCTTTTTTGATCGTACCGGTCTTGAGCAGTTTTTGGCAGGCGTCGACGAGTGCAACATACGCGCCGGTAATTGCTGCGGTGCGGGTGCCGCCATCGGCCTGCAGCACATCGCAATCAAGCTTGATTTCGCGTTCGCCCAGCGCTTCAAAATTCATTACCGCACGCAAGGAACGCCCGATCAAGCGTTGAATCTCATGCGTACGTCCGCTCGGGCCGCGCTGGGTGTCGCGATTGCCACGGGTGTGGGTGGCGCGTGGCAGCATAGAATACTCTGCGGTCACCCAGCCTTTGCCGGTGCCGCGCCGATGCGGTGGTGAACGATCATCGACGCTTGCGGTACAAAGTACCAAAGTGTCACCAAAGCCCACCAGCACCGAGCCTTCTGCATATTTAGTGTAGTTGCGTTCGATCCGTAGGCTGCGTAATTGATCGGCGCTGCGGCCAGAAGGGCGGAGATTGGACATAATGATCGCTCGTTAAATTTGTGCCGCGATGCTACACGCTGTTGCTAGTCGCGCCTTGGTAAATTGTCAACGCAGCTAGCTATGGCGTTTGCGTGCGCAATAGCGGCGACTCCAATACTTTAGAGGGCCGCCCTAATACTTTTGCCGCAATCGCTTTGAACTCTTCCGTTGATATCCGTTTACGCGCGGCTACTACAATTTGCACGACATTGTCGATGTTGCGTCTGCCGCCGCTGGCACGCCGGATTTCTTGGTCTAGTTCGTTCATCAACACCACCGATTTCGCGGTGACTTCGCCGGTCGAGCGCGGCACGGTAATTGTCTTGACCGCTTTGCTCCACTTTTTAAGCGTGTTGATGGTGTCTGCAAATCGCTCGTCGGTCATGCCGCCAGAGCGGTGAATGACCTCGAAACCGTAAAATTCCGCCAATCCCTCAGCGATCCAATCACTGCGCTTCGCGCCTCGGATGCGTGTAATCGAATGCGTCAGTTCATGCAGCAGTGACGACGTGCCGTTTTCGCTGATCATTGGCCGATCCATATGGATAAATAACGAATTTGGCGCAGACAGCCCACCCCGCCACATCGGGTCCGGCCCGGTAACGATCAATAAACGCTTTGGCATTCTGCCAAAGGCACGTTTCATTTCCGGCAAAGTGTAGTTCAGTAACGCCAGCATGTCTTGGCGACGCACGCCCAAGCCTTCCGGGCCGGCGACAAAAACTTCGCAACCGGCAATATTTTCGATGCGATTCGCAATTTCACCCGCAATCATCCAGCCCTTGGGCACGTCAAACTTGCGCCGTACATCCTTTAAATCAAAACGGTATTGGGTTTCGCTGGTGCGGTCGTAGCCAGTATTAATATGCCAGCCTTTCGCCATGGTTAGCACCAGCTCGCTGTCCGAGTGGCCTTTGGCGGTTACTCTGGCTTTTGGAAAGGCATCGTCGCCACGAAAAATCGCCCAATTCGCGCCAACGAGTGCATCAAAGCCACCCTCCGCGCGTTTGTGGTTAATTGCCACCGTATAGCGCAAGGTGCCGCCCGCTTGCGGTGGCGTCCAAAAAACTTTGTCGCCAACAATTTTAACGTCACCATCGCCAGTTATGGAGCTGTAGCGGCTAGTCGGCATGCTCAAGCGCATCTTTGCGACATAGCCGGTGCCCGCCGTAATCACGAGCGAACCTTTGGCAGCGGTGCTATTCGGCTGCAAATCTAGGCTAAAGCGTGCCGTATAGTGCCTTGATGCCAGCGCACTTTGAACCGGTAATGATAACCCAGCGACTAAAACGGTCAGTGCAAACCAGAGAAAATGGCGCATAGAATTCCTTGTTATTGTGCAAATTGCGAATGCTAACGCGTTGGCCTTGCTTGCGCGAACTTCGCACGCTTTGAAATCGCACGTGAGCCGAAAATTTGCGTCGATGCAGCGCGTGGAACTTCCATGAAAACTTACGGTCAAGCCCTGCCTAACCAACGATAACGGACGCGCGATGCGAACTTTACAACCCTTTGCCTATCTAGTCGCCGCCGCGCTGGTAGTCAACGCTTGGCATGGTGCTGCGAACGCGGTTACTACCAACACCGTCAAGACAAACACGAATTCCGAAATCCAAGCCGCCGTCGCCGCATTGAACCCGCAGCTCAAAGTAACTAGCATCAAAGATTCCGCGATTCCGGGCGTGAAAGAGGTCATTGTCGGTGCCGATGTGCTTTATTTTAGTAGTGACGGCAAACACTTGATTCAGGGCACGATGTTTGAAACCAGTAGCAAGCGCAACCTAACCGACGACGCGCTTGCGGGTGTGCGTTTGACCGCGCTTAAAAGCGTCGTCGCGAAAGACTTGATTGTTTTCCCGGCGAAAGGCAAAACGCTTTATTCGATCAAAGTGGTGTCAGATATTGACTGTGGCGTGTGCCGAAAGCTGCATGCCGATATCGCACAGTTTTCCGAAGCAGGCATCGAGGTGCAATATCTAATCATGCCGCGTAACGGTTTGACCGATGATTCCGCGCGCAAGTCGGTGGCTGTTTATTGCGCAGCGAACCCGCAAAAGGCGTTGACGCAAGCCAAGAATGGCACTGATCCAGGCAATGCCAGCTGCCCAAATCCGGTCGCGCGCAATGTTGCACTGGCCACCGCCTTGGGTATCCATGCCACCCCAACCTTAGTTTTTTCAGACGGCGGCGTAGCGCCTGGCTATTTGCCGGTGCCCGCACTGCTTGCTGAGCTTGATCGCCGCGCCGCGTTAGCGACTAAAAAGCCGCTGTAGCTCGATACTCGCCGTTCACTTGGCGGCGAAGTACACTCCTGCTCCTGTAAAATCCGCAGTACTCGCAAACACTCTTTTTGACACTATCAATTCTGGAAAAAACATGCGCTTTTCGATCTCAATTCTCGCTACCGCTATTTTGGCTGCTAGCTCTTTCGCAAACGCGGGCGAAGCGGAAGTGCGCGCGGCCATTAAAGTACTCAACCCATCGGCAGTGATCGATTCGGTCAAAGCCACGCCGGTCAAGGGCTGGATGGAAGCAACTTTAGGCGGCCAAATCATTTATTTCAGTGACGATGGCAAGTATTTGCTTCAAGGTGCGTTGGTAGAAACCGCTACACGGCGTAATTTGACGGAAGAATCGCAGTCGGTTGTGCGTGTTGCGGAGCTGGCTAAAATTCAAAAGAAAGACATGATTATCTTTCCTGCGAACGGCCCAACCAAGCATGTTGTCAAGGTGTTCACTGACATTGATTGCGGTTACTGCCGCAAGCTGCACACTGAAATTAAGCAATACAGCGATCTAGGTATCGAAGTGCAATATCTGTGGTTCCCGCGTGCTGGCATTCCTAGCGAATCTTCGCGCAAAGCGATCGCGGTTTTTTGTGCCAAAGATCAGCGTAAAGCGATGACGGACGCGAAGAACGGCGTGGACCCGGGTAAAGAAACGTGCATCAACCCCATCGAAGCGGATTACAACATGGGTCAACGCATGGGCGTCAATGGCACGCCTGCGTTGCTGCTAACCGACGGCACTTTGATGCCAGGCTATATGCCTGCGCCGCAGCTTTTGGCGGAGTTAGACAAGCACGCAGCGACGAAGAAAAAGTAGCTTTGGCGCAATCAAAAAACCCCGGCAAACGCTGGGGTTTTTTTTGCTAGCTGTTTTGTCATCGCGAACGCAGTGAAGCAATCTCGTTGTACAAAGCTAGATTGCTTCGCTGCGCTCGCAAAGACGAAGTTCATGGTCTGTCAACAGCCGCTTTGAGGCTGAAAACTCGCAATGCTCCCTTAAGTGACTGCGCTAACGCCCGATCCAAATCATCCAACGCCATAGCCCAAGCCCTGAATGCTGCTCATGCCGTTCGACATGGCTGAATTTCTGCAATAACGTGGCCAAGCTACCATCCATGCGCACATGATTGACGCCCATCCAGCGGGCAAACCACGCGGCGCGGGTGCAATCGAAATCGACAATCGCTAAGCGGCCCGTGGGGGTTAATAGTTTGCGCAGTTTTTGTAGCGTGTCGCTAAGCTGGTTGCCGGTCATCGAAAGCATGTAGGAACAGACGATTAAGTCATATTGCAGCCCGGGCATGTGCGCGATATCGGTGTTGCGCAAACTAATGCGCGCGCGCGCCGCCGGCTCTAATTTTTGCACTAGATTTCGCCCCGCCTGTGCCAACATTTCGGCGGATAGATCAACACCGGTAATTTGTGCGCCGGGGAACGCCTGCGCGAGGGCGCAAAGATTTTTGCCGGTGCCGCACCCTAGATCAAGGATTTGTTTGGGCATGGCGCCCACGGATGATTTGCTGAGCAGCTGGATTAGCCGGGTGCGCCCGAACAAAAATGCCCAGCGCGTCGCGTCATAAATAGGTGCATGCCAGCGGTAGTAGCGTTTTAACGCCTCGCTACTCATGCGGCCACCGTTGCATTCGGACGCATTTCAGCCAGCCAAGTGCAGCCATAGGTTCCGACCCGGTCTAGTTCGTGCCAATGCTTTGCCAGCGGTTGATCCTGCTGCAAATTCGCAGCAACAAATTCGGGTAGAAAATCGACCGCAAGCCCGGCGCTGCGCAGCAACACTTTTGCCTTCGGTGCGCTGCGCGCCAGGATGTAGCGCCATTCGCTATTCAAGGCTATCGGCAGGTGCGCAGCCATCCAATCTTGGTGGTCCAACAATACAAAGTGCGTGATCGAATCAGGGTAGCTAATCAGAAACTCTTCAAAGGTGCCGGTGTAGATATTGATGCGGTCCACGCGCGCCTTCAGGGTTTCAAAGTGTTCGGCCTTCAGATAATTTGGGCAACAGTTTTCGCTGTATTGCCCAGTCAAATACACACGCCAAAAATAATTGTTGCGCAGCGTGGTTTGGGTGAACACATAGCGCAATTTTGCCCGCACATAGCTGGTGACACCGCCGGGAAACTGGCGATCAATCAAATCCCGCTGCGCCCGCGGTACGCCTAGCAAACTCAACAACATCGGTTGGCGCACCAGCCAGCGCAGCATCGGGCCAAATATTTTTGGCTCAATCGCTTCATAGCGCTGGCATTGGATCGCCAGCGTATCGCTATCGAGTAGTTCCAGCAACGCGCGATGCAGCTTGGGCCGTAAGATTTTTAAACTACTGCCCACGCCCCAGGCAACATCGCCGGATGCACCTTGAAAATATAAGCTGCCGCGCCCGCCGGTGGTGCTGAAATAATGCGCGTTGGCGTCCCAAAATAGCTGTGCACTTGCGCTCAGCCGGGGCCGCAGTTGCGCCATATAAAGCGCCCTAAAATTGCGATGTGCGCCGAGTCCAAAGAGCTGAAAAAACTCCGCATGCTTCAACTCCGAAATCGCGGCGATCTTGAGTTCAAGCAAGGCGTTTTGGCGGCTGTTGACATCAATGGTGTGGATCGCCTTGGGGTTATCCAACAAATAATCGAGCGCGTTGCAGCCGGCGCTTGTGATCATGGCAACCCGCGTATCTGGGTCTAGCTTGAGCATCTCGCGATCCGCCGCTGGATCTTCCCAACAGGTGTTGTAAATCAGCCGACTACCGTGCGTGGCTTTGAAAATTCGGTCGTAAATGCCTAACATTTTGATCTCCTTAAAATTCCGCCAGTGCTTAAATTGCGCTCACATCTATCAGCCGCCCAAGCGCTAACCAGTAAAGCCCCGCACCCATCAATACCGCCGCCACGACATCGCTGGGGTAATGCAAACCCAGCACCACGCGTGAGATCGCAATGCACAGGCTGAGCGGCACCAAGATCAGCGCCAACCAAGGGAAGTAGTGGCATGCCACCAATGAAAATCCGACGGCGTGTAAGGTGTGGCCAGAAGGAAAGGAAAATTCATCCAGCGGCGCCACAGTTATATGCAAACCCGTTAAATGCAAACCCGTGCGCCGCGTCAGCGGCCGTGGCCGTTTACTTAAGCCTTTGACCAGTTTGTAAAGCCCAAGCGATGCCAAGCCAATGCCGGCCATATGCAGCGCCGCGAGCACGCCGCGAGCGCCACCAAAGGCAATCAGTAGCGCCATCAGCAGATACCAAACTACGCCATCGCCAACACGACTGACAAAGCCGAAAAACGGCACCCAACGGGTACCGTGCGCGCGCTGATTCGCGCGTTCACACCAATGCCACTCGTGCGCTGCAAAAGCTTTAAATACGTTCGAGTTCAGGTGCATCGTGGGCTCCTTGCGTCAGAGCTTGTGTGACATTGCAGGTGCTGAGCTTTTGCAACAGCGCCACCAGTGCGCCAGCAACGTTACTGGGGTTGAGTTGTTCGACGCTGTCTCTAGCTGCCGTGCGTATGCGCGTCGGATCATCGTGCATGGCTTGCGCCAACTGCAGCGCCTGCGCAACGAAGCCTTCGGCATCAGCAAAATGCGCTAGCTGACCGTTGCTGGCATTAACGACAAATTCTTCAGCAGCGCCGTAATCAAACGCGCACACCGGCAGGCCGCTGGCTAGCGCTTCCAGCGTGACGTTGCCAAAGGTTTCGCTCAAGCTAGGAAACAGAAACAAATCCGCACTGGCATACGCCGCGCTGAGCGCTTCACCGCGCAGCATGCCGCAAAAAATATGCCGAGCATCTGCGGACAGGCTTGCACGCAACGCGCTATTTGCCGGGCCATCGCCAACCCAAATCATGCGCGCCGCTGGATGCCTTTCGGAAATGGCATTAAACGCACGCACCGCGAGCGGCAAATTTTTCTCAGCCGCGATGCGACCAACAAATAGGACTGCTGGGGCGTAGCCTAAGGCATTGCAGCCCCAGACTTGGCGCAATTTATCGCTGCGGTGCGCTGGCGCAAAAGCAGTGGTGTCGACCGCACGTTCAAGCCGCTCAACGCGCTTAAAGCCACGCAAGTTTAGTAAGTTTTGCAGGCTCGTCGTTGGCACCAAAGTCGCCATCGCGCGGTTGTGGAAGGCGCGCATGAATGCGAAAGCGGGGCGGCGCAAAAAGCTCAGGCCGTAGTGATCCATGAAATCGTCAAAGCGCGTGTGCAAACCGGTCACCACCGGAATACCCAGCTGCCTAGCTGCCGATACCGCGGTCCAGCCCAAAGGCCCTTCGGTGGCGACATAAATACCCTGCGGGCGCACATTTTGCCAATGTTTCAGCAACCGACGTTTCGCTGGCAAGCCAAAGCGCAAGCCCGCGTAAAAGGGTAACTGTGCACCGGGCACGAGCTGCTCCACGATTAAACGCTCCGGTGTTTTAAGCACGTCGCCCGGCTGTTCGGGGCGCACTACTTCGACGTGGTGGCCCAGTTTGCGACAATGCTGGACCAAGGACAGCACGGTAAGCGCAACGCCATTAATTTCGGGTGGATAGGTCTCGGTGACGAAAGTAAGTTTCATGGGCATCCTTCTGGCCTTTCCTTAGGCTTAAGGTTGCGCAGTTAGATGATGCTGGTAGGTCAAAAAAGTTACAGTTTAGTGAAATTTAAACGACTCGATCGAGCTGAAACTAAAAAGCTAGTGCACCATCCCCGCCATAATTTTTGGCGGTTCACGCCCATTGACGAGCTATGGCTTATCGAAGAGTTATTGCAGAACTCACTGCTGATTCGTTGACATCAAGACCAATTTGTATATAAGTACCGTTATCAATACCGATAAAGGCACCATAATGAATATCATTACCATCGCTGAAATAAAGCGCGGCGGTATGGCGGCGTTGGATGCTGCGCTCAATATGCCGCAACAGGGTGGCACGGCAACGATTATGAAGCGCAATCGCCCCGCCGCTGTCGTGCTAACGCCGCAAGCTTATGCCGCGCTATTGCTCAACGCCGACGAATTGCAGCGCAGTGGCACTGCGCTCGACTGGCTGTTGGCGCATGGCAACGGTCAAGCTGAAGTTGATCTATCGACTGCTCGTGATCGGCGTGATGTAACTGTTCTGGACGCGAATGGCATGGCACAGCGCCTGACCGAGTTGCGCTCGGAATGGCCAGTACGTTGATTGCGTTTTTGGATAGCAGTGCATTAATTTATTACTTTGAAGGTGCGCCACCGTATCGCAACGCGGTCATGAAGGCACTGCGCGAAATCAAGGCTTCAAACCCGCAAGCGATCATCGCGATTTCGCGCTTGGGCGTGATGGAGTGTCGAGTCAAGCCACTGCGTGAAGGGAATTTTGTGCTGTTGAAACACTATGACGCATTTTTCAAACAAGCACAGATTGTCGAGCTGAGTGCAGCGATAGTGGATGTTGCCACCTATTTGCGCGCCAGCACCGCCTTGAAAACACCTGATGCGCTGCAGGCCGCATGCGCCTTAAGCTTTGCTGAGCCTTGCACTTTTGTAACTGGTGATGCGGGTTTTGCACGGGTGCCCAATCTGATTGTTTGTCAGGTGGCTGTAACCCTAACTTGAGCTTTAGCAAACTTCGGCATTACTGCACCAAACCCGCCATAATTTTCGGCGGTTCACGCGTCAACTCTCGGCCCAAACCGGTTAGTGCGTCCAGCTCACGCATCGCCGATTCGGTTTGCGTGATCGAATCGGCCACCGCATCGACTTGCGCGGTCAGAAAATCTGGGCTTTGATTGTTCACCGACATTTCTGAGAGCGCCAAAATTTTGTTTTCGATGCGATCTAGTTCCAGATCAACAAATTCACTGTTGCGTTCGGCGGCGCGATAGTTGTCAATGCGCATGGTGAGCGTGGCCATGGCATCGATCAGGGATTTGAACATGCGCTCGTCGGCCTGTGACGTTTCTCGACGTTTTTTCAGCTCAACCAATTGCTTATCTAATTGCGCGACGTCGGTTTCTTCCAAAAATCGCCAAAGCCCTTGCTGCGCTAACAGAAGCCGCAAATGCACCCACAGCAGTTTGTCCAAACCATTGCCGCGCAGTTCGTCACCCTGACTTGCGGCGCTGCCGCCAATTTTGTTGGCAATAGTCTGCAGTGTTAAACAGCGTTGGCGTAGTTCTAAAAAACGCTTTCTCGGCCCAGGTGCCAGCTGATTCAGCACTTCAGTGAGCGAAATTTGCGCGTCGGGCTCCGGCCCAAATGCGCTGGTTGTGCCTGAGCCTTGGGCATCGATGGCGCGGCGAAATTTTGGGAATGAAATTAAAGTAGTCAAATAAACCAGCTCGGCAGCGCCCAAAATTGCCAGCGCTGCTGCAGGAATCGGCGACAGCAGTGCAAACACCGCACCACCCGCTAAACCTAGCAGGTTCCAGCGCCATGTGAAGGCAGACTTGATGTAGCTAGCGAGGGAATCAGACATTGTCGATTGAATGTGGCATAGGCTTGCGCGATTGAGGCGCAAGTATGCCGTTTAGCTGGCCCGTAACGCCAGCCGCGCGGCGAACGGCGCGAAAGTGACGTAAACAGCGCTCAGCGCGGCCAAAAAATACAGCGCCGATTTTGGCGATTCACCGATGACCGCAGCCTGCACCGCGCCGAGCGCGAATATCAACACCGGCACCGCCTGCGGCAAAATCAGCAGAAGTAACAGCATCGCGCCACCCACGCCCGCACCTTCCTGTGCGCTTAAACGTGCGGTAAGTGCAGCGCCCGCCAAACCCAGAAAACTCAGGCTCAAACTGGCTAGCGTTAGGCTTAAGCAGATTAACGGTGCCAAATCTGGCGATAGTTTGAGTAACACCATCAGCACCGGCAGCGCTAACAGCAACGTCGCGCAGCTGCTGAGCCAAAAGCCCAGCGCTTTGCCGTACAAAACACTCAGCAGCGCATGTTCGGCACACACCAGCGCATCCAAAGTACCATCGCTGACATCGCCCGCAAACATTTGTTCGAGCGCCAAAAATACCGCGAGCAGCATCGCAATAAATAGCGCCGCAGGTGCGATCAAACTCAGCGCATTGCTATTCGCGCCGACCGCAAAACCAATCAGCAGCGCCACCAATACCGCAAACGCCGCAGGATACAGCGCTGCCGCCGGTTGACGAATGCGCAGTGTCAGTTCGCGCCGCAGGCTGGCGATAAATGCCTTATTCACAGCGATGCATGCCGCAGCACCAGCGTCGTATGCGGGCCGCTAAAGCTCAGCACGCCATGGCTGGTGGCTATTACCGCGCCGCCCGCTTGCAAAAACGTCTGCATCAGGCTTTCAATCAACGCAATTCCGGGCCGGTCTAAATTCGCGAAAGGTTCGTCCAGTAGCCAAAGTTTTGAAGTCCCGAACAATAGCCGCGCCAGTTGCGCGCGCTTCTTTTGCCCGGCTGAAAGCGTGCCGACACGCGCGTCTTCGAAGCCCTGCAACTTTAACCGTACGCCAAAGGCCAGCAGTTCGGCATTTGATAGCGTTAAATCCTCCAACGCCGCCCAAAAGCGCCAATTTTCGGCAATCGTCAGCTCCGGTTTAAGCGCTGAGGCGTGCCCCAGCCAGCGCCCAAGGCGGCGTATCTGGCCCATACAGCCCGGCCAAGACTGACCATCGAATTCCAGCGAATCAACCTCCAGCGGCGCAAGCCCCAACAAAGCACGCAACAACGTGGTTTTACCGACGCCGTTTTCGCCTTCAATTAGTAAAAGCTGGCCCGCATCGAGCGTGAAATCGACCAGCTCGAACAGCGGCTGCTCGTCGCGTAAACAGCTCAACCCGCGCGTTTGCAGCACGGGCTGAGCGACTTCATTCCAATTCATTACTACGACTTCGTTGAGCTAGCGAAGCCCTCAACGTAACCCCTTTAAGCCAGTCGCCCTGAAAAGCGCGCGTGCTGGGGTGCCATTCAAACTGAAGGGGAATCTCGGTAGTTTTCGCTGATTCGATATTAATGGGGCGACGGCGCACTAAGTTCGTCATTCCCGCGTGCTTTTGGCGGGAATCCAGGGCGCTTGTTCCGGCGTTGCACCATTGCAATTCGCTGTACTTTGCGCAAGTGCAGGCTGGATCCCCGACTAAAACATTCGGGGATGACGATCCTTCAGTTTGAATGGCACCGTGCGTGCTGAACTTGTCGAAGCATGTAGCGGCAGCCTTTGTGACGCATACCGGCTTCGTCAGGGAGGGAGTGCTCTGCCCTTCGACAAGCTCTCCATGAACACTCACTAATTTAGGGTTTGTTGTTGCCGTTCGCCCATAGCCAGTCGAATGGCCCATAGTCACGCACAGGACGACAGGCACATATATACTAAAATGTTGATTGATTTTTTTGAGTTTTTGTATGC
>JANNYA010000159.1:0-3215 GCA_031409855.1 Rhodanobacteraceae bacterium | reverse complement strand
GAGTTTTCCTTGAGCAAGCTCATTTCCCATTCCAGCCCAGGCGTAATCAGGCTGCGCTGGATTAGATTGCCATCGATCCACTCGAAACGCTTTTTGCCGTCTGGATTGCGCAAGTTAGCCAGATTTCGACCTTTTTCGCTGGCAGCGACATTGCTGGTCACCAGCGTCGGCAGTTTGTCCGGCGTGCCGTGACAGTCTTTGCAGCCAATTTCTATCGGTGCGGCAACTTCGCCAACTATGTGGCCGGTGCCGTGCATGTCTTGGCTGAAGTGGCAATCAACACAATGCATGCCCTTGTCGACGTGAATCGATGACATATGCACGGTTTTTTCCCACTTTTTCGGGTCCTTGTCGTCAATCGCATTGCCGGTTGCGTCAAGCAAGGTGCCTTCACGATCACGTTTAAATACCGCACGGAAGTTCCAGCCGTGGCCGTGATAGTCGGCAAACTGGGTGTCGTTGAGCTTGGGGTTTAGCTCCGAAACTTTCTTCAAAAACTCAGTGTCGCGCCACAGACCGCGAATTGCCGCTTCCTCTGGATTGCGCTCCAGTGTTTTACGCAGCTCCTCATCGTCAGGATAGTGTTGCTTTTTCGGCCACATTGCGGGCGCGTCGGACTCGTAGTCCCACATGGTGTAGCCGAGGAAGGTGTTCATAAACATATTCGGCTGGTGCATGTGGCAAACCATGCAATTGCTGGTCGGAATTGAGCGCGTAAACGCATGCTTCAACGGATGGCCAGACTGATCTTTAGGAATCGTCGGGTCGTTGGTTTGGCTCAAGCCGGTATGGCCTGCATTCGCGTAAGGGCCAGAATGCCGGGGGTCGCGATCATTGGCATAGACCACGTGGCACGAAGCGCAACCAGACTGGCGATAGTCACCGGGTTGATCGTTGGTGCCCATGAACCACATATTAGGATCGTTTAAGCGCGTCTTGTGGATGTTGATTACTGGCACCGCGATTCGGCCACCGGTGCCGGGGCCACGATTCGATTGTTTGACATCTGGGCGGCCAGGCTCTTCTAAGCGCTGGATTGAGCCGGTGGAATTGGGCAGACCAGTTTCAGGAAAGGTTGAGGCGATATTGCGGCCGCCGCGTTCAAATACCCGAAAAATATCTGCTGGTGGCACCGTTTCCCAAGCCGGAAGTGGGTACAAAACAGGGAGGATGCCGCGCTTTTTCATTTCCTCAGTCACAGGCACTGGGGCTTTAATCGTGGCCGCTGCGCCTTCGCGGGTGTAGGACTCGCCTAGAATGTAGCGTTTATAAGGCAAAATGCCGTTATTGTAGCTAGCGCCGCCCCAAAGCATGGCACCGGTGGCCATCAGCGATGTTTTTGCTGCGGTGATGACTTGTTTGTGGCAAGCGCCGCAGGCTTCGTCGACGATGCGCAAATCGGAGGGATTAACAAAACGCGTGAACTCCGGCGCTTCACGATTCAACAGCGCGTAGCCACGCACAGGGTTAGCGCTGCCGGTGTGGCCCCAAGTTTTAGGATAGCGCGGCAAAACGTGGGCGCTGTCCATCGCCGTTTGATAATCTGGCGCATAGCTTTTGCCATGATGTTCGCCGCCATGGCCTGCTTCTGTGCTGGCATGCCCGCCTTCAATTTTAGCCGCATGCGCTTCAGATTCGTGGCCAGCGTCATGTCCAGCATCGTGCGACGCATCGCCACCGGCATACATTGCGCCACCTGGACTACTTACTTTGGCATCACCGCCGTGGCAATCCACGCAGCCCAAAACTACCGCTTTGCTGGCGTGCATGGTTTGCTGATCGTGCGCAAGAAAACTTTTTTGATCGGCGTTTGATTCGGACGCTAGTTTGCTTTCTGTGTGGCAGCTAACACAGCCCGCACTTTTCGCATTCGCTTGCGCCCATGTTTGTATTGCCGGGGCGTCGGGCGCGCGCACATAGTTGCGCTGCACTGGCTTTTCGCCGTCGTCGGCGATAACTGGGAAACTGACCAGCGCGCTGGCAAGCAAGGATAAAGTCAAAATAGATTTGAGCTTCATGATACGCATCCTCAATAACTCAAGATCAAATTGCCGAGCACCGTGTAATAGGTGTCGTCATTGCCGTATAAATTTTCCAAGCCACGCCCAGGCAACAGCGCCGCACCGGAAAGCCGCCAAACGATATTCTGGTGAAACTTCGGCCGCCAAATCCACGCGATTGAAGCATCGGTGCCGATGGAACGATGGATCGGCGATTGGTTTCGTAAGGTTTCTAATGTCGCGGTATTGTCAAACCAGAGCTGGTTGATGTTGACCGTGACCCGTGATTCTGGCGTCAAATCGAAATCTGCGCTGAGGCCCAGCAGGCGTATGCCAGGATTATCAAAGTTGGATTGGCCCAATTCTTTACTGGTGCGCAGGCTGGCTAAAACGCCGTTGCGCCCGGCTAAACCCACGCCACCGCCACCGATGAGCGGGATGTTTTGGCGAATCCAGTAGCTGGTATCGGCGCCGGCAAAAATCGGATTTTCGAAAATCGCATCGTAACCCTGGGATGTGCTATCGAAGGGATTATCGTCACCCGTTGCATACAGGGCGGAGCCACGTACGCGTATCCAATCGTAGTCTTTCGATAATTCAGCAGCAAAGAATCCGGCACGAATATCGCTGCGTTTGCCAGTGAAGGCATTGTCGTTTTTGCCAAACGCGCCATAAGCGCTGGTGCTCAAATTGAACGCGCCTATATGCCCATCACCGTTGTAGCCCAAATAATAGACATCATATTTGCGCGGCTTTTCAGTGCCTAAACTGGCCGGGCGGGCGAGAAAGCCATTCGCATCAAAGAAGAATTCGTCTTCCCGATTGCGGTTATAGGCGAATACCGCTTGGCTGGTAAAACCAACAATGCCGATGTCTTGAAAGTAGTAATTTGCCACCACTACATCATCGTGGCGAAAGCCTTCCGCCACGTCGATTAGACCGGAGTTGGTGTCCTTTTCTAAGCGTCGAAAATACGCCAAATTGTACTGCTTACGGTTGTTATCTCGGTTGCCGAACAGGCGTGCGCCAAACTGTAAGTCTTGGAATAAAAAACCACGAAAATCGGCGCTAAAAGGCTGAATGCCAAAGCGCACCGCATCAAAATCGTAACGGGTGGACACGTCACGCAAGTGTTTGTCGACAAACGCTTCCTGCAGTGCAATGAAGCCGTCATCTCGCGTATTGCCTTTGCGCGGATCAACCTGCAGGCCACGA
>JANNYA010000158.1:0-18041 GCA_031409855.1 Rhodanobacteraceae bacterium | reverse complement strand
CAATGCAGAAGACAAAGTGAAGGGTAGATTTTGGGAAGGCCGTTTTGGCTGCCAAGCGCTGCTCAGCGAAAAATCGATCCTGGCGGCGATGACTTACGTCGACCTTAACCCCGTGCGCGCCAAGGTCGCTAGCAACATTGCATCGTCGCGCTACACCAGCGTGAAGGTGCGCAATCAGCAGCTGCGCAAAAACCCAGAGCGCGCGAATCAGCCGCTCGTGCCGCTGGTTGGCGTGCGATCTTTCAATCTGCCGAACATTTCAGCAGCGGACTATATCGAGCTGGTGGATTTTACCGGGCGCGAACTACATCCGGGCAAGCGCGGCAAGATTGCAGCAAGCGAGCCAAAAGCGCTGACCAAATTGGGCTTGGATAAAAATCACTGGACGACGCGTGTCAAAGGCATTGGCTCAGGTTACTGGCGCGTAGTGGGTGAATTGGAAGAACTGATAGATAAGGCCAAAGAAATTAGTCAACGCACGCTGTTTGGTATTGGTTTTGCGCGAATTTTGAACAAGATTTAGGACGACATTGGGTTATTTTTGAGGCCGCGTTTGCGGCTGGGGGTGTTGGGTTTGGATTTTTTTTGGCTTGGAATTTCGCCAGATTTGATAAGGAAATAAGAGAATGCCAGCGGTTTTAAGGCTGCTGGCATTTTAGGCCCGAAGCTTGGGTGTCTAGTTCTATCTATTGGCCCGAAGCTTGGGTGTCTAGTTCTATCTATTAAAATGCCAGCGGTTTTAGGGCCGCTGGCATTTTGGTTATTAAAAACGGGGCGTTTTAAGTCTGAAACTTGCGTGTCCTGGCTTGGCTTGCTTCTGCGAAGGCTCTCAAAGAAAGTCACTTCACCTCAATTGTGCAGCTACGCGCACCAGGTCTTTGGTATTTAAATTTTAGTCTTCCTAAAATTCCATAGCCTAAATATCGAACTTCGTACCACGCATTGGGCAGAAGTTGTTTAGCTTCGGCAATAATTTGCCCATTAGGTCGAATTGACCAATCTGCATATTGAATTATTGTCCAATCACCGAATTTTGCCTGCTCAGGTTTTTGCAACTCCCATAATTTATCTAATTTTTCGTTAAAAACACTTATATTTATTACTGAATCGGATTTTTCACTTTTCCTGAGAAAAAAAACTATGTCGCCAGTCTGGGCAACACACAATACTTTAATTTCTCCAATTAGCTGTGAGCAAAAAGCATTATTGCTGAATAAAATTACAAAAATGCCAATAACAAAATTTCTAACGTTCATCATAGAAGCCCGAATTTTTTAATATAGATTGATAATCAGTTATTGTTCCTTGAGGCGGCTTTATATACAAATAAACTGAAGCGGAATAATGACCAATTATCTCTGCCCGTTGCTCCCTTGAGTAATTAGACAACGATTTACTTGAATCTAATTTATACTTATAGCCATCATCCTTAGAGCCAAACAAATTTTTGGTTTTAGTCCATATAAAACGCGTGCCTATTTGTGTTAATACTATTGCTTGAATTTCGTGATGATACTCATATAAATGCGCAAACTCATGAAAAAATAATTGCGCGGCATCGTAGTCCGTGGATTCGGAAAAATCATCCATGTACCATCCTCCGTCCGGATCAAAAGTAATGTTTGTACCAATTGCCTTGGCTGTTACATTGCCGGTTGTGTCGCCGTGCGAAATGGTAAAGGTATGCCACGGGGTATCAGTGCCCATTTGATTCTCTAGCATTGTTATTTCGCCTTCTTTCAATGCTCGCCTTTTGACCGGATTATATTTTTTCTTCTCGCTTGATTCCGCGCCTGTCGCCGCAGCCGTCTTCCCACCATCCTCGTCATTCCCAGTGCCGGACGCCGCTTTTTTAACCGCTGCCCCGCCCATCGCCCCAACAACCCCCTGCGCCAAACTCATCCCAATCGCCCCCAGCGCCGCCGATCTAAAGCCATGCCCGAAACTGCCGCCCTGCAGCGCCTCAATCACACCGCTCTTGACACTATTGATCGCAAGATTGCCGACGGATTCCAGCATACTCGGAGTATCGCCGCCTAAGCTACCGCCGGGAATCATGGAAAGAATGGCATTGGTAAACCCGGCGCGCATGGCACCGCGCAGCGTCCCGGTTTGCACATAGCCATTTAGGTAGGACGTAATCGCCGCCACCAGCGCCGCATAGGGCGGGAAGATGATCGAAACCACGATATTGATGATCTGCACAATCGCACCAAACGCCTTACGCACCCGCTGACTCGCCAAATAGCCACTCGGATCCGTCAAACTCAGCGGGTTATTCATCACATAGCTGTAGCGATTCAAACCCTGGCTGTCTTTGGCGTCTTCCACCATCGGGTCTGCTTGTAAAAAACGGCCTAACTTGGCGTCATAAATCCGCCCATTCATGTGGATGATATTGACGCGATCTACCTGTTCGTGGCCGGTGAAGCCTCGCCGGGTTTTGCTGGTATTGGCGGCCATTTGCGCCAGTTGATCCATCGCCACGCCTGTGTATTGGCGCCGCTCGCCCCAGGCATCAAAGCTATTGCCCTGGGTGACGGTGGCGTTTTGATCGGTCAGCACTTCAATCGAGCCCAAGTGATCCATGAACTGATACACGCGCTCGCCGTTCAAACCGCCATTGGTACCGGCTTGATACGCCGTCAAGACACCACCAATACTGCGCCGGGCGGTGTTGCGCCCGACCAGGAACTCGACGTTGCCGACATAAAAGGTCGTCTCGTTGTCCGCCGCCAAACCAGCACCGGCGGGGCTGGCATCGATACGCATATAGCGGCTGCGATCTGCGCCATATTTAAAGCTAACCGCACCAATCAATGCGCCGTTTTTATACTTGCGCATCTCGGTCGACATGTCGAATGTGCTGTATTCAATAGTGCGATATTCCGATGAGCCGCCTTTGGCCGCTTCCACACCGTTTTTGACGACGTTGCCGCTGGCGTCATAGCAATAGGTTTCACCAAAAGCAGCCGCCACCGCATGTGGGCCGCCGCGCGCGGTGCCGGGTGGGCACAGTGCGGCGTTCATGGTGCTAGGTGCGGCGCCAAAATTGCCGAAATAGTCGTAGCGGTTTGCCGGTGAACTCAAGCCGGCATTGTTCGCCGCCTTTGCCAAGATATTGCCGACTTCGTTGTATTCCATCGCTTGAGTTTCGACGCCATCTTTGCGAACTAATTTCAGGCGATTAAAGGCGTCGTATTCAAAGGTTTCTTCATAATTGCGATTAAGCAGCGGGTTATTACCGGTTCGGTGTATGCGTTTTATTAAATTGCCGAACGCATCCCAGGCGTAACTTTCGTTTTGAATAGCGCCGTTATTGTTAAACACAGTGTTGTCTGGGCTGGTGCCAGATTTAATTTCGGTCAAGCGCCCGGTGCTGGCTTCATAGCCGCGCGTGGTAACCATATTGGCATTACCCGCACGCTGTTCTGCGGTGACTTGGAAACGTTCGTTCATCGCCAGAACGCGGTAATACTCTTCGCCGTTCGGCGCACCTTGCGCGTCACGCAAAGTGAGCAACAGACCACGCTGGGTGTAGCTGGTGATCGTAGCGCGCCCTGATGCATCGAGTGCCTGCAAGGGCCTGCCGAAGCGGTCAAAGGTGCCGGCTTCTACCCAAGTTTTGCTGGCGGCAGGAATGTCCGTGGTGGTGCTGTGCGGGCGGCCTAGGCTGTCGAAAGTGCTGGTTTTGCGCTTCAGGAACGTGGTCGCTGCTTCTGCCAATCCTGCATCGCAGCTGGTTCCGGGCAAGCTAGTTTCGCGCGCTGCAGCGCCAATGCCACCTTGTGCTTGATCGAACGTCCAAACTGAGCTGCCTTCGCAGCTGCCATCGGCTTTCGCGTCTTTCCTAAACCACATGCGGCCTCTGGCATCATAAAGCTGGGACTGCGTTTGGCCTTTGCCGTCAGTTTGCGCCACCAACTCATCGGCAGCATTGTATTGATAGGTGATCGTGCCTTTGTCGGCGTCAATCAAGGCTAGTTTGCGGCCGAAATGATCAAACTGCACTTCACTGACAATCGTGATGTTGCTCAAACTGCCATTGTTGATGCCACTGCGTTCGATTTTGCGCACTTCACCTGCGGCGTTGTGCGTGTAGCTGAGGCGGAAGTTATTGATATCGTCCACCGCCACAAGTTCGCCCAAGGCGTTTGAGTATTCTTTGCGCAGCTGTTGATTAGTCACCGAACAATTATTGCTGGTGCCAATGAAGTTGCCGGGGCACACCTGCACCATGGTCTGCATCATATCGGCACCATTGAGGGTAACGACCTGATAAGTACTGCGCGTGCGCGCAACGTTTTGCGGCGTAACGGTTAGCCAAGCGCGGCCGAACTGATCGAACTTAGTTTCGTTGGTGTTGACAGCGCCAGTGAATGACGCACCGCTAAGTTCTGGGTTAGCCACAAAATACGGCTCGCTGGCAATTATTTGGCGCGCCTTGTGGTCATAACTGGTGCTGGCTGCAATGTATTGTGATGCGCCAAAGCTTTCTTTGACGCCGACTATACTGCGGCCCAGCTTATCGAAATACGCCCAGGAGGTCGGTGCTGGTTGGGTGCTGGCCGCGCTCGTTTCGCCTGCGGCAAAACTTTTCACGCGATACACCGCATTCGTTGGGCAAGCGATGCTGCCGTCACACCAGGCATACAGCGTGTAAGAGAGCTGCCCGGCGTTGGTATAGGACAAATACTGCCGACCCAATGCACCAAATTCGGTCTCGACACGCCCGCCATTGAGATCGGTGGCTAAGCGTGGGTTGCCGTAGGCGTCCCGGTTGCTAACGCTGGTGCTGCGCTCAATGCTGTCGGCTACACCCAGCGCCGCACCGTTGTAATAAGGCGAAGTCGTGCTGGTTTGATAGCGGCCAATGGCATCGTAAGCCACGCGGCTATAACGCAGCACATCTTGCATATTGCTGCGGCGCATGCGGAAATTGTTGCTAATCGTGGCTTCCAGCGTGCTGGGCTCACAAACGAACGAGGACGAACAGCTGGCGCTGAGGGTTTCATTGCCACGTAGGTCATAGACGTGCGCCGTGGTCAGGCGTTGGCTGGCGTCGCCATTGGCACGCACCGTTTCAGTGCGCAGCATGCCGGGCCATGAGGTTGTAGGGCCGTAATAGCTGTAGCTAACCTGGCGCAGGTTTGTGGTGTCAGTGCCGGTGGCGGCGCTGGCACAGTTTGCGGCGTCGCTGCCCCGGCAGCGGCGCACAGATGTCGACGACAATCGGCCGGGCAGCCAAGCGCTGAGCCAGCTGCTGTCGCTGTCGTCAGAATAGCTGTTGGTGGTTTGCGTTTGACTGATCAGCGTGGTGCAGTTGCCTGATAAACAGCTGTAGGCGGAAACCACCGTACCCAGCAAATTGCTACGGCGCGGGTCGCCTGCGGGATGGGCCGCACCCTGATAGATATTCGTACTCAAGGTGCGGCTGATTTTTTTCGGTGCAAACAGATCCATATTGTCATCGCGAGAGCCAACCACGGATTCGGTTTGCTCCATCCATTCTTGGTAGACAAAAATAGGCGCTGCGCTGCCTGCGGACAAGGTTGCCGGCAATGATTTCCAGTTTTCCGAGCCGTCAGAAGTCAGCTTGAACGATGAACTGCTTTCCAAAGTCACGTTGCAAAAACTTGCGGGCATATTGACCGTGCCTGATTGCAGCAAACTGCCCCCATACACATACGAACGCGTGCGTTTTGCAATGCCGACCAGCGGGAATTTCTGCTCGTATTCGGTCGCAACCACCATGCCATCGGATAGATCGCAGGAGCGCACTTCGGCGAAACCCAGCATGCCGCGGCCACCGCCCTGTGCGCGGGCAGCGCGGTAGAAATAGTTTACTGTTGCCTTTCCTAAAGAATTGGCGGCTGTTGGCGCATCGCTTTTCGCTTCGGCCACCACATACATCGGCGCATAAACATCCAATACTGCCGAACCGCGTCCGTAACCGGTGGGGTCCACCCGCGTACCACGTTGATAAACACTGCGGTCGGTCATAGGCTTATAAGTGATATCGGTACGCGCACCTAGGCCGGTGGTAATGGAGGTTATGACGTCGGCGGGAATGTTTTTGACGGTGTTTTGAAAAACAATCCAACCTTTCTCATTGTCGCGGTCTTCCAACTTGAGCTGTAAAATATCGATTCGGCCGTCACTATCTAAATCAATATACTCGTTCAGATAGACATCGCCATTACCCACTCGATCTGACCAAGCACCTAAATCGAATTCGCCCGAAAGGTCAAAGCCATCACCGCTTTGTAGCGCGGGAATAACGGCGATAATAAAACGATCCGCTCGGCCGTTCGCACAACCTCTTGGACAGGCATATTGCTTTCGAAAGGTTATATCAGCATTGCCATCACTATTCATATCCATCAGCGTGACTTGCAAATCTTCGGTGGTGATATTGGCCGTACTTCCAGGCAAACGATAAGGCAATGTAACCAAGCCACGCTTTATTAGGCTGCCACCTTCATTGATAAATATTTGCCACTGACCTACCGTTCCGGTTGACAACATTAAATCAGTGTAGCCATCGCTATTGATGTCGCCATAGGTGACCGGGCGCGCTTTTGGATTGCTTTCCACTCGATAAATAGGTTGCCCCAAAGCTGTTACAAATTGAAAATCAACTTCATTGGGCGCAGCAGCTTTGCCGCGATAAGAAAAATAACCGTGATCCACGCATTGGTAAAATGCAGGTTCGCCAAGTTCGTTGATTACTGCTGTAGTTTCTGTCACGCGCTGGGTGGCTGGGCATGGGTTTACATTTGGATCTGGATTAGGCACGTCCTTTAAAAGTGCGACACGAATATCCGCGCGCCCATCAGCATTCATATCCAACGGAACGTGCTCGCGGAGCATGCCTTCGTGCCCCAACGCTAGTCCAAGGCCAGAAGGTACATTAGTAAAATTAGCGAGGTAACGAGTTGACAATTGCAATGGCGTACCTGATGCCAGCCCAGACTGACTTGCAAAACTAACATATAGCGTCCGCTGTGGATTTCCCGGAATTAATGAAGGCCCTGTACTTAAAATATCAACCAAGCCATCGCCGTTAACATCTTGCACAACGACACTGTCATTTTTATCTATCGCAGGCAAATTAATTCCTGCCAACGCCGTAGCGGAAAAAGAGGAGCCAGTATTAAGGTGAATTTCCCATTGCCATAACGTCCCAACTTTCTGTAGAACGATAATGTCGTCGCGTCCATCATTGTTAAAATCGAGTAGCGACCAACGCTCTGACTTTCTTTGCTCAACATCAGCTAAATTTATTCCGCCCCCGTACTTAAAGCCAAGCGAATAGACCGTACCAGTCATGACCCCTGGAACAATTTGAATCGTTTGTGCGGATGGCGCGCCGCTAAACCAAACCATATCCGTCACGCCATCGCCATTAATATCACCAAAGCGCTTACTCATTAGGTTCTGAAAATCTGCCCCAGCTTGGTTATTGCTTTGTGAGCTAGGTGTAGTCGCAGCGGTATTGCTTGCTACCGTCCAACCAAAATCCACAGGCCGATAACACGCTGTGCCACGGCATTCTTGAATCCGTTCAATACGCTTACGCCCGGAACTGACCAAATTGCTTGGCTCTTGATAGCTCAAAATATATTTGCGCAGCTCGACATTATTATCTGTTGATCGCACCGCTAACAGGCGGCGCGACATTTGGGTTTTCTGCCCCGCTAGCCAATGCTGCACTGGCGTGGTTCGGGCTTCATAGTCAAACGTGATCGTGGCAAATGTCGGTTGCGTGGCAGAACCGGTATAGCGCAGCGCTTTCAACGCGATTTCGGCACCGCTGGTCACATGGCCAATGCAGCCGGCTTGATTTGGATCAAAACAGGTTTTTTCATAGTCATACGCGATGTAATTCCCGACCACATCGGTCTGGCGGGAAATCATCCAGCTCATTACCTCGCCATTATTAAAATACGAGCGCGAGTTGTGCGAGTCATTGTCGCCCGACGCTTCTGGGTTATAACCATACAGTTTGATTGCGCCGTCTTTACCACGGCTTCGGAAGAAACTTTTCGCATACGCGCCTGCAGCATCGCTGTATTCGCACACTTGTACAAAGGAATCCACCTCAGTGCGATATTCCGCGATCGCCGAACGGGCGGCGAAGCTTGGGCAACTGGTTGAACTTTGCTTCAATAAGCGTTGGCCGTCCAAACAAACCGCACCGTTCGGTGAAAAATCGAACGGCTCAGAACCGACATACGACGCTGCATCGGCGGACATTGCAAAATCGCCGGACTCAAAGGTTTTGCGGCAACGCGAAATACCGGAACCTGCACCAATCGACCAACCCACGCCCAAATAGCCGTCCGAGGTTTCACCGCTGGAATAATTCAGCGATACACTCGGTGCCATTGAACCGGCACCCGGCGAGACCAAGATCGGCAACGAATACGTCGCATGCCCCGATTCATTCACCGAAAACGCGCCAGAGCTACCGCCAACACTATCAGACGCCAAAATCTGCGCCGGGGTCAGCTGCACACCCGCAGCGCGGGCTATCGCCGGTTCCGATAGCGGCAAAACCACAGCAACCACCACCGGCAACACCAACCCCGAACTCGGCTGACTCCACTGCGAACACAATGCACCGGCGCAGGCTTTTACCCAGAAATAGTAGGTGCCATTTTGCGTTTCGGTGCCGGTGATCGTGCTCGCCGTCGTAGTTTGTTCCGCCGCGCCACTGGGCGGTGCCGGAGTTTGCGTCGCAGCGGGTGCAGTGCCTAAGGCTTTGCGCGCAATCGTGTAAGTCAACGCTTGCGTACTTGCAGGCGCTGTCCAGGAAACGCTATAACCTAATGCTGAGCCTTGGGCTATAGCGTTTACATTAGTGGGTGCAGCGAGGGTTTGGGCGCCGCCGACCAGCACGCGGATACCTTCGGTGGGGAAGCCGCTGCCGCAGCCGGAGATCTGGCTACATGCAATAACGCGATACAAGTATTCGCCTGGCGTTGGGCAGGCAAAGAACTGATAGCGCACAAGGCCTGGTGTTTGTTGGGGGCCGGTAGGTGTTGGGTGGCAACCAGTCGCCGCTGGAACTCCATTTTGGACAAACTCCTCGCTTATTAAATAGTCCGTCCCGGTGTTAGGAAATATCGCTACCAACGACTCATTCGCCTTCACCAAAATGTCTGGGCGCGGCAGCGCAGGCGCAACACAACTGGTAATTGTTGAAGTACTTGCGAGTGTGCCTGGTAAAATATTTAGGCACTGCGGCGGCCTCGGTGGCGGTGCGGGATTAGTGATGTAGACCTGTGCCGCAGTGGCGACGGTTGTGTAAACGCCTGCATTTAAACGTTGCACATAATAGATATAGGAACCGGCGTCAAAAGGTGTGGCTAGTCCGTTAGCGCCACGATTTGCGTCGGAAAATGTCCCGACCAAAAAAATGTTGTCCGCCACCACTTTATTTATAGAATTAGCACTACGCATTAAACGGTAGTTGCCAGAGCCGTACAGCGCCCAAGAAACGTCAAACTGTGTCGGGGTATTGATATGGGGCTTTACAATTTCCATGGGTGAGGCAACAACGTTTGCTAATTTCGCATACTGCATTTCGCCCCTTTCAAAACGCGAGTAGCCATCGACAATATCCAGATCTTCGATATTGGTATGGCGGGGGCGTTCCCAAGAGATGCCAGGATTTCCGGCAGAAGTACCGCAGATAGCTGGAGCAGGTAAATTTGGTACGGCTTGCAAATTTAGTTTGTAGCGAGCATAAAAATGCGGCAATGGTGGCTCATTTGGATCAAGTACCATGTTGTGCCAGCGCGTCATGTTGCCGACTGGAACTTGGCACTGTAAGCACCCTGAGTGCCCGCAAACCGCTTCGCCGTTCTCATATCGTGGCAAGCCGCCGACGAACGGACTCATGACGTAGTTGACGTTTAATGTCGAAATATTGTTAAACGTAGTCGAGCCAGCAGGTGGAGTGCTGGCGGCGTGTACCCAAAGCGGCATACCGCTTTGGTCCCAGATTCGAAGCATGTGGTATTCGCCCAGGCCGTCAAAAACGACAGAATCGGCTTCGGAATTTGGGTCATCACCACGCAGGCTCCATACGCCACTGTATGAGTCATTGATCGCTGCACTTTTTCCAACTGCACTTTGGAATGGATAGTTATTCTTCACCAAACATTCCTCGTCATTTAAAGGCCCATCCGTAACCCCTAGCTCATTCCAAATCCGGCGAACCTTGATTCGAGCACTTACGCCTTGACTTGGAGGCAGAAAAATCCCTTGTATCGTGCCAACCCTTTTACCACCCGTACGCAAACTGACGCTCGGGTTCCATCTATAACGCCGCAACTCGCCGGAAAATACGGCTCCAAAGCTGTCCTGGTGGGTATTCATCCATTGGGTCTGAAGCCAAATTGGATGATTCTGGTTGTCAAACGTGTACCAAGTCGCGCGCACCTGCTGCCGACGCGTTGGAGTCGCTTCCAAAAAATCGAAGTCGTAGCTGGTGCCGGGAAATTTCCGACCCGTTGTTTCTAAGCCTGTCCAGCGTCCTGGTGAAGTGGACTTGAGAGGCGCGCTACTGGTTTCAATAGCGCCTATGCTGCAAACTTCGGACAGTACACTTCCATCAAGCGCGGAGTCCACGTGATCCAGCACCGTGACCCTGGCTGTGAAAACGGCAATGAACGACCCCGCAGCTTGTCTTGACTGCAATAAATAACGGTAATTATTTGAAGCTAAAAGGGGCGAAAGCTCGTCAATCAATTCACCACGCTCAGGAATTACGTCGCCACGACGACTCGAAGGCGTGATGTCAAACGTTGCCGATCCACGCGCGCGAACCAACGTTGAATCAGCAACTCTATCTTCAGGAGCCAGATACCAACTTACACGGACTTTACAGGTGTAGTTGTCAGCCGGGATTTGTAACTGCAAATCCGGTGCCGCAAGCGTTGCGCAGTCCAGCGGTGTGATCGTGATTGATGAGGCTTCCCTGCCTTTCGCATTTGCTGTGGGCGTTTTGCGCAGCTCAGCAAAATGGAATGTAGGTACCGCCGAACTAAAAAGCTTCGACGCCACGTGTCGTACGGACGGTAGCGCCAAGCACAGCCCGCCGGTTAACAGCGCGAGCAGTGTCAAGATGTAGAGTTTTGCTTTCATGTTTTTACCCAAATGAAGATGATTCAGTTGGGTAGCCGTAAGGCATTTGGAAACTCTATCAGGGGGATAGAAAGATTTTTTGGAGGTCGTGAAAAGAGTGAAACAGGGCTAACATCCCGTCAATGCGTGTTTTATTCAAAAAAGGCAGGACGCCGCTTTCAAGCAAGCGCCTGCGTTGTTAGCTTAAAACACACCATTTAATTAGATTGTTGGAATAACGAATAGCCTCCAAGTTTGAATTTAAACTGCTTCGCTTGTAGACCTTGTTCATACAAAATTCCGCGTGTTTCAGACTCGGGTTTAAAATCAAGCTCACCGGTATATTGACTGTTCAATATGTCATAGTTGATGATGTTTTCCGAGTTATTTCCGCCAAAACTTATTTCCAATGTCGTGATGTTGACCCAGCTACTTGGGCCAGAACGATACCCTCTATTCCAAATGATTCCAAATTCTTGACCATTATTTACATACTGAGGGTTAAAAGCCTGCTGCGAACTTGTAACTGCACCAGCCTGATTTACAGTTTGCAATACTCCGGAAATTAAATAATTGGGTGAATATGTCTGCCCTTTTGGAATAGGAGCGCCGGGAGAGATTACCAAACTCAGCAAGTAGTAAGCGCCGCCACCGCTAAAGGTTCTAAATTTTAGCCTCGAGAAGGACAGCGATCCTTGCCCAACCAAAATAGGATTGGAAATTTTAAAGACACGTTTGAAATTGTTTCCACTGGAGGATCCAGGAAAAGTTGTAGAATACTCTCGTAAAATACTTGACCGTGGGCTAGCAAAGCCCGTCGCCTGAAGATCAGTTTCACACCCATCCCCCTCTGGGATGTCAGCAATAAAAGCCCTATTTTGCGTGCCAAATGTTATTCCACCATCTCGAAGATCAAGCAATGTTGCATCGAGATTACAATCGGTGGCATGAGCACTTGAAAGAAAAACGCAAAAAATAATTATGGCGCTTAAAAAGTTATACTTCATTAAAAATCCTTGTCGTTAGTTAAATTTTAAGAATAATCTTGTAGTAGCAATCGAATCATTTGCTCAACTTCGATAGTATCGCCGCCTTTACTTCGTCCAATATTTGCTTTGTCTATTTTTTTTTGCAGGTTATTCAACACTTCTACACTAAGGTCTTTGCGACCCGTTTCCCCATAAACCTTTGCTAAATCTAAATACAGTCGGGCACCATTGATACTAATTATTTTTTCATAAGCTTCTTTTCTGTACTCAATTATCTCGTTTAGGATCGGTTCGACTTCAAGAAAGCGCTTTTGCTCAAGCAGTGCCTGATATAGAGTTGCCTTGAAAGCCCAAGTATTGTTATGTTCCGCACCCCAAAATTTCTTACCCATTTCTATTGCCCTGCGTGCATTGCTTTCTGCCGCTCTAAATTCCCCCATGTCTTTCTGGAGACTGGCCATATTATTTAGCGCGAGCACATGAATTGGGTAATCTGGCGGATAAATCCTACTTAATATTTCCCTATACTGCTGCATAACTACTTTAGCTTGGTCAAAATTATTGCTGCTTGCATGGACTTGGGACTCCAACGATAGAATTGAAACGTAACGACGGTGTTCCGTTCCGTAAAGTCTTTCTATTGATTTTTTTACTAAATCGATATCAGAAAGAGCTTCTAAAAATCGATTTGAAGTGCGGTGTATACGAATCCGCTCCGTAAGAAAGCCAAGGTGCATAGGCTTTAATGAATCTATTGCTACATTGCCTAGTCGTGCAGAAATAACATTCAATGCTTCTTCATCGCGATCAACCGTGCTCATTCTGGCAAGAAAATATTTACCAGTTTTAAGTGCTAAAGAGCTTGAAGGACCGAACCGCTGCGCGGTTTCTTTATCCAGGTTTCTAGCAAGACCAATGCCGTCGATATCAGCGGAATTAGCCGTTTGTAAATCAATCTCCAACATCCGCTGATCAATCTGCAATTCCGGATCCGTCACGCCAACTACTTTCCCCGCTTCCGCCACCGCCTGCACCCGCAGCGCTTGCTGCCCAGTCTCCCCGTAAATTCGTGCAAATAAATGCAGGAGTTGGATTCTAATGTCGGGGCTTTGAACTTTTTGCTCTTGCTTTTTAGCGGCTTCAGCCAAGGTTTGGCCTTCTTTAATCAGCCCGAGTGAGCGGTAGACATTGGCCAGCGTGATGCTTAGCTTGACGAAGGCATCGGTGTCTAGCTCGGCGTCGTTCAATCGTCGGGCGGCTTGGTCTAGCACTTCGCGGGCTTTGACTTCATTGCCGCGGTTTTGGCTGGGGTCGCTTGCTTGGAACGCGTCGGTGAGTACGCGGGTGATTTGTTCGGCGCGGGTTTGTTGGCTGAGTGCCACGACGTTGGATGCTTGTAGCTGATTTTTCGACAGCAGCAGCTGATTGCCGCGCAAGCCCAGCAGCACCGTCAGCGTCATTAGGCCGAGCAAAGCAAGTGTCGAAAAACTGGCGGCGAGCCAATGCCGACGCAGGAATTTTTTCGCGCGATAGCCTTGACTTTGACCGGCGGCTTTTACTGGGCGTAGTTCCAAATAGGCGGCAATATCTTCGTCAAATTCGCGCGCTGAGGCGTAGCGTTCGCTTGGCAGTTTGCGCAGCGCGTGCAGTACGATGCGATCTAAATCGCCGCGTAAGTTGGTGCTGAGCTTGGCGATACTTGCCGCGCTTCGATTTGCAGCGGCGTCTGCATCGACAATTTTGCTGGGCAGCGTCGGCGTTTTCTCCACGATGAACGCCTGCAGCTGGGCTGGGGTTTTCAGCTCCCGGCTGATCAGCGGCGCGCCGCTGAGTAGTTCGTACAGCAAGCCGCCAAGCGCGTAGACATCGGTACCGACGCAAACGGAGCTGCCTAATAATTGCTCGGGCGCGGTCGCGTACAGCGAGAAGAACCGCTGTTGCGTCAAGGTATGCGGTGCGTGCCGATCTAGGCTTTTAGCGATACCAAAATCGAGCAGCTTCACGGTGCCAGTTTCATCAACCAAGACATTGTCCGGCTTGATATCGCGGTGCACAATAAAGTGATCGTGCGCGTATTGCACGGCGGCGATTACTTGACGAAACAGATTTAGCCGCGCGGGTACGTTGAGTTTGTGTTGATCGCAATACTCAGTAATCGGCAGGCCCTGCACCAATTCCATCGCTATCCATGGGCGGCCATCACCTGCGACGCCAGCATCTAATAAGCGCGCGATGTTCGGGTGGGTTAGCTTGAGCAAAGTACGCTGTTCGAGCGCGAAACGTTCTTGTAGCTCCGCGCTGTCGCTTTCCAGTTTCAGTATTTTCAGCGCGACGATTTGCTCAATGCCAGCCACCACGCGTTTAGCACGCCACACTTCGCCCATGCCGCCTTGGCCCAACAGCCCAAGCAGCTCAAATTGGGGAATACTGCTGCGCGACTGCACCGCGCCAGTAATCGCAGCGCTGAGCGAGCGGGTGTCGAAGGGTGTGGATGTGTTCGCCTCAGCAGCAGTGGCGCTTGACTCAGCGGCATCAATCGCTAACAGCTCGTTCAGTTCCGTGGCCAGTGCTGGATCCGTCAAATTCAGTTCGTGCAGCTTGTGCGCCTGTGCCTCTGGCGTCAGCTCGATCAGTAATTCAAACCACTCGATTTTGCTCATGTACTAGCAGCAGCGAAAGCATCGTCGCCAGTCGATATGGCACCAAGCTTTTTCGCCAAAAACGCGCGCGCATAGCGCCAAATTCGGTCCGCAGTCGCGGTTGATATTTCCATGACTTCGGCCGATTCCTTGATGCTCATCCCCATGAAATAGCGCAGCTCCACCAAGGTTGCGTGGCGTCGGTCTTCACCGGCCAGAGAGTTAAGTGCATTATCCAAGGCCAGCCAGTCAGTGCGTTCTATGTTGGGTTCGGCAGTCTGTGTGCTAGCAAATTCTAGCGTTACAATCTCAAACTCAGAACCACGCTTTTGCGCCTGCACCGCACGAATGTGATCGACAATAAAGCAGCGAATCATGTGCGCCGCTAGCGCGTAAAACTGCGTTGAATTTTCCGTGTCTTGACCAAAAGTCTTACGCATTTGCATAAATACGTCATTCGCCAACTCGGTAGGACGCAGCGTGAATTGTTTCGCCTGGCGCAACTGGCGCCCGGCAATCTCTTTCATCGCCGGATAGACCATTTTTAACAGCTTTTCCTCTGCGCCATCGGCACCGCTGCGCCAATCGCTGATCAATTGGGTGATTGGCTTGAGCGCCATGGGCTAATTCCGCCTGAAAGATGGTCACAAGTTTACGCGTAAATTTTTACGCTTCGATGGGGCTGAAAAAATCAAAAGGGAATGAATGCGAATGATTTAGCCAGATTCAATGCCCGCTAGGTGTCCGCTGCGAAATAGCGCTAAGCTGTGCGCTTCTGAGAATAACTTGAGGCCCCCAATGAAAATTTGCCCCGTCGCGATCGCAGTCGGCTGTAAACGCTGCCCAATTTTTAAGGTGTGCCCGGCCAAAGGCATTATTGGGGATCAAGCGAAAGCAGCCGTGCCTGCTGAAAAGGCGAAAAAGCGCAAATAGCGTTCAGCAATTCGCCAATTCGCATCTAAAGGGCCGGCTACGAAAGCGCCATAGAATAAAAACGATTGCAGCCAAAATGCCCGGTTGCACCCATGGGCGCGCTTAAACGCTGGAAGCCAGTGCGCTCATATAATTTGACTGCCGCATCCATGCCGGTCAGGGTTTCCAAATAGACTACACGGAAGTTGAAGTGACTTGCTGCCTCCAAACACGTGCGCATTAGCGCCCGACCAGCACCGATGCCGCGCAAGTCCGGCAAAAAATACATTTTCCGCAGCTCGCAAATTTCACTGGCATCGCCGGTGCCAGCCAGTGCGGCAATGCCGCCGCCACCGGCGACAACGCCATTGCGCTCGACGACAAAATAGGCTGCGCGCGGGCATTGGTAGGCATTGAACATCGCTTTGACTTCGGCGTCATGGATGGCAAAACCCGCGCCGTCAGCACCAAATTGCGGCATCACGGTTTCAATGATGTGACGCACTGCCGCGTCGTCGCGCGACTCAATTGGACGGACTAAAAAACTTGAATTCTGCGCCGTAGGCATTCTTAAAGCGCCCTGCGCGTATCCAAATGAAAGCGGCCGCCGTGTTTGAGCACGCTTAAACGCAAATTGGTCAGCTGAATTGGCTCGTTTGCGTCCGCTTCGGCCACCGAACACTGATCGATCTCAAACGGGTCGATAAAGGTCACGGTGCCCGAGCCCACCACTTCAACAACATTGTCAGGGCCGATAAAAGCGGCGGTGTCTTCGTCAATGCCCAAACCCATCGCAAAGGGATTCAGCGCAATCGCAGTCAACAAACGACCGATACGATCGCGCTGGCGAAAATGTTGATCGACCATGATTTTATTCGACAAACCCAAACCTGGCGCCAATTGCACCATGCGCGCGCGCGGGGTAGGGCCCTCGTCGCCACTGGCGATCATGTGTTCTGGAATAATTGCCGCACCTGCCGAAGTGCCGCCAACAGGCATGCCGTCGGCATTGCGTCGCCGCAGCAGCTTGGCGACCGGGGTGCCACCGATCGTGGTGGATAGGCGCAGCTGATTACCGCCGGTAATGAACACGCCATCGCATTGGCTTAAGTAGTTCAGTGAGTCAGTATCGTCGCAGTGGTCACGGTTGGTGAAGTTCAGCACCTCGGAATTGGCGCAGTTTAAATCGCGGAACAAGTCTTGATAATTCCGCCCGGTATCCTCAAGCCGCGACGCGGTAGGAATGATCGCGATGGACGGTTTGGGCCCACATAGGCCGACAAAACGTTTCAAAATTTCCCGCGCACCGGTGCGATCTTCAGCGCCGCCAATAGGAATAATGAAGCCGCGGGTTTTGCCCGGAGACGCGATTGCAGGCATCACAAAACCTTCGATTAAAATAAACCGCGCGAGTATAGGCCGGTTAGTGATGGATTTGATCGAAATACGCTGCAGTGCAGCACTGCAAACACGCTTATTCACGATTGCGTGCCCAGCCTAGTTTATGAATGGTTGTACAAAACGCATCCGCCGCCAAGCTTGTGCCTAGTCGGCTCGGGCGGGTATTCTCCGGCCTCGTTTCAAAAAAGCGTTTGCCTAACAGCTTCACAGGCCACGACTTTTGCCGGCATAGCTCAGTTGGTAGAGCATCTGATTTGTAATCAGGAGGTCCGCGGTTCGAATCCGTGTGTCGGCACCAATAAAAACAAATACTTACAAGTGTTTTGGTTTTCTCGATTTTGTGCCTTGGTTTTCAAAGCATATGCTGAAGCATATGGCTGGCGTCGCTAGGCCAAAATTGAAGCTGTTTTTGGCCGCACGCCTTGAGTTTTGGGTATATATTTTTTCGTGTCCGCCGCCAGCGCTATTGTTTGAGTTTCCGGTCGCTACAGTTGGTATGCCATTGACGTTGATCGTCGATATTGGGCGCATCTGGGCGAGCAAGATCGTGCGTGTGGCTAAACCTATTGGCGATGGCATAAGCTGGAAGCCCGAAGATTCCGGCGTCGTAGTTGAATCGCGCGGATTCCAGGCGTACCCAGATTTTGGTTCAACGCGTGGCTTTTACACGAGGCCATTGAATCGAATCAGCGGCGCGAACGAGCTGAGCTATCGAGCTGATCCAAATCAATCATTACGCTACGTGCTCAACCGTGCAGGTTCGAGTCGACCAATCGTGTTCGGTCGCGAGACAATCTCAGGATCATTTGGCTATGGCACGAGTTTCGCGACCACCCACCATCGCCGCCCGGCCAACGACACCAGCTCGGTACGGGCGAACGCGACGATCCAGCGGTTGTTGACTGCGATGCCGTGCGCAACCGCTTCTTCGAGCATGGACGAGGCCCGATCGGGGTCGACCGTT
>JANNYA010000157.1:0-11708 GCA_031409855.1 Rhodanobacteraceae bacterium | reverse complement strand
GATCAATTTGGCCAAACACATCACCGCTGAGGGTTTTGATTTTGACAAGCTGGCGGAAACGGTGCAGCGTGCAGTGGCGGCCTTGGATCGCGTGATCGATTTGAATTACTACCCAATTGAGTCCGCGCGCAATTCCAATCTTAATTGGCGCCCGATAGGCTTAGGTCTAATGGGCTTACAAGACGTGTTTTTTGCGCAGCGTTTGCGTTTTGATTCCCCCGCTGCAAAAGCCTTGTCGACCAAAATCCAAGCGACAATCTATTTCCATGCGCTGAAAACCAGCTGCGAATTGGCCCGCGCTGCGGGCGCGCACCCAAGCTACGCGCAAACCTACGCTGCGCGCGGACGTTTGCATTTCCAGCTGGCCGGTTTAGCGCAAGGCGAATTCGATTTACCTTGGGCAAATTTGAGCGCGCAAATTGCTGAGCACGGGCTGCGCAATAGTTTGTTGATTGCCATTGCACCAACCGCAACAATCGCATCCATTGCTGGCTGCTATGAATGTATCGAGCCGCAGGTCAGTAATTTATTCAAGCGCGAAACCTTGAGCGGTGATTTCTTGCAAATCAATCGCTATTTGGTGGCGGAGTTGAAAAAACTCGGGCTGTGGACGCAAGCCACGCGCGATGCGCTCAAGCGTGGCGAAGGTTCAGTGCAGCAAATTGCCGATCTGCCACCAGAATTGCGCGCGATTTATCGCACCACCTGGGAGCTACCGCAAAAGCTGCTGATTGACCTTGCCGCCGCGCGCCTGCCGTATATCGATCAAAGCCAGTCGCTGAATTTGTTTTTGGAAAGCCCAAACTTGGGGCAAGTATCGAGCATGTATATGTATGCCTGGAAAGCCGGATTGAAGACGACCTACTACTTGCGCTCGCGTCCGGCGACGCAAATTGCGAAGGCGACATTGGGTGTCGAGGCGGTGCCGTTAGCCCAGCCTGAAGCGCTCGCGGCGATCATGTGTTCGCTAGAAAACCCGGGCAGTTGCGAAGCTTGTAACTAACACACCACCTCGTCATTCCCGCGCAGGCGGGAATCCAGTTTCGATAAGCGTCGCAGTGCGTCCGCATTGCGGTTCCGCCACTGGATCCCCGCGTTCGCGGGGATGACGAACAAATCAATGATTACCGACAATTCTGCGTAGCACTGGCAATTAAAAGGCATCAAACACATGAGCAATATCCTAGACCCCGGTTTCAACCTAACCCTGCGCCCGATGCAGTACCCGCAATTTTTCGAGATGTATAAAAACGGCATCAAAAATACCTGGACCGTCGATGAGGTGGAATTCGGCACCGACATCGCCGATTTAGCACGCAAACTAGCCCCCGCCGAGCGCCATTTGATCGAGCGATTGGTGGCATTTTTTGCCACGGGGGACGCGATTGTCGCGAATAATTTGGTACTGAATTTATACAAGCACATCAACGCGCCCGAAGCCCGGCTTTATCTGTCGCGCCAGCTGTTTGAAGAAGCGCTGCATGTGCAGTTTTATTTGACCTTGCTTGACACCTACATGCCCGACCCCGACGAACGCGCGCGCGCTTTCAAAGCGGTCGAAACAATTCCATCGATCACGCGTAAAGCGCAATTTGCGCTGCGCTGGATGGGCTCGATTGATGATTTGGCGCGCCTGGACAGCAAAGCGCAGCGGCGGCAGTTTTTGCTGAATTTGATTTGCTTTGCCACCTGCATTGAAGGCTTATTTTTCTTTGCCGCCTTCGCTTATGTGTGGTTTCTACGCTCGCGCGGCTTGTTGCCCGGCTTGGCGTCTGGCACGAACTGGGTGTTTCGCGATGAAAGCGCGCACATGGCGTTCGCCTTTGAGGTGATTCGCGTGGTGCGCGAACAAGAGCCAGATTTGTTTGACGCCGATTTATCCGAGCAAGTGCTGAGCATGATCGAAGAAGCGGTTGATTGCGAAACCCAGTTTGCCGAAGATGTGCTGGCGGGCGGCGTGATGGGGATGTCGATCAAAGACATGCGCAGCTATTTGGAATACATTGCCGACCAACGCCTGGTGATGCTCGGCATGCCAAAACGCTTTCACGCGCGCAATCCTTTTGATTTTATCGAGCTACAAGACGTGCAAGAGCTGGCGAATTTTTTTGAGCGCCGGGTATCGGCGTATCAGTTAGGTATCAGCGGCGATGTCGCCTTCGACCATGCATTCTGAGGCCGCAATTCCTGCGCTGCCAGGCCCAGAAGTGCGCATGGTGGAAATCGTCTTCCCGAACGACACCAACCATCAGGGCACTTTGTTCGGCGGAAAAGCGCTCGCCTGGATGGACAAAGCCGCCTTCATAGCCGCCACCCGCTACGCCCGCGCGCATGTCGTCACCGTGCGCAGCGAAGGCGTGGACTTCAAACACCCCGTACGCGCCGGTGAAATCGCCGAACTCGTCGCGCGCGTGGTGCAGGTCGGCCGCACCTCGTTGCAGGTTGATGTGGAATTGTGGCGCGAGGAGTTATTAAGCGGCTTTCGGGAGTTGGCGACTCGGGGGCGGTTTGTAATGGTGGCGTCTGGGGCCAAGTTTGCGCGGGCTTGAAATACGCCGCTGAAACCCTGAACTAATCGGTAATCAACACCCATTAGGTTGCCGTTATGTCAATTAGCCCCATTTTGCAGATCAAAACCCTAGGCCCGCAGTGGGAAACCCTAGATCCATTTTTGTTTTGTGTGCATCACGACGACGATTACCCGGCGGCGAACCCGGATATGAGCCCGAATGCCACGCTTGCTGGGCGCAATTTGGGCCAGGACTTTAGCCGCAAAGATGGCTGGAGCATGTATCACGGTAATCCGGTGCCGGGTTTCCCAGCGCATCCACATCGCGGCTTTGAGACGGTGACGATTGTGCGCAAGGGGCTGATCGATCATTCCGACTCCTTAGGCGCCACCGCGCGTTTTGGTCGCGGCGATGTGCAGTGGTTGACTGCAGGCAAAGGCATTGTGCACGCCGAGATGTTTCCGCTATTAAATACCGATGCGCGTAATCCGCTTGAGCTATTTCAAATTTGGCTGAATTTACCCGCAGCGAATAAAATGGTGCCGCCGCATTTCACGATGTTTTGGGCCGATACCATCCCGCATCGCATCAGCCAGGATGCAAACGCGCGTGAAACCGAGGTGGCCGTAATCGCTGGGCAATATCTAGATGCGGCACCGCTAGCACCGCCGCCCGATTCCTGGGCTGCAGCGGCGCAATCAGATTTGGCGATTTGGACGCTGCATATGCAGCCCGGTGCACACTACATGCTGCCCAAGGCAAACAGCGGCACGCGACGCATGCTGTATTTTTTCAAAGGCCAAGCGGTCAGGATTGGCGGGCAACAAATCAGCGCGCAAAACGCAATCGAGCTGCGCGTGGATCAGCCGGTGGAGTTAATTAACGGCGATGCGCCTGCCGAGTTTTTAATGCTGCAAGGCAAACCGATTGCCGAGCCGGTCGCGCAATACGGCCCGTTTGTGATGAATACCCGCGCCGAGATTGAGCAAACCATGGCGGAATATCGACGCACCCAGTTTGGCGGCTGGCCTTGGCTCGAACAGGTCGCTCCAAATGATTACGCGCCCGATCACGCGCCGACGCACGGGCGCAATCCCGAGCGTTTTGCCTCGCATCCTGGTGGTCGCATGGAAAAGCCTTTGGGTTAGCGAGCGTTTTCGCGGCCCATGGGCTGGCGACCGGGCTTGCGCCACGCTGCAATGGCTAATCCTGCAATGAACTGTGGCTACCTGAGTAACGTCTGTGCTTGAAATTAACGCAACGCGCGTTGCATCGGCACACCTAAAATGCCGCCGCTGCGCGCGTCAATGCTAACGATCTGCAGATTTTGTGCAGTGCGGATCGAAACATCAATCTGGCTGCGCCCAGGATGTAGCACGATTTCCGCTTCGACGACTTCGCCAGGCACAGCGCGCAGGGCGATGCGCACCGCTTCGGAAAACTCGATCAAACTACTGGCAACGTCCACGGAATGGTCATCGACTTCGTCGGCAATTGCATTCAGCGCGCCAGTGTGTGCGTGTATTTCCACGTTTTTGGTGAACTCGCCGGTGGCAAAATCGATCGAATAGATATCCCGTTCGCGCTCTGCATGATAGATCTGCGCATTGCCGACCAGCGCCTGCGCACGCGCCACAGCGCTGAGCAAATCAAGCTTGCCAGCGACAAATGTCGGCGGGCTACTGGGCAAAACCGGGGCATTGAGGCTAGGCAGTGAACGCTCGGTCTGTGTAAGTGCTACGTCCGGACGCACGGGCGTGCTGCGTTCGCGAACTTGCGTCCAAACGGCTAGGCTAATCGCAACCGCAGACAGTGCCAGAATAGTCAGGCGCAAAGGCTGCCGAAGCGCGTTCTTTCCGCGTTGCCCGGCGTGCGCCGGCAAAACGTTCAAAGCAGTCTTTAACGACGATGACTGCACAGACGGGATGCCTGTACTAGCCGTTGCATGGCCTATTTCCTGATCAAGGGGCGGGATAATTGGCACGCTAATGCCGCGCAGCGGCTGCCCCGCCAATACGGCATCAATATCGAGTATGAGCGCTTTCGGGGTGGCGTAGCGCGCTTGAGGATCGCGTTGGGTCAGCGCCTGAATCATTGCAATGCCATCGGGCGGCACTTGCGCGAGTGCCAACTTTTCCAGCGGGACATCGCGGGTCAATATCGCGCTCATCACTGACACCGGATTGCTGCCCAAAAATGCGCGTTCACCGACTAAGCACTCATACCACGTGACCCCGAGTGAAAATAGATCGCTGCGCGAATCCAGGCCGCGATCACCCATCGCCTGTTCCGGCGAAACATAGGCCGGTGAGCCAATCACCATGCCCGATTGCGTTAAGGTCACTTCGCCGCCGTTGGGCGTGCGCGCCAGCCCCAAATCCGCGAGTTTTACCGTGCCATCGATCACCAGCATGATGTTGCTAGGCTTGACGTCGCGATGCACAACACCGTGCAGATGTGCATGTTCCAGCGCGCACGCAACTTGCCGGATGATCGCCAAAGAGCTTTGCCAGTCCAGTGCGCCCCGACGTAGCCGTTGCTCCAACGATTCACCGTCAAGAAATTCCATCACAAAATACCAGACGCCAGCGGCCTCGCCGACGTCAAACCCGGCCACTACATTGGGGTGGCTGAGTTTCGCAACCGCCCGGGCTTCACGCAAAAAGCGTTCGCGCGCGTGCGGGTCGTCCTCATGCTTAGGCAGCAACATTTTTATCGCCACCAAACGATCCATCGAGCGTTGCCGCGCTTTATAAACTGCGCCCATCCCGCCCTCGGCGATTTTCTCTAAAATATCAAAGCCGGGGATCGCATGTTCGCTGCCGATATCGACGGACGACGCAATCGCCACCAACTGCGGCTTGCCCAAGTAGCCTTTTTGCGTGAACACTTCCTCAATCGGAGCGACAAAACCCAACGCCGTGAGCTTAATGTGTAGTGCCGAGCATTCCTCCGCTTGCGCGGGCGTAATCAGCCCTAATTTCAGCGCCCCAGCGGTAAACGCGGTGGTGCGTGCGTCGTTCATCGTGGCCATAATCGTTTTAGACGCAAACGTGGAAAGCCACGCCGAACTGTGGCGATAACAGCAGGCAATACCGAGCTAGGCATGACAATAAACAAGGGTGAGCCACCATATTTGCCTTGGCAAATGCCCCAACAGGAAAGGTATTTCGCTTTGAGCGATGCATAAATTTAAGCATACACGCGATACGTCTGTGACTCACTGGTTTCTTCGTAAGCGCACGACCAACGCGAATCGGCTGGAGTAAACTTGTTTGCCGTCTCGCCTGATCGGCGAGACTTGTGCGCAAGCCTAAACGAAGAGTGCTATTCGGATGAATCGACTTTACCGTATCGCCTATCACGAGTCTGACGCGCGCTGGTTTGCTTATCGCCTGAGTTTCAACATACGCATGCCTGCGGGTACGAACTCAGCGCTGCTAGGCGTGATATTGCTGCTCATGCTGGGCAGCAACGTTCCCAGCGCTAGCGCGCAAACAAACTCCTCGGAAACTGCGGCGAGCGCCCCCGCAGCGAGCGAACAGGACGAAGAAACAGCGCGCCAAAGTCTGCGTGAGCGGTTAACCGAGCGCGAAGATGAGAACCGGCTGCAACAACCGCTAAGCGTGCAATTCTCTGGGCGGCCATTGTTTTTTAGTGGCGAACTGGAATTGCGAATGGAGCACTTGCAAGGCACCGGAATTGTAGGCACTGGGGTTGCCGACACAGCAGGGGCACGACAGCGGCGCAGCTTGTTTGAATCTGAGTTCGAGGCAGAAGCGTTTTATCCATTCAGCGATAATTATTCCGCCTTTGCCCAGGTACGCGCGGGCGTGGTGGACGCCATTCGCGGCAGCACCGAGGACGGCACAGGCGGTTTTTTCGAACGCGGCGAAATGTGGCTATACGCGGAAAATTTCGTCGGCCTAGGTTGGGACATTGATGTCGGTCGCCTGGCCTTTGAAGATGAACGTCGATGGTGGTGGGACGAAGAATTAGACGCCCTAAGGTTGCAGCGCGAGCGCGGAAATTTCGCACTATCCATCGCACTTGCGCGCGAGCTTGCGGCGCGTACGACTGAATCGAATTTCATCGATGCTGAACAGGCCAAAGTGCGGCGGCTCATCCTGGAATCATCTTGGGATTGGGCGGAAGAACACGCGCTCCAGCTATTCGCGCTCGATCAACATGATTCCTCGCGCACGCCATTGCCAGGCGAATTAGTAGGTGTCGCGCACATCGATACTTCGGACGCCGACCTACGCTGGCTCGGCGCCCGCGCTACCGGCGCGTTTGATTTGGGCAGCGCTGGCCAATTTGCCTATTGGTTCGACAGCGCGCACGTGCGCGGCGTCGAACACACCGTTGAGTTTGAGGATAGCGAGGCGCTGGCAGCTGACGCAAGTCGGACTGTAGGCGAAATCGACCGTAGCCGCATTCGCGGCCGCGCCTTGGATCTGGGGTTGACTTGGGCGCTGCCTGGCCCCGTCGGGCCAAGGCTGAGCCTAGGCTATGCCCAGGGCTCTGGCGACTCGGACGCTGAGGATTCACGCGATCAGGCATTTCGTCAAACTGGCTTGGAGGCGAATGAGTCCGGCTTTGGCGGCGTTCAGCGCTTTGCCCAATATGGCATTGTGTTGGACCCAGAACTTTCTAATCTTGCAATTTCGAGCGCTGGCTTTGGTGTTTCGCTGCTGCAATCGAGCTCAATCGATCTGCGCTACAGTTCTTACCGCTTGCGCGAACGCAACGGTGAATTGCGCGATACTCGCATTGAGTTAGCACTGCCGCCCGCGATCGGCTCAACTGGGATCGGCTCAGCTAGGATTGGCTCAGCCATTGATCTGGTGCTCGCCATCGAGGAAGGCGAACGCTTCGAGCTGGAGCTACAGCTCGGCGGCTTTCGCCCTGGCGCCGCGAGCCGCAGCACCGAGCCATCATCCGACACGAACGCATTCAGTCGCGATTGGATTTGGGCGGGTGTGCTCGCGTTTCGGGCCGCCTTTTGAGCTTGTTTTGCCCGCGGCCAGCTTCACGCAGCTGCTTGCTCCGCGCTGAGTGCCGAAACGGCTTTGGCTGTGCGTAGCGCCAGCGCTTTGCTACCCTGCATGCTTATACGAATTCAAAGCGATCTTTATGCGTAAACCCGTCGTCAATATCGCTGTACAAGCCGCGCGCAATGCCAGCAAGGTCATCTTGCGTTCTTTAGGCAAGCTCGATTCGCTACAAGTGGTCGAAAAAGAGCGCATGGACTTCGTCACCGATGTGGATCGCATGGCGGAGGCTGAAATTATCAAAGAATTGCGCCGGGCCTATCCAGATCACGGAATTTTGGGCGAGGAATCGGGCTATTCGGGCAATGTCAAAAGTCGTTTCCAATGGATTATTGACCCGCTGGACGGCACCAGCAATTTTCTGCGCGGGCTGCCTTTTTTTTCGATCTCGATCGCTTTGGTGGAAGCGGGCGTGCCGATTGCAGGCGTGGTTTACAACCCAATGAGCGAAGAGCTTTTCACTGCCCATAAAGGTTCGGGCGCGTTTTTGAACGACAAGCGTATTCGTGTCGGCAATAAAACCAGCGTCGTCGGTGCTTTGATCGGTACCGGCTTTTCCCCGCGCCAGCGCGCGCGTTTGCCGACGCAATTGCGCATGATTAAGCAACTATTGACGCAGGCGGAAGATTTACGCCGCTTTGGCAGCGCCGCACTCGATCTAGCCTTTGTCGCCTGCGGGCGTTTTGACGGTTTCTTTGAATTTGGCCTTAAACCTTGGGATATGGCGGCGGGCATCTTGCTGGTGCGCGAAGCCGGCGGGCTGTGTTTGGATTTTGATGGCAACGAAACGTTTATGGAATCAGGCAATTTAGTTGCTGGCAATCTGAAAGTAACCACCAGCATGGTTTCCGCCATGCGCGTGCCGAAAATTACCGTGGCGCAGGCGAAGGCGGGCACAGCGGGCAGCCTAGAAGACCTTTAAGTCAGTTTTTGAGTTAGCGTAGCAATCCGCCAGAGGCGGATAAATTGCGAAGCTGAAACGAAGTTTCTTCAAAGCTGGGCCTAACAGTCCAAAGGCTGCATTGGTTCAGCCGCTGCGACCTAAACTTTCGCCTCTTTTTGCTTGCAACGCCAAACCATGTCAAACGAACGCGATGACCAAGGCAACGTCGGTGGCGGCCCCAAGCCCCCTGTCCGTGGCGGTAAATTTTCTGGCCCCAAACCGGATCGTCGCAAACGCACGGTACTAGCCAATCGCGCCGCCGCTGAGCGCGAAGGCTCATCAAAGCCCGGCGGCACAGCGCGATCGAACTACGGCGCAAAGCCTGGATATCCACCTTCGCGCTTTGCTAAGCCTGGTTTTAATTCACCAAATCTTAAATCTCATTTTAACGCGCCGCCACGTACCGAGCGCGATGCAGACTCTGGTGATGACGACGCGACGCGCCCGGCAGAATATGTGCGCCAGCCACGCCCGCGTATTGATTACACGCCTGCAGACGATGCGATTGTCGTCAAAATGAAGATTGAGCGGCGCTCGAATCACCCGTGGGTGTTCCAAAAAATGGTGGAAAAGCCGGTACTGAAGCCGCGCTCGGGCACCGTGGTCGACATTATTGATGCCACTGGTAACTGGGTTGGAAGGGGTTTTTACAACGGCCATTCACGCATCGCGTTGCGGGTATTAACGACTAATCCGCATGAGGCGATTGACGCCGAGTATTTTGCCCGCAAGCTGCGTGATGCGGTGGCTTTACGTCGCGAAGTGTTGCGCTTGGACGCAGTGACTGACGCTTATCGCTTGGTGCATTCTGAGGGCGATGACTTGTCGGGGTTGATTATTGATCGCTTCGGTAACACGCTGGTGTTGGAGTATTTTTCTGCCGGCATGTGGCGCCAACGCGATGTCATTCGCAAGGCGCTGGAGGAGTTTTACCCGGGTGCGACGCACTTTTGGTTTGCTGAAGAACATGTCGGTAAGCAAGAGTCCTTTGATTGCCAAATGCCCGCACCGCCGCCACCGGTGGTAATCACCGAGCACGGCTTGAAGTTTCACGCCGCGCCCGGCACTGGTCATAAAACCGGCTTTTTTGCCGATCAGCGCGATTCGCGCAAATTACTGGCGGAATTTTGCCAGGGTAAACGCGTGCTGGATTTGTGCTGCAATTCGGGCGGTTTTGCGATCTATGCGAAAACGCTTGGCAATGCCGAGGAAGTGGTCGCGGTTGATATTGATGAAACGGTGTTGGCCACCGCCGAGCAAAATGCGCGCCTGAATAACGCGAAAGTTCGCTTTGTGCAGGCCGATATTTTCCCGTGGCTGCGTGACAGCGCGATCAATGGCGAACAATTCGATGTCGTGATTTTGGATCCGGCAAAATTGACGCGCGACCGCGAACAAGTGCTTACCGCACTGAAAAAATACCTTGATATGAACAAGCTGGCGATGGCGATGGTCAAGCCCGGCGGTATCTTGTTGACCTGCTCGTGTACCGGCCTAGTCAGCGAGGACGAATTCCTCGGCATGTTGCGGCGCGCGGCATTTTTTGCCAATCGCACAGTGCAGATATTAAAAGTTACAGGCGCGGGTGCAGATCACCCATTTATGGCGCATGTGCCTGAATCACGTTATTTAAAAGCGGTTTTTTGCCGCGTTTTTTAGATTTTAAGATATTGCTTGCCTAAGCAAACGAATCAACCAGACTCTTATTGAAGCCAGATGACTCTATTTCAAAGCCAGCAACCGAGCAAGCGTGATAGCCATCACGTCCAGACAGACAGCAATGCCGTAATGGATCAAGAAACCGTTAACGCCTTGACGGCGGCGGCACTTGCAAATCAATTCCTGCAGATGCGAGAGTTGCTCAAGCAAAAGCAAGCGAAGTTTGGCACCGGGCCGCAGTACAGCTATTGGGCTGGCATTTTAGCCGCGCGTGAAGGTCGTTTTGATGAGGCCTTGGCGCTGTTAGAAGACGCCGCAAATCGCGCGCCACGTATTCCTGCGCCCCGCTACGAGTTGGGCAATGTTTTGTGCGCCCTTAATCGCCCGAGCGACGCCGCCTTGGCATTTGAATCCGCGATTTTGCTAAACAAAGGCTTTGTTGCCGCCTGGATTAATCTGGGCAAAGTGCGCTTGGGCTTGGGGGAAATCGCGCGCGCCGAGCATGCTTTGACCACGGCCATGGGGCTGGATCAAAACCGCGTAGAAATTTGGCTCGCGCTCGCAAAACTGCACGAGCAGGCGAAATTCCCTGAGCGCGCGATTGCATTGCTGCAAGAAGTGCGGCGTCGTTTTGGCGTGGATGCCACACGCGATGCGGAATTGCTGCGCGTTTTGATCGCGTGCGGCAAACAGCATCAAACGATTGAGCTGCTGGAAGAAATGGCGCTGGCGCAGCCGAACGATCCGATCATTAGTTATCTGCGCGCGGTAAACTCCAATAAAGCGCCAAACCGTGCGGATAACGGCTATATCACAGCACTTTTTGACGACTATGCGCCGCACTATGATTTGCACATGCGCATGATGCGCTATCAGGCGCACAAACTGATCGCGCGCGCGCTGCAGGCGCAATTGCCCGCGCCTGCAAGTGTGCTGGATTTGGGCTGCGGCACGGGCCTAATGGCGCAAGAACTGCCCGGCTACACTTTGACCGGCGTGGATCTATCCAGCGCCATGCTGGCACAGGCGACAGGCTATGCCGCACTGCACAATGAAGAACTAGGTGCTTTTTTGACGACCTGCGCCGATAGCCGCTATGACGCGGTCGTGCTTGCCGAAACATTGATGTTTTTTGGCCCGTTGATCGATACGTTTAAGCAACTCGCGCGCGTGCTGAGCAAAAATGGCTTGATTTGCTTCAATGTAGAAACCGACCCAGACACGAGCGCAGGTCAGTTTGCACTGAAGGCTACGGGCCGCTTTGCGCACAGCGCCAACTATCTGCGCCATTGTTGCCAACAGGCCGGATTGGAAGTGCTAATCCTGGAGCCTATTGAGTCTAGATTGGATAACAATCAGCCCGAGCTCGGTTTGCTATTGCTAGCGCGCAAGGCTTAGGCTTGGCCTTCACGGCACTTGCTGACGTTGCCGTTGGCCCAGAGTTATACCTTTTTTAAAAAAAAAGAAAAAAAACGGGGAAACGCACTTTTTGTTTGGAGGGTAAAATAAGCCCGCCGCACTAACAAATGCACACCCCCCGTC
>JANNYA010000156.1:0-17757 GCA_031409855.1 Rhodanobacteraceae bacterium | reverse complement strand
GCAGCTGGTCGAAGGGGCGCGCCAAGCGTTCAAACTTAGTGTTGACGTATTCGCGCATTGGGGTTGTGACTTCAACTTGACGGCCGGTGACGGTCAGTTCCATGGTTACTCTCCTTTGTTACTACGCCACAGCATGTGCTGCGGCAAACGCGCCAAATTGGCGCACGAACAAGGCCTGTGTTGCGCCTTGAATGGCTTGCTGCAAATCGCCCGTTATCAACAGATGTATGGGACAGGACCTAATTTGCAACGTGGGTATGAATTTGAGTGTCTGATTTAGTTTTAGTTCCGTCATAGGCGCACCCGGTCGGTGCTGGATGCGATCCCTAAACCTTCACGATATTTCGCGACCGTGCGTCTGGCGACCATCACGCCGCGCGCTTTCAGTAACTCCATCAGCGCGCTGTCGGACAGGGGTTTATCGGTGTCCTCTAAATCAATGAGTTTGCGAATCATCTCGCTGATCGCGGTGGCTGAAGCCTCACCCCCGTCACGCGTGGACACACCGGATGAGAAAAAGTGCTTGAACTCAAACAGCCCTTTCGGCGTGTGCATGTACTTACGTGTGGTGACTCTGGAAACGGTGGATTCATGCAGCTCGCATTGCTCGGCAATTTGGCGCAGCACCAGGGGCTTCATGTATTCAATGCCGTGGTCAAAAAAGCCTTGTTGCTCGCGCACGATGGCTTGTGCTACCCGCAAAACCGTGTCTTCACGTTGCGCTAGGCTTTTGATGAGCTGCTTGGCATCCGCCATTTGCGTGCGGATATAGCTTGCGTCATCGCGTTTTGCGCGTGCGGCGATCACGTCAAAACTGGCGCCCACGCGAACGCGCGGCATCGCTTGCGGGTTCAAATGCACCTCCCAAAGCCCTGAGCGTTTGCGTACTTCAACATCTGGGATGACATATTCGTCACTGGCGACATAAAAACCTGAGCCCGGCCGCGGATTCAGCTCACGAATCAACTGCAACGCGGCGTTCAATTCGCACAGCTCGACCTCATGCAGTTTTGCTAACTTGTCGCGATCTGCTTTGGCCAGTAACTCGACGCCGCTTTCGATTAAGGCAATCGCTAAACAACGTCTGGGGTGGATCCGGTTTTGCAGCTGCACGATCAGGCATTCGCTCAAGGTGCGTGCCAAAACCCCGACGGGATCAAAGCGCATGAGGCGCTGGCGCACAATTTCTAAATCAACTGGGCTGACCAATATGTCCGGTGCCAATGCGGCGCGCTGGTAATCAATCGGCTCGCGCAGATAGCCATCGTCTTCGACCGAGTCGATCAGCACTTCCGCGATTACATGGTCTCTCGGGCTCATCGGTGTCAGCGCAAGCTGCCAGCGCAAATGCTCGCGCAGTGTCGTTTCAGCGCGCGCGCGGCCTTCAAAGCTGCCGCTTTCTTCATCCGTTTCACCGCCGCCCGCGCCCCAATCGCGCAGCTCAGACATCTCGCGCATTTCGCTAAATTCTACGTCTAAATCAGCGCCGCCATCATCGCTGCTGGCGCTCGGGGCTTCAGCGTCGCCGCTGTCACTCGTAGGCTCAGAAACGCCCTCTTTCTCGACACTGCTGGTGCGCTCTTGGCTCAAAAATTCCGCAGCTAAATCGAGCGACTTACGATCAGCATCGCTGGTGCAGTCGTCACTATTCGGCGCGCTGGCAAAATCGTCATCGGGCTCTAATACTGGATTTGACTCCAACATCGATGAAATTTCGACGTCGAGTTCCAAATTGCTCATCGCCAGCAGTTTGATCGCCTGCTTAAGCTGTGGCGTCAAAGAGAGCTGGGTACCTAGTCTGAGCTGTAAAGCGGGTCGCATTACAAGAAGTGTGCCAGCTTTTTAGGGAAAAAGGCGAGGGTTCAGGAAAAACTTCTTTGCGTCGCGGTATGGCGCTATTGTATCCACTGCAAATCTGGCGCTGTTAACATCTGAAATTATTCTGCACTGAGTTGTATTGCCACGTGGCATTGGACTTCCTTACCCTTGAAGCGTTGCGCTTGCATCACCCGAGCTGGAAACTGCTGCGTTCGGAGCATGCGCCGCTGATTGTGTCGTTCCTTCATGAAGTGTTTGTGCTGCCGAATGTGCGGGTGATGGCGGCAGCAGATTTAGCAGAACGTCTGGACGATGCGCTGTATGCGCGGCGTTTAGATGATGCCGCTGCGTTTCCGAAAGCGGCTATGGAGTATTTGAACGATTGGGCCGGCACTGATAAAGGCTGGCTGCGCAAATACTACAAACCGGGCAGTGATGAGGCGCAGTTTGATTTGACGCCGGCGAGTGAACGCGCGATAGCGTGGTTAGCGCAGCTGACCGCACGCCAGTTTGTCGGCACCGAATCTAGGCTGCTGATTCTGTTTGAGCTGCTGCAACAGATGAGTCAGGGCAGTGAGACTGATCCGGCAAAACGCGTCGCTGATTTGCAGCAAAAGCGGGATGAGCTGGATCGCGAAATTGCGCGCATTCAGGGCGGTGACGTCCCGATGCTGGATGACAGTGCGCTAAAAGATCGCTTCCAGCAATTCACCCAGGGCGCGCGCGAGCTGCTCGCGGATTTTCGCGAGGTCGAACACAACTTTCGCCAACTGGATCGACGCGTGCGCGAGCGCATCGCGCTCTGGGATGGCAGCAAAGGCACCTTGCTGGAGCAAATCATGGGCGAGCGCGATGCCATTGGCGATTCCGATCAAGGCAAAAGCTTTCGCGCGTTTTGGGACTTTTTACTGTCTAGTGATCGGCAGCAAGCGCTGAGTGAGATGCTGCAGCGGGTGCTTTCCTTACCGGCGATTGCCAGTTTGCAGCCTGATGTACGCACCGGGCGCGTGCACTATGATTGGATGGAAGCAGGCGAACATACGCAGCGTACCGTGGCGGGGTTGTCGCAGCAGCTGCGGCACTTTTTAGATGATCAGGCATGGCTTGAGAACCGCCGCATCATGGATATTTTGCACCGCATTGAAGCGCACGCAATCACGCTGGCAAACGCAATGCCTACGGGCAGCTTTAGCGAGCTTAGTGACGCCTGCGCGGACGTTGAGCTGGCGATGGAACGGCCGCTGTTTACCCCAGCGCTTAAGCCGTTAATCCAAAGTTTGGCATTACAAAGTGGTGAAGCTGACAGCGACACCCGTGCATTATTTGAGCAAGTCGTGGTCGATACCACGAGGCTAAAGCAAGAAATTCAGCGCGCACTGCAGCAAAGCCGCCAAATTACGCTCGCGCAAGTCGTGGAAGCGGCACCGCTGCGGCAAGGTTTGGCTGAGCTGATCGCCTATCTGCAGCTAGCAAATACCGTATTCGCCGCCAGCGTGGACGAGCAAACGCTGGAACACATTCATTGGCAAGCGAATGCCGAGGACGGCGCTTTGGTGCAACGCAGTGCACGCTTGCCACGAGTGATTTTTTTGCGTGAGGAGGCTTAGCGTTATGCTTTGCCATTTGAAACCGAATTACCAGCCGGATAATTTTTCTGACATCTGACGAATACACCCCAAACCGCCCCGCTGACAAAGCGCCCGAACTTTCGGTGCTATTGATTGGCCTGTTGAAGGCGGTGCAGTATCGCATCGGTGATGAGCCCGCATGGGCTGCGTTGCTGCAGCTGCAAGCGCGCGTGCGCGATTACGTGTCGGTGCTGAATTTGGAGTTAGTTCTGGATGAGGCCGAGGGCTACGCTTTTTTGCGCAGCCGCCGCGAGTTGGAGGACGAGGCTAGCGCCGCCGAACGTAGTGCCAAGCCGCTACCGCGATTGATTGCACGCCGGCCGTTGAGCTATGCGGTCAGTTTGCTGCTGGCCTTGCTGCGTAAAAAATTGGCGGAATTCGATGCCAAAGGCGGCGACACGCGTTTGGTGCTCAGCCGCGATGAAATCGTCGAGTTGGTACGCGTGTTTTTGCCGGAAGGCCCGAATGAAGCGCGCTTTGTCGATCAAATCGAAACCACGATCAATAAAGTCGTCGAGTTGGGCTTTTTGCATAAGCTGAAAACCGCCAGCACCACGCCGACGCCACCAAACTATGAAGTGCGGCGCATTCTAAAAGCCTTTGTCGATGCCCAGTGGCTGGCTGATTTCGATGCGCGATTGACCGCATATCGTGGCGCTTTGACGAAAGTCGGCCCAAGTAAGTCAGAAGGTGGTAAGTCAGAAGGCGGCAATGACGATGGCTAAACGAACCGCGTCTGTGCCGGGGCAAGAGGATGTACAAACACTCGATTTAGAATTTGCCACCAATGCCTTGGCTGGATTTAGGCTGCAGCGGCTTGAAATTTACAACTGGGGCACCTTTGATCAGCGCGTATGGTGCCTGCAATTGGATGGCCAAAACGGCTTGCTCACCGGCGATATCGGTTCGGGTAAATCGACTTTGGTTGATGCAATTACAACCTTGCTGGTGCCGGCGCAGCGTATTACCTATAACAAAGCGGCCGGCGCGGAAAAGCAGGAGCGTAATTTGCGCTCGTATGTGCTGGGGCATTACAAGTCCGAACGCCATGAATACACCGGCACCGCACGGCCCGTGAGCTTGCGCGATGCCAGTCATTACTCGGTGATTTTGGGGGTGTTTTATAACGCCGCTTACGATCAGTTCGTCAGTTTGGCGCAGGTATTTTGGCTGAAGGACAGCCAAGGCGGCCAGCCTGCGCGCTTTTACTTTGGCTGCGAACGTGCCCTTAGTATCACTGCGGATTTTGCCAATTTTGGCAGCGATATCAATGTGTTACGCAAGCGTTTGCGGCAACAGGGCGGCGAGCTAAACGATAGCTTTCCACCGTACGCGGCCTGGTTTAAGCGGCGCTTTGATATTAAAAACGAGCAGGCGTTGGAATTGTTTCAGCAAACCGTTTCGATGAAATCGGTCGGTAATTTGACCGATTTCGTGCGCGATCACATGCTTTGGCCCTTTGAAGTGGCGCCGCGTATTGCCGCGTTGATCGGGCATTTTGACGATCTCAACAGCGCCCACAAGGCGGTGGAAAAAGCGCAAGCGCAGCTGGATTTGCTCAATCCCCTGGTGGCCGATTGCGAGCGTCAACAAGTGCTGGCGCTTGAACTTGCGCATTTGCGCCTTTGCCGTGATGCGTTGCGCAGCTATTTTGCCGAGCTGAAACTAGCACTCCTGGATAAACGTTTAGCGCTGCTTGCGGAGGAATGGCAGCATACGGATGCCCGCGTGCAGCGGCTGGATCGCGATCGCAGTACGCTTGCAAACGGGCAAGACGCACTCAAGCAAGAAATTCTAGCCAGCGGCGGTGACCGGCTGCAGCGCCTGAGTGCGGAGATTCAGCGCAGCGAGCAACTGCGCGATCAGCGGCGGCGGCGCGCCACCGCTTATAGTGAATTGACGCAAGTGTTAGCGCAGCCCAGCGCCACCGACGAAGTGGCATTCATGCAGCAGTGGCGCGATTTCGCGGAGCAGCGCGAGGCGTTGCAGGAACGCGACGCGGAGCTGAACAACGTGCTGACCGAACGCAGCGTGGAATTGAGCGACGGGCGCAAAGCGCATGCGGCGTTAAGTATCGAGCTGGACGGCCTAAGGCGCAGACGCAGCAATATTGATGAAACGCAGATTCAAATCCGCGCCGCACTGTGCGCGGCTTTGGGGCTTGCGTCCGAAGCGCTGCCGTTCGTGGGCGAGCTTTTGCAAGTGCGCGCCGAAGCGCGTGAGTGGCAAGGCGCTGGCGAGCGCCTATTGCGCGGCTTTGGCCTGAGCTTATTGGTGCCCGATGCGCACTATGTGGCGGTTGCTGCGTGGGTGGATAGCCAGCATTTGCGCGGGCGGCTGGTGTATTTTCAAGTGCGCAATCGGCGCACTGCAGACTTGGCCGAACTGCACCGCGATTCGCTGGTGCGCAAGCTCGAAATTAAGCCCGACAGTATTTACTACGATTGGCTGACACGCGAACTGGCGCATCGATTTGATGTTGCATGCTGCGAAACGCCCGAACAATTTCGCCGCGAAACGCGCGCGCTGACCCGCATGGGGCAAATGAAAGACCCCAGCGGGCGCCATGAGAAAGATGATCGCCATGCGCTGAATGATCGCAGCCGTTTCGTGCTGGGCTGGACCAATGAGGCCAAAGTCGCCGCGTTAGCGCAACGTCGGGCGACATTGGAAACGCAACTGGCTGAGCTTGGCGCGCAAATAGCCGATTTGCAAACGGCGCGGGGTGCCCAGAGCGCGCGCCGTGATGCGCTAATGCGCCTAATTGATTTCAGTGAATTTGAGGCCTTGAATTGGGGCGCAGCTGCAGCGGAAGTAGCCAGCCTGCAGGCCGAGCATGCAGCACTTGAGGCCAGTTCGGATGTGCTCAAGCAATTGCAGCAAAGTTTGCGTGAATTGCAGCTGCGCGCGCAGCAAACTGAAAGCGATACCCAGGCGGCGCGTGACAAGCGCGCAAAGCTTGAGCAGCGCCGCGCTGATAGCGAAGCGCTGCAGCAGCAATTGCAGATATTGCGGCTACAAAGCCCGATGGACGCCGCCCTACATGGCCCACTCGAAGCCATGCGCGCCGAGGCCTTGGGCGAGCATCAGCTCAGCGTGGAATCCTGCGATAACCGCGAAAGCGAGCTGCGTAAATGGCTGCAGGATGCCGTGGACAACGCGCAAAAGCGGCTATCGTATTTGCTGGAAAAAATCGTCAAAGCGATGGCCGCATTTAAAGACCGCTACGCTTTAGAAACGGCTGAATTCGATGCTAGTGTGGCAGCTGCACACGAATATCAAACGCTGCTGGAAACGCTGCGTCGCGACGATCTGCCACGTTTTCGTGCACGCTTCAAAGAGCTGCTCAACGTCAACACCATTAATGAAATCGCTAACTTCAATGCGCAACTCGCGCGCTGGCGCGAAACCATTAAAGAGCGCATTACCCAGATCAACCAATCTTTAGGCGAGATTGACTACAACCCCGGCCGCTTTATCGTGCTTGAATCACAGCACAGCAGCGATGCTGAGATTCGCGATTTTCAATCCGAGCTGCGCGCCTGCACCGAAGGCGCGCTGACCGGCTCTGAAGATGCACAATATTCCGAGGCGAAGTTTTTGCGCGTCAAAGCCATTATTGATCGGTTGCGCGGGCGTGAAGGCACCAGTGAATTGGATCGCCGCTGGAGTGCCAAAGTCACCGACGTGCGCAATTGGTTTTTGTTTGCTGCCAGCGAACGCTGGCGCGCGGACGGCGTGGAACATGAGCATTATTCCGATTCTGCCGGTAAATCCGGTGGCCAAAAAGAAAAGCTGGCCTACACCATTCTTGCCGCCAGTTTGGCCTATCAATTTGGCTTGGAATGGGGTGCAGTGCGCTCACGCGCGTTTAGATTTGTGGTGATTGACGAAGCCTTTGGTCGCGGCTCGGACGAGTCGGCGCACTATGGTTTGAAGCTGTTTCGCCAGCTCAATTTGCAGCTGTTGATCGTGACACCCTTGCAGAAAATCCACATTATCGAGCCGTTCGTCGCCAGCGTTGGCTTCGTCCACAATGAAGGTGGCAAAGCCTCGACGCTTAGGAATCTAAGTATTTCTGAGTATCGTGCGCAGAAGGCGGGCGGCGTAGCGATGTCGACAACAATTCCGATCGTGCCTACAGTGCACGAGCACTAAATGAAGCCTTGGAGCACCCCGGCAGATGTACTCGCCAAGCTGCAAAAGCTGTGGGATCGCGGCGAGCTGCTGCGTGCGTTGCTGACTAGCGAAACACCGCTAAACGCTGAGCCGGACGCCCAAAGTGCTGCACTATTCCCGCTGGCGTTCGCCTTGAGCACGCCTAGCTCCAGCGAGATCAGCGCGCGTTTCGATGCGGTGCGTTTGTGGGCTGCAACATTGGCAAATTGCCCGTGGTTGCGCATTGAGTGGCAAGATCTCAAACATCGGGTGCACGGTCAGCAGCAGCTGCCGGTAAAAGCCTGGATTGATAGCGCGGATCAGGCCTGCGCGTGGATAGACAAGCGCGCCGAGCAGCAGCTTTTTATTGCACTGATAGAAAGCACGCGCAATTCGTATCCGGCGCTGCTGCCGTGGTTGACGGCGCAGCCGCTCAAGGCATTGGCACTGGCGCATCAATGGCCACGTTTGCTGGCGCTGCTGGATTGGCGGCTAGCGCGGGCAAATCCGGGTGTGTATTTGCGTCAAGTTGATGTGCCTGGCGTACACAGCAAATTTATCGAGAGCCACCGCAGCGTGCTGGCAGAATGGTTTGATTTGATGCTGCCACCCGCGCAGATTAATCCTCTAGCAAGCGGCGCAGCAGGCTTTGCCACACGCTACTACTTTCGCGAAATCGCGCCGCGCGTACGCCTGCGCGTGCTGGATCCGGCGATCGCAACGCTGCCGGGCTGTAGTTGCCCGGATTTGAAGCTGGATGTCGCGAATTTTGCGCGTTTGCAGTTGCCCATTCGCACGGTGGTGATCACCGAAAACGAGATTAATTTTTTAGCGCTACCGCTGGCGCAGGCAAGCGTTGCGATCTTTGGCGCAGGCTATGGTTTTACCGCGCTCGCGCAGGCGCCGTGGCTGGCGCACTGTCAAATTCTCTACTGGGGCGATATCGATACGCATGGCTTTGCCATACTCGATCAGCTGCGCGCGCATTTGCCGCACGCGCGTTCGGTGCTAATGGATCGCGCAACACTGATGATGCATCAAGCACTGTGGGGTAGCGAGTCCACGCCTACACGCATAGATTTAAACCGCCTGCACAGCGACGAGCGCGCGCTTTATGATGACCTGCGTGATAACCGTATCCGCCCGAACCTGCGCCTGGAACAAGAGCACATTGGCTATCAGCATGTTTGCCAGCAGTTGGCGCTGCAGGGGCTGCCGATTTTGTAAGCGAGTGACGCCACGAGGACAAGTCTCGCCGAACAGGCGACACGGCAAATGAGTCTCGCCGAACAGGCGACACGGCAAATGAGTCTCGCCGAACACGGAATACGCCGCTTTTTAGAGCCTGATCGGTGGTTATAGTGTTGACGATTGTTTTTTGGTGGGTACAATAACCACCATGAATAGCAAAGACGTCATCAAACAACTGGCGCAAGATGGCTGGACACTGGCGCGGGTGAAAGGCTCACATCACCAGTTCAAGCATCCCACTATTCCCGGCTTGGTGACGGTCAAGCACCCCGACAAAGACATTCCCAAAGGCACCCTCAACAGCATTCGCAAACAAGCGGGCTGGAAATAACGGAGAACCCCATGCGCTACCCAATCGTGTTGCACACCGATGACAACATTCGCTACGGCGTGACGGTGCCCGATCTGCCCGGCTGTTTTTCGGCGGGCGATACCTTTGACGAAGCCATGGAATCGGTAAAGGAAGCGATTGACTTGCACGCCGAAGGGCTAACTGAAGAGGGGCTAGACCTACCGGTGGCCCGTGCGATCGCGGAGCATCAGCGTAATACCGACTACGTGGGTGGAATTTGGGCGGTGGTGGAGGTGGATTTGAGCCGCTACCAAGGAAAGGCTGAGAAAATCAACATTACGCTGGCGCAGCGGGTTTTGGCGCGTGTGGACGAATACGCCCGCGCACGCGGCGAAAGCCGCAGCGGTTTCTTAGCACGCGCTGCCCAGCAGGTGATGGCGCAGGGTTCGTAAACGCGAGCTTTTATTCTGGAGAAATTTGGGCCTATATGCCGCAGGCAATTTTGTCTCGGCACAAGCTGTCGAACCTGCACAACATGGCACTATTGCCCGCATCCAAATCCCGGTCAAGCCCATGTCAGCCCATCCACAAACCACCTATTCAACCCCGTTTGAGCAAGGCAATCAAAACCAAACAACCACGTGGTCGGACTGCATCGCGTTTTATCAAAAATTAGCCGCAGATTTTCCGAACGTGCTGCATTTTTCGCAGATCGGTACGTCGGACGCTGGCGTGCCGATCCACGCTGGAGTAGTTAGCGCTGATGGCATTTTTGAGCGTGGTCAGTTAAAGGGGGCAGGGCGGCCCATTTTCTTCAATAACAACGGCATCCATCCGGGCGAACCGGAAGGGATTGATGTCTGTATGGCGCAGGTTCGGGATTTCTGCGTGCAGCCGCAACGTTTAGCTGCGTTGGCGCAAACGGCGTATTTATTTATTCCGATCTATAACGTTGATGGCAGCCTCAATCGGCAAAATACTTCACGCGTGAACCAAGATGGCCCGGAGCAGTTTGGTTTTCGCGCGAACAGTCGTAATTTGGATTTGAATCGTGATTTCATTAAGTGCGATAGTTTGAGCGCGCAGGTTTTCAATCGCTTTTTCAGCGCCTGGGATCCAGATGTGATGGTCGATACCCATACCTCGAACGGCGCTGACTACAGCTATACGATGACCTTGATTCAAACCCAAGCGGACAAGCTGGGTGGCGCGTTGGGCACATTTTTGCGTGACTCCATGGTGCCGGCCATTTTTCAAGAAATGGCAGTGCGCGGTTGGCCGACGTGCCCTTATGTCAATCCCGTCAAAGTGACGCCAGATGATGGCATTGAAGATTTTTTAGAGACGCCGCGTTTTTCGACCGGCTATGCGGCACTACATCACACGCTGGGGTTTATGCCAGAAACGCACATGCTTAAACCGTATGCGGATCGCTATGCCGCAATGCGGGCATTGGTGCAGACGATTTTGCAATTTACTGTGGCGAATTCCGCGCAGATTCAAAGTTTACGTGTGCAAGCGAAGTGCTTGGCTGCGGAAAAGTCAATTTGGCCAGTGCGTTGGCAGGCGGATTACAGCCGCCACTCGAAATTCAACTTTAAGGGTTTCAAGGCGGTGCAGCGTCCGAGTAAGGTCGGCAACTATCAGCGCTTAGCTTATGATCGCGCTCAGCCCTGGCACGCGGATATTGCGTATTTCAACTACTTCAATACTGCGCTAGAGGTCAAAACGCCGAAAGCCTATTTGATTCCGCAAGCATGGCGCGAAGTGATTGAGCGACTGATTTGGAACCAGATCGAGCTAAAGCGCTTGGACGCCGACCAGACGTTTTCAGTACAGAGCTATCAGATTTTGTCCGTGCAATCACGCAGCCGTGCTTACGAAGGCCGCATGTTTCACGATGAAATCGAGCTGCAGCCCCGATCCGAGGTGATTCATGCCCGCGCCGGAGACTATTTACTGTATCTGCAACAGCCTAATGCGCGCTACGCGGTGGAAACTTTGGAGCCGCAGGCGCATGACAGTTTTTTTAGATGGGGCTTTTTCAACAGCGTATTGGAAAAGAAGGAAGCCTTTTCTGACTATATTTTCGAGGACAGTGCGCTGGAAATGCTGCAGGAAGATGCGGAGTTAAACGCTAAGTTCGAGCAATGGAAATTGCAGCATCCAGAGCAATTGGCGGATCAAAACGCGGTGCTGGAGTTTATTTTTGCGCAGGGTAAGCGTCATCACGAGCCGGAATGGCGGCGCTACCCGGTGTATTCGGTTTTTAGCGACACGCCTTGATTGAAGCTTGCACATGTAAGGTCAACCGATTGCGATTCTCAGCGTTATGCTTGCTCAGTAAATTCTAGCTCGCCCGCGCCCGATTTCCGGAGTTTTCAATGACCCTGCGCTTTTCTCTCACGGCCTGTTGGCTACTTTGCATCAGCTTAGTCAGCCCATTTACCTTTGCTGCCGGGCCCGCATCCGGCCAGTGGTACGACCGCACGCATGCTGGGCATGGGCTTGATCTAAATCGCGCGAGTGGCACTTTATTCGGCACCTTTTATACTTATGCCAGCGACGGCAAGCCTGAGTGGCTGTGGCTGCAAACGCCGGATACTGCCGCGCCCGCTGGCACGTTGACGCGTTTTCGCAAACTGTTCACCGCGCCGCCGGATGCACAAGTGATTGGTAGTTTTTCACTTGCACCGGTCACTAGCTGCAGTGACGGCATCGCGCGCCCCGGCGTTACGAGCCTACTGGAGTTTCGTTTTAGCGTGCCGCAGGGTAGTCAAGTGTGGTGTTTGGAACCCTTGTTGCCAGCGGCGTCGGTGGCGGAATCAGCATTAAACGGGCATTGGTACATGCCCCAAGCCAGTGGCGATCCAGATTTGGGCTGGGGCTTAGTAACGCACTATTTTCCGGCCACTGCTGGTACTCAAACCTTTCAAGCCTTCTATTTTTATGATGCGGCCGGTCATCCGCGTTGGGCGGTTGCCAATGCCGCCGTCAACGGTTTTGCGCAAGGCCTGGATTTTTTTACACTGACGACGACGTGTTTTGGCTGCCCGACCTCAAAATTGAGTGAGCTACCGGTAGGCCGCGCAGAGTTAACCCTGCGTACCCCGCAGGCCAATGCATCCGGCGCGAATCGTTTGCAAATTACGCTGCGTTACGATGCAAATTCCAACTTCACGCGCAGCGGAGATCTGGCGCTGTTATCAACGCCGCGCCCAGTGCCACAAGTTCGTGCGACCGCGCAAGGCTTAGTCAGCGGCACACGCGCCGAAACTGGCGTCGAGCGCTTTTTGAATATTCCCTATGCTGCGCCGCCGGTGGCAGCGCTGCGTTTTCGCGCGCCGCAAAAGGCAAATCTACGCGCGCAGACTTACACCGCGCAGAGCATTGGCCCCGGCTGTTTGCAGCCCGCTGCGCAATCGCTGTTTACCTCAGCACCGCTGACGCAAAGCGAGGACTGTTTGCAGCTCAATATTTGGCAGCCAACGGCATCTGAGTCGGCGCAATTGTTGCCGGTAATGGTCTGGATCCACGGCGGCGGCCTGACGATTGGTTCGGCGGCAGATCAAATCAGTACGCGCTTGATTTATGACGGCAGTGCTTTCGCGAATAAGGGCGTGGTGCTGGTCAGTATTAACTACCGACTGGGTGCCTTTGGTTATCTGGCACCGCGCGCAATGTTGGGTGAAGCGCTGGATCAACCTTCAGCCGGGAATTATGGGCTGCTTGATCAAATTGCCGCCCTCAAATGGGTGCGCGACAATATTGCCCAGTTTGGCGGGGACCCAAATTTGGTCACGATCTTTGGCGAGTCCGCCGGTGGCGTTAGCACCTGCGCGCTGCTTACCACACCCGCAGCACGCAGCCTATTTGCTCGCGTAATTTCGCAAAGTGGCAATTGCTTGCGCGCACCCAGCACTATTGAAGCGTCGTTGACTCAAGGCGATCGCATCGCTGCGAACGCGGGCTGCGCCGGTGTGCCAGATCAGCGCAGCTGCTTGCGCGCTTTGAGTGCGCAGGCTTTATTTACCGCGTCCAACGCCGTCTTAAATTTAACGGGAACGGCTGTTGGCGAGACTTACGGCCTCAACTTAGATGGTTTTGTACTCACCGAATCGCCCGCAACCGCGGTTGCGGCGGGGCGCGCGGCAGCAGTGCCGTTCATGCTGGGTGTGAATGAGGACGAGAGTACCTCGACCAATCCTGCCTCCGGTTTGCCCAGCACGGCTGAAGGTTACGAGGCCTTGGTGCGCAGCCAGTTTCCGACCATTGCGGGCTTAGTTTTGGCGCAATATCCGGTGCAAGACTATCCAACGCCGCAGCGCGCCTATCAAGATATCGTCGATGATCTGCGTTTCACTTGTGCGAATCGCCGCGCCGCTGCGGATCATGCGGCGGTTGGCAATAAGGTCTATCACTACGCGCTGACGCAAAGGCTACCCGACCCGCAATTGGCACCGCTAGGTGCATTTCACGGCATTGACATTACTTTTCTGTTCGAGCGTGCAAATGCCCTGAGTGCAGAGCTTAATATGCGCACGAAAATGCAAAACGCCTGGATCAATTTTGCCCGTAATGGCGACCCGGGTGTGGCACTTGGCTATTCCTGGCCGCGCTATGACAGCACCCGCCAGAGTGCGGTGTTGAATAGCCTAGCGGTCGCGCCCGTTAGCGATTACCGCAAAAGCTATTGCGAGTTTTGGGCGCGCTATGTGGCGCTTTGAACACTCAGCTTGAACATTTTGTGGGGCGGCAGAGGCCAAATCACGGGCAAGTGCCTTGCGACAATTTACTGACAGCAGTAGGATTGAATCCTATTTACTGATTTGCCTGGCCCTATGCGAACGACCCAACAACTCAGCATCACCTTGCCCAACGAAATGTCCGATATGGTTAAGTCCAGGGTAGCGGCAGGCGAATACGCGACAGAGAGTGAAGTGATTCGCGACGGTTTGCGCGCCTTGATGGCGCGTGACCGCGCGGTAGAGCAGTGGCTGCAACAACAGGTTCGGCCCGCATTTGATGCACTGAAATCCGATCCATCACGTGCCGTGTGCGCCGATCAGGTGCGTCAGCGTCTTGCCGCCGAGCGTGCAAAAATTTAATGCTTTATCGTGTTGTCTTTGCGCCGGAAGCGCAAGCGCAGCTATTGGCGTTGTACCGCCATATCGCACTGGCTGCGACGCCGGATATTGCAGAGCGCTACACCCATGCAATTATCACCTACTGCGAAAGCTTCGAGCAATTTCCGTTGCTCGGCACGAGGCGTGATGACATTCGAAAAGGCTTGCGCATCACAAACTATAAAAAGCGTGCAGCGATTGCATTTGATGTCGATGGTGATTGTGTTTCGATTCTTGGCATTTATTACGGCGGTCAAGATTACGAAGCTGTTTTGCAAGACGAAAACGATGCTTGAATCATCCACCGCTCACCACCACCCGATTACGCCCACTTGCCTTGCCCTCATAAAGCGCCGTGTCCGCACGCGCAATTGCAGTTTCTATCGCCTCGTCCGGGCGAATCAGGCTCACGCCCAAGGTCATCGTGACCGCACGCGGCAGTTGCGCTTGTGCTGACGTTTGCGCACTTACTGCTAGGCGGCACTTTTCTGCCACCACCCGCGCCGCTGCCAAGTCCGTTTCCGGCAACAGCAGCACAAATTCCTCACCGCCCCAGCGCGCAACGGTATCGGTGGCGCGCGTATGTGTGGCTAGTGTTTCGGCGGTAAGTCGCAGCACCGTATCGCCTGCAGCATGGCCAAAGTCGTCATTGAAGGCTTTGAATTGGTCAATATCCCCAATCACCACACTGTGGATGCCTTTTACGTTATCGCGCAGTGTTGTTGCATTTAGTACGCCCTGGGCGTATTGTTTCGTATGTATACCGTTATTGAAACCGAATATTTTCAATCGCGCGCCGTTGCGCTTTTGACAGATGTGGAAATTGCTCAGCTAGTTTGCTTCCTGGCTGACAACCCATTCGCTGGTGCGGTGATCCCCGGAAGCGACGGGTGCCGCAAACTTCGGTGGGCGCTTCCTGGAAAAGGTAAAAGCGGTGGTGCGCGCGTCATCTATGTGAATTATTTGAGTGACGGCTGGGTAGTTTTGTTGACGGTTTACGCCAAAACCGTTCAAGGCAACATTCCTGCGCACCTGTTGCGCGCTTTAAAAGACGCATTCGATGAAAACTGAACACGAAAATGACACGATGACTGGAGAAGAGCTCGGGCTGCAAATCCTTCGCGGGATACGCGATTTTAAAGAAGGCCGTTTCCGAGTCGCCTTCTCGCCGATTAAACATGCGCGCGACAAGTTAGGGATGACGCAAGTTGAGTTTGCGAAAATGCTGGGCGTGTCAAAACGCACGTTAGAAGGCTGGGAACAAGGCACCAAGAAGCCCAGTGGTGCGGCGATATCGCTAATTAGACTAGCAGTCGCGCGCCCTGAAGTAGTTCGAGAAGTTTTGGCGGCTTGATCCTGCCGACCTCCTCAGAAAGCCATTTCGCCGTAGGTATGCGAAAAAGACATTCCGTTAAAACGTCAGGTTATTAACAATTGCGAGAGGCTTTTTGAAGTGCCGAACAACGCCTAATGTGGCATACCGACTTTGCAGCGAAATGACTTTCTGAGAGGGTCTTCGGCGCTTTGCGCCTGCGACACACCGGCTACCTTCTGCGATCCCTGTGGGATCGATTTGCATTCACCATATAGTTTGAAGCGCACCGCTCACCGCACCACCACCCGATTTCGCCCACGCGCCTTGCCGTCATAAAGCGCCGCATCCGCACGCGCAATCGCGGTTTCTATCGCCTCGTCCGGGCTAATCAGGCTCACGCCCAAGGTCATCGTGACCGCGCGCGGCAGTTGCGCTTGTGCCGAGTTTTGCGCCTGCACCGCTAGTCGGCACTTTTCCGCCACCACCCGCGCCGCTGGCAAGTCCGTTTCCGGCAACAGCAGCACGAATTCCTCACCGCCCCAGCGCGCGACGGTATCGGTGCTGCGCGTGTGTGCGCTGAGCGTTTCTGCGGTAAGTCGCAGCACCGCATCGCCTGCAGCATGGCCAAAGTTGTCATTGAATGCTTTGAATTGGTCAATATCCCCAATCACCACGCAGGCGGGGCGGCCGGTGCGCTGCATGCGCGCAATTTCGCGCCGAGCGGCACTTAACAACGCGCGCCGGTTCGCTAAGCCGGTTAAACAATCGGTGTAGGCCAGCGCCGCCAGTTCCGCAAATTCCACTGCGCTTGCCGCCGCCGCAAGGCGCTGCTTGAGCGCTAAGTTGGCCTGCTGCATCGCCGCCAGCTGCGCCCGCACGGTGGCAAGCTCAGCGGCTGTTTTATCCGCCGTAACGGCCCGCGCGCCCTCGTGACCGCCGCGCATTAGCGTCGAAATCAGCGTCAAAACGCGGTGCCAATAATTTGCACCGTCGCGCGTTGATGGGTTTTCCAATAGTCCTGAGTAGGCCGCAACGCTTTTCATTATGTTCCCCAGACAATTAAATAAGGTGTGGCGGCACGCAAAGGCTAGTAATTACCTTAAAGCCGCCTGGTCCTAATTAATCCATGGCTTAATAAATAAAGCAAAGCGATTCTTATTGAATAGTTTTAACGCGCAATTAGAGCGCCGTGTGGGAATTAATCGCAAAATATCAGCGCGGGTCAAAAGTTCACGATTTCTCACGACTGTGTGCGACTAAACAGGCTAAACCCTGGGAAAACGCCGTCTAATTAACGATTACATCCTAAAAATTGCGAATCGCAGTTAATCGTTTTGATTATTTTTGGTTGGAGTGCGTAACTGATTGGGCGGCGAGGAGCCGTCAGCCACCAAAGCAAGTTTTCCAATATAATATTGGATGGTTGCAATGGGCTGAAACTCAGGTTTTAAAACAAAAAATGGAGAACAAAAATGAAAAGCATGCGCAGTTCAATTGTTATCAAAACCAAGCTTTCCCTAGCTCTTTGCATGGTGCTGTCCGCAGCATGCTACGCCTCAGACTTCAATTTTGCGGCTGGCGAATCCGCAAATCCCCTGGAAGAAAGTTTTGTTGAAAACAATAAGACGGCCAAAACAGAACCAACTATTCATCAAATGTCAGAGGTGTACAACTATATTTTCTCATCGGGAACGTTAGACAGCAAACTGAAATCGCAGCAGCCAACCCTGTCCGAGCTTAAGCAAGTTTACGCCCTCGCTCGGGAACTCGGGCGAATAGACCCAGCCGCAGAAGTTCCGTTTGCAGACTCAGTGCCTGTGTTGAACGCCCGTCCAAAAAGACCAAACGTGTGCGCAGTCTCACTTGGACTTTGCGGAGCAGTATTTTCCAATCCAGGTATGAGCCTGAGCAAAGCAAAAATCAAGGTTTGTTTTGTTGAGTTGCTGGCGTTAAAGATCAGAGTGTAGCGCGCGCCTGGGAATTTGCTGTGGCCCGAGTGGAAGCGGGGTCAAGGGCGCGCACGCAAGCCGCAGCGGCGCGCATGGCGCGCTAGCGCCATGGGCACCGAACGGGTGAGTACGCGGCGAAGCGAACCCTTGACGCCGCTGGAACGACCCACCCTGTTGTGGTTGGTGTGCAGTCGCGAAGCGGGCTGCACACCTGCCACGC
>JANNYA010000155.1:0-2238 GCA_031409855.1 Rhodanobacteraceae bacterium | reverse complement strand
TTCATATCGTCCAGCGCCTTCAAAACCGCCTCAAGCAATACATTGACGACGGCTTTGACACGCACGGGCAGGCCGGTTGTAGATGGTTTCTTACCGGTGCTCAACGCCTTAGCGGTGGCCTTTTTCGCGACTACTTTCTTTGCAACAGCCTTTTTAGCAACTGCTTTTTTTGCAACTGCTTTCTTTGCAGGCGCCTTTTTGGCGACCACTTTCTTTGCAACGGCCTTTTGGGCGACGGCTCTCGCCGTGGACACAGTTGCCGCAACTTTTTTTGCGACGGCTTTTTTCGCCACCGCTTTTAAAACACTTGCTGGCGCCGACGCGGCCACGATTGGCACAGCCTTTTTCACCGGCGCAGTTTTAGCTACTGTCGCTTTTTTGGCCGCAGGCGCTTTCGTTTTAGTAATTTTTTCGTTCAAGTTGATTCCCACGTAATTTTCGAAGTTGATTTTTTGCGCGAGTATAAACCGGGTTGGCTCACGCCGTTACCAAGCATTGAAATCTGAGGGCACGTGTGTACAGGCATGCCTATCCGGGCTTGACCAAATGAACTTAGTCGATCCTGAAAACCGGGATCTGCGCGCACCTTGAGTGTTTGGAAATCCGATAAATAAGCGGCTGTCTAGATCCGGCTTGTACCGCCACAATGCCCGGGGTGCTTACCCATCATCCCGCAAAGGCTGCACTCGTGCCTAACGTATCTCCACGGATTACGATGTTATAGGTGCCGGTGCTGGCGCAGGTGCGCTGGCAAATTAGAATATGACTCGGATCAATTTCGGAGGGTTGTTGATCGCGTCAAAGCACGGCGATTGCGCGCAAAACTGCAGCGCCGTATGATTAATGTTCGCCACCCATCAGGGAGCAGTCATGCAAACTTTATCGCTCTGTAGATCACTCGCCTCCTTAGCTGGGATACTACTGGCGATCGGCGCGGTTCAAGCACAAGCGCTGCAAGCTGGGCAAATCGTTGAGGTGAATGCCTATGGCAGCTGGGATGTTGTCGGCAAGGTTTTACGTTCGGACAGCTCGGGTATTTTGGTACTTTACCGTAGCGAAGATGGCAGCTACAACGAACGTACCGGCTTTAGCCGCTACTTCAAACCCGGCGACGTGCGGCCAGCAAATGCGATTTCTACTGATGCCCCGACAGACGCAGCAGCACCAGTCGATAACGCATCATTAGCGAGTGCCAACACGCCCACAGTAGTCGGCGCATTTAGCATCGGTGAACGCGTTCAGGGCTGGAATATCGACTGGTACGATGGCACCGTAGTCAAGATCGGTAGTGCCAGCTACGCAGGTTACTATCTGATCAAGCACGATAAATTCGCACAAGACTCGTATTACGCGGAGGCCAATATGCGTCGGCTCTCTGCTACTCCGCCAAACAAGCTTGGCCAAAGCAATCCTGCGCCGCCGCCAGACGCTGCGCCAGTTGCTGACACCTCCACAGCTAGAGGCCCGCGAGCGGGCAGCTACGGATGTGGCGTGTTCCTCAGCGGGCGCTATACGCTAACTCAGACGATTACTTTTGATGGCAGTCGGTACCGCACCAATCTTGGCGAAGGCGGCAGCTATAGCTATGACAAATCCATCATGCGGCTAAATTTTCAAGGCGGCGCGCTTGCCAACCATGTGGGCCAGTACGAACCGGACAACAACGCGATCATTCGCCTCACGCAGCGCAGCGACCTGAGCCAAAGTAGCTACACCCAAAAATGGCGTAGCCAGATTTGTAGCCCACGCTAACGGATTCGCGGTTCGCATGAAATTTCAACGCGGAATTTAACATTTTCAAACACAAAGACGCCCTCTAGTCTTTCGATTAGAGGGCGATTTGTTGATGCGATTAAAGTGCTTGGCGATGACCTACTCTCGCGTGCTAGATGCACACTACCATTGGCGCTGGTGCGTTTCACTTCCGAGTTCGGGATGGGATCGGGTGGGACCACACCGCTATGGTCGCCAAGCAAAAGGGTTGAGCTTGGAGCTCATGTTGCGGTTGCGGCTAAGTCATTTTGGTGACTGAGCTGCGTTTTGGTGAAGAGTCGTTGAGGACTTTGAATCTTGATTTGCTGATTCCTAATTAACTTAGGGGCAAATGAACTTAGGGTTATATGATCAAGCCTTCGAGTCATTAGTATGCGTTAGCTCAATGTGTTGCCACACTTCCACACCGCACCTATCAACCAAGTGGTCTACTTGGGCTCTTATCTCTTAAAGAGGAGAGATCTC
>JANNYA010000154.1:0-1987 GCA_031409855.1 Rhodanobacteraceae bacterium | reverse complement strand
ATACCGTTCCAAACGCCACCCGCAAGCATCAGTACAAACATTACCACCGCCATAATGGGCGCGGCATAAAGCACGCTGCGGCGGTGTTCTACTAGTTCGCGCTTGATCAGCGCTGAGTATCTTTTCATCGTCGACATAACTACCTCTGAATTTTATTGGTTTTGCAATTAACGGCTCATCGTGGCAACAAATAGCTCGCTCAAGCTCGGCGGCGATAACTCGCCAAACGACTTCAGTCGTTCGCGATCCACGCCATCAAACAGCATCTGCGATTTTCCCAAAAGTTTGCGCTCTGAAACCGGGCCCAATGCACGCGCGGCTTCAATTTGTGCTGACTCAACATTGAGCTGGACATAGCGATCGGCTAACTCTTCCATCGGCGCATTCAGCACGATTTTGCCGTGATTGATAAACAACACATCGGTCAAAATCGGCTCGATTTCTTCAACTTGGTGCGTTGTAATCAAAATCGTGCGGCTTTCATCGAAGTAATCGCCCAAAAGTTGCTCATAAAAGCGCTTGCGATACAAAATGTCCAAGCCCAAGGTCGGCTCATCCAACACTAAAAGTTTCGCGTCAATCGCCATAATTAAGGCCAAATGCAGCTGCACGATCATGCCCTTGGAAAGCTCGCCCACGCGCGCAGTGAGCTTGACGTCGGTACCGGCTAAAAACGCCTCGCATTTCTTGCGATCAAATTTCTTGTGCACGCCCGCCGTGTAGTCAATCAAGTCTTTCGCACGCGCCCAGCGCGGCAAAATGGCGACGTCGGCGATAAAACACACCTCTTCCATCAGCTGTTCGCGCTGCACAAATGGATCCAAACCCATCACTTTGAGCTCACCTTCAACGCGGGTCAGGCCCAACAGGGCCTTGATTGCGGTGGTTTTACCCGCGCCATTCGGTCCAATCAAACCGACAATACGGCCAGCGCGAATACTAAAACTAGCGCCATCAAGCGCGGCTTTGCCTTTGTAAGATTTACGCAGATCACGCGCGCTAACCATCGGGCGCTGCACGTCGCTGGCGGGCGCCATTTCATTCGGATCTCTCATGAGCGTAACTCCAATTTTTGTGCCGCAGGTGTTTGAAACAAGTCGCTCAAATGAATTTCAAGGCGCGATAAGCGCGCCGCAATCGGCGGCCATTCGCGCGTCAAGAAATCCTCGCGCGCCTGTGCCCGCAGGGTTTCCCGCGCACCATCACGCACAAACATGCCCAAGCCACGGCGTTTTTCCACCGCACCCTCGCCTTCTAATTCCTGCACTGCTTTGATTACGGTAATCGGGTTAATTTTCATATCCAGGGAAATCTGTCGAACGGACGGCATTGCCTCTCCTTCGGCCACGTGGCCATCTAAAATCATGTCCAGCAGCTTGGCTTTAAGCTGCCGATAAATTGGTTGGGAATCGTTCCAGGGTGTGTCTTGCCATTGCGCTTGCATCGACATACTCCTAGCGAAACGACGCGGGAAAAAATTTCTGCACGTCACTCACAGCGCGATCAGGCGAGACAGTTGAAGCGTTTGCGGTTGTTAGCCCTGCCTCAGTCTGTGCCTCCGAAACGGTTTGCGCAGCGGCGCTGACCAGAGCACTCGCTAGCATTAGCGCGATCGCCGCCAACGCAATTAGGCCGTGACCTAACTTGATCATGTTCATCTCTAGTTCCTCGTTGAATCCAGGTGTTGTAGTTAACTATAACACCTAAACACGGCGACGCTATAGGCCAGTGGTCACGCCGGGTGCCATACAAACTGAAGGGGAATCTCGGTAGTTTTCGCTGATTCGATATTAATGGGGCGACGGCGCACTGAGTTCGTCATTCCCGCGTGCTTACTGAGTTCGTCATTCCCGCGTGCTTACTGAGTTCGTCATTCCCGCGTGCTTACTGAGTTCGTCATTCCCGCGTGCTTTTGGCGGGAATCCAGAGAGCTTGTTCTGGCGTTGCACCATTGCAATTGGCTGTACTTTGCGCGAGTGCAGCTGGA
>JANNYA010000153.1:0-18386 GCA_031409855.1 Rhodanobacteraceae bacterium | reverse complement strand
TAGGGTTCCAGCCGCCATCGTCACCACTAAAACATAGGGCAGCGGATTACCCTCAAGGACATTGAGCGCATCCGTGAAACTGGTCAATTCACGAAATTCGGCCAACGCCTGCTCCGGCGTTTTCATGCTGACGCCGCTTATACCAGACATTAACGCCACTTGATCCTGCAGCGTTTGCGCTTGGCTTGCGCCGACCTCTGATTTCAAAAACAGACTGACATCGCCCGGTTGGCTGAGTGCACCGGAAAGGTGTTTGAGGTTCTTTAAGCTCAAATGCCCCAGCGTAGGCAGGGCTAATGCCAGCGCCAACACGCCCAGCGTCAGCAAATGATTGAACGGCTGACGCACAAACCGGCCTAGGCTAGAAAGCAGCCCATAAGCATGACTGCGCAGCCACGCACGCAGGGCGGATTGCTTGATTGGCGCCGTGTGGAGTTCAGTCATGCCAGTCCTGCTCGTTTTGTATACTCGTAGTGCGGCTACGTTGCTCGGCGGGCCGAAAATCATCAATCAATTTGCCATGATCAAGCACCAGAACGCGCTTTTCCAACTTGCGCACTAGGTGCAAGTCGTGGCTGGCGACAACCACCGTGGTACCGGCGCGATTGAATTCGACAAATAGCTGCATGATTTCTTCCGATAATTCTGGATCCAGATTGCCGGTAGGTTCGTCAGCCAAAATGATCTGTGGTTTTGCAACCGCAGCGCGCGCAATACCAACGCGCTGCTGTTCGCCGCCGCTTAAAGTAATTGGCAACGCCCGTTCTTTGCTGCCCAGATTGACCTTGTCTAGTGCAGCGCGCACGCGTTTTCCTATGTCTTTGTGCGCCACGCCCGCCACCACCAGCGGCAAGGCGACGTTTTCATAGACACTGCGGTCAAACAACAATCGGTGGTCTTGAAAAACCAGGCCCAGTTGACGCCGATACGCAGGCACTGAGCTTGGCGCAAAACGGCTCACCGGCTGACCGAGCGCATAAACGGTGCCTTTGGTGGGGCGATCAATCGCGGCAATCATGCGCAGCAAGGTGCTTTTGCCTGCGCCAGAATGGCCGGTGACAAACACCATTTCATCCGCCGCTAACTCGAAACTTAGCTCAGTCAAGGCTTGGAAACCGGAGGCAAAGCGTTTTGTGACGCTTTCAAAGCGAATGCTGGTACCGGATTTCGCCTCTGATGACGTCGTAGATTCGTTTTGCGGCGCGTGTGGCATCGCGGCTGCTATCGGCTTAGCGTCAGCTTTTGCAGGCACATCGTTACGCGGCCTATATTTCGCCATAAGCTAGCCCCATTAGCCTGAGCCGCCCAACAGGGAGTTAATCTCAAAAATTGGTTGCAAAATGGCCAACACAATCGCTAACACCACTGCACCCATCAGCAAAATCATTGCCGGTTCGAGGAGCGCCACTAAGGTCGCCAATTTACTTTGTACCTGTTTCTCGATCAGCGCGGCGGCGTGATCCAGCATGGCTTCCAGTGAGCCGCTTTTTTCACCCGAGCCAGCAAGGCGAACTAATAAATTCGGAAACTGCTTGGTGTCACGCAAGGCGCTGCTCAAGGTCGAGCCCTCGCGCACCTGCTTATAGACTTCATTTAGTGCGGCACGGATTGGCAACATGCTGACCACCTGGGTGCTGAGCTTGATGGCTTCTAACACGGGCACCGATGCACTGGTGGAAATGGCCATCGTGCGGGCAAAACGCGCCGCCTGCGCACCGCGCAATAACGCGCCGATCAAAGGCAAACGCAGCAAAAAACCATGCCAACGCGCGCGAAATGACTCGGTGCGTAAGGCAAAAATAAAGACGATCAGCAGCGCCAGCAGGCCGAAAAAAATCCAACTGCCATAGTTTGAAACCAGGCTAGAAAGGGCCAACATAACACGCGTCATCAGCGGCAATTCGCGATCAAACTGGGAAAATACTTGGCTAATCTGCGGCACGACTACACCTAAAAGCCCGGTGACAATCGCCACCGCTACCAGCGCCAGCAGCACCGGATACAGCAGCGCTAGCATTAGCTTTTGCGCCAATCCGGCGCTGTTTTCACAGTAGTCCGCCAATCGCTCAAGTACGGTATCCAAGTGCCCAGACTGCTCACCCGCCGCAACGCTGGCGCAATAGAGCGTATCAAAGGTTTTGGGAAACTCAGCTAGTGCCGCGGCCAAGGTTGAGCCTTCCAACATGCGACCACGAATCGCCAACAACATGCGTTTAGCGGAATCATTCTCGCTCTGTTCCGCCAAGGTTTGCAGCACTTCATCCAATGGCAGGCCCGCTTTCATTAAGACCGCAAATTGCCGCGTCAAAATTGCCAGCTGCGCGCCATTGAGGCCTCGCTGAAACAAGCTGCTTTGAAATACCGAAGCGCGCGTGCTGCTAGCGGCGCTGGGTTTTTCCCGAACTTCGCTGACTTCCAGCGGCGTTAAACCCTTCTCGCGCAGCTGTGAACGCACCGATTTCGGGCTGTCGCCTTGAATAACGCCCCGGCTCGTTTTGCCGCTGGCATCTTGTGCTTGAAATTCGTAGGCGGCCATCGGTTTACGCGCTCCCGCCGCGTTTGCCCGGCTGCAAGCGCGCAAGTGTAGCGCCAAATGGGAACAGTTTTAAGCAATCAATCTTGCCGGAGTAGTCGAGATTGCCGTCTGTCGCAAACGGAATGTTTTATTGCCCCCAGCGCAAAACCTGCACTTCACCACCATTGACCGCAATACCCGCGCTTTTTGAGCCACCCAAAACGATAAACGTGCGCTCGCGCAATACACCGCCCATCCCGTGCACAGGCACGGGCAGGTTTGGCAGTGCGGTAAAACTTTGACTGCCTGCGACAATGACCTCGGTTGAAGCGACGACACGCGTGCCCGAATAGATAACCTCGCCGCCGGTCAGGATCAGCATTTTGTCGTCGCTTGCTGCAGCAAACCCGCCACGCGCAGCACGCAAGGGTGGGCCCGCGCGCCAAGTTTCACTGGCCGGGTCAAAAATAGAAACCAAACGTGTTTCACCGGTTTGGCCCCGGCCGCCGAGCAGCCAAAGTTCCCCCTGGAAGGCAATCAGCTGCGAGTGATCGCGTAACGCGCGCACTTCCGTGGGAAGCGTGCGTGAGATCAATGTGTGGGGATCTAGCTCGGCAATAATGCCCTCAGCGGAGCCAAAATACAGTTTCCCGCCAAGCCGCGCGCTACCGCTAGCGGCACCGGAAACCATAGGCGGCAACGGCGTCCAGGAGTTCAGCTGCGGATCAAAGCGCCAACCTGGATTGGTGTCACTGGCATCGCTTTGGTTGCCGCCAAAAACAAAAATCTGACCCTCGAACTCAGTTGCCATGGCGTGGTCACGCGCATTCGGCAGTTTCGGTAGCTCCGTCCATGTGCTGGTGCTGATTGAATACTGGCTAAAATCGCGCACCGAGCTAATTCCGGTGCGATAACCACCCGCCAAGTAAACCTTGTCACCTGATCCTGCCGCCGGGGTTTCAGACAGCGGCCGCGGCATCACCCCCGCCTGCGACCACACCGGGGCGTTTGGCACACTCGGAATTTCGTCCAAGCAAACCGCGCCAGAAAGCTGAGTGAGCCGCGTCGGCTTCAAAATACCGGAGCCAAACTCGGCCTGACTGGATTGGTAGTTGACTGTGCCGCGCGCACAGCTAGAAAATTCGGCTTGGTAGCTTCCCCAGGGCTGCACGACAACGGTGCCAGGGTCAAAATTACTACCAAAGCGCCCGCCTATCGGGCGCAAGACGTTGTCCATCCGCATATTGGCACCGGCTTGCTCGGCGAAGCCGATAGTCCACGCTTGTTCACCCTGGGCGTCATAGGTGAACCAAAACCCGACTGCGCGGCCATCGTTCAATTCTTGAAACATCCAGCCCTCACCCGAGTGGCTGGGGTCAAACCAAGATCCGCTGCGCTGTTTTAACCCGGCAATCGTGCGTGCGCCAGCGCTGCCGAGTTTACTTTTTCCAGTGCAACTCAACTCGTCTAAAGTACTTAGTCGCTCCAAATTTGATACACCAGAGCCCCAGGCAGCCGGCCCTGCATAGTTGACGCGCAGGCTGTTACAGCCTGAGAACTCGAAATCTAGCGAGCCCCACGGCAAAACTTGTACCGCAGCTGGATCAAAGCCTGGACCAAATTTCGCACCGCGCGTGGTTAGCGCGTTGCTAAAGCGAATGCGATTGCGCTCCACTACGCCCTCCTGGGCAATCACCCAGGCTTGTTTTGCCGGGCTGCCCGGCGGAGGATAGGTAAACCAAACGGCTAGCGCTTTTCCGTTATCCAATATCTCCAATACAAAACCCTCACCCGGCCGAGTTGGATCGTGCCAAGTACCAGAATAGCCGGGGCCTACCCACTGTGAACTATCTGCTGGCACAGTGACGTTCGCTGCTTTGGCATGATGCGTATGCCCGGCAACGCTGCACGCAAAGCTCGACATTGCGAAAAATAAACCACCTGCTAAAGCAGCAACGCGCCCGCTACTGAATTGCCCGCTACTGGATTGAAATTCAAAACAAGTTGTCATATCTAAAACCCGGCTCTGAAGAGAATTTAGCCCCGCACATGCGACCGCACAGAAGATGTACGAATATCTTCGGACTAAATTTCCTAAAAGGCAAGGGATGAACTAAATCAATCTCGTCTTTACTCAACCGTAAAGCGATAGCCGTGTCTTGTGCGCCACCTAATGCAGTTTTTTTGCCAAATTTCCTTAGGTAAATGGGATCGCCAAAGGAATTGATTACAAAACTACTGCAGCTTTGCATCCGTCTCAAAAAGCGCCACTAACTCTTTGCGTGACTGCGCCGCAGACTGAATCAAGGCTTGCTCATCATCGTGGAACAAAAACTGTTCTTTCAGCGAGTTTTCATCCAAAGCGCGAAAGCGCGCGACTCTATCTGCCGCGATTTCCGAACTAAAACCCAATTCTTCCAACACCTTGTGCGTAACCAGCAAGGCCGAGTGCAGGGTTTCGCGCACGGCATCATCAATGCCTAAGTCCATCAGTTTGTGTGCGTGCCGACGATTGCGTGCACGCGCGATAATTTTAAGCGTTGGGTTAAGTTTTTTTGCAACCCGAGCGGTGCGTATCGAGCGCTCCATATCATCCAGCGCCAGCACCAATACTTGCGCCTGCTCAATTTTCGCGGCGCGTAGCGTTTCCTGGCGCGTGGTATCGCCGTAAAATACATTGCCACCAAACTTACGCGCAAAGTCGACAATATCGGTATCTGGGTCAATCACAGTGAATGGAATTTTTTGCGCGGCCAACACCCGCGCGGGGATTTGGCCAAAGCGGCCAAAGCCCGCGATAATCACTTTTGCGGCGTCGCTATCAATCTCATCAAAGGGGCGCACCGGCGCATTGCTACTCAGCTTTTTGCTCAAAAAATGCACGCCCAGCACCATTAGCGGCGTAATTGCCATGGCGACTGCGACCACGACATTCAATAACGCAGCAGTTTTGACATCGAGCAAGGCGGCTGTTTCAGCAGTTTTAAACACCACAAAGGCAAATTCACCGCCCGAAGCAAGCAAGGCCGCCAGCAGCAGTGCGCTGGGATGTGTTTGCCCAAAGGCACGCGCCACCGCCCACATCAGCAGCAGTTGCAGGCAAGCAATGCCCGCCACCAGCCCGAAAACCAATAGTGGCTTGGCTAGCAATAGCTGCAAATCTAAGTTCATGCCAACCGCCATGAAAAACAGCCCTAACAACAGGCCTTTGAAGGGCTCGATATGGCCCTCGACTTCATGGCTGTATTCCGAATCCGCCAACAGCATGCCCGCCAAAAACGCGCCCAAACCCATCGACAGGCCGACATTTTGCATCAGCAGCGCCGTGCCAAGCACCACCAGCAAAGAAACAGCGGTAAACAGCTCGCTCATTTTCGCGCGCGCTACCAGCCGGAAAATTGGCCGCAATAAATAGCGCCCCGCGAAGATCACGCCCGCGACGGCAGCAACCACCAACAGCGCCGATTGCCAAAAGGGCCGCGTACTGGCCTCGGCATGGCGCGCACCGAACAAGGGAATCAACGCCAACACCGGCACCGCGACCAAATCTTGAAACAACAGCACACCAAAGGAAGCGCGCCCGTGTTCACTACTGACTTCATCGCGCTCAGCCAAAATTTGCAGCGCAAACGCGGTAGAGGAAAGCGCCAAGCCAAAGCCCGCGATAAGCGCCGCCGCATTCGATAGGCCGGATAGCTTCGCGACGAGCGCAATCACCGCCGTCACCAACAGCATTTGCGCACTGCCCATGCCAAACAGATGGCGCCGCATCACCCAAAGCCGCTGCGGCGAAAGCTCTAAGCCAAGAACGAACAGCAAAAAGACCACGCCCAGCTCAGAAAACGCCAACACCGTCTGCTCGTCCGTAATCAGCTTAAGCACCTGCGGCCCGATCAACACGCCAGCCAACAAATAGCCAATCACTGCGCCCAACTTGAGCCGCTTGCTTACCAGGACTGCCACCACCGCAGCGGAAAGAAACACCACTGCTGGCACCAGCGCGCTGGCTTGATTAGGGTCAGACATAGTTAAGTGCTCGCATAAAACGCATCGGCTTGATTGGTAATCGATTAATTTACCTGATTGCCGGGAATTAGGCGCGGCTTTCAGTGGGTTACAGTCATCGCCAGACCGCGATCTGTAGTCCCAAAACTCGTGCAAAAACTAGATTTCTATGCCAGCCCGCGGCACCGTAAACGGGGATCGTTTGCGGATCAAAATGCGCCTGAAAATTTCCGGCGGACTTAAATTGGGCTTCCTTAGCAAGCCAAAGTAGCAGCCCACGCATTGAACTCTCAGGCCGATCCGCCGCTGCCCAGTTTGCTTCGTATCGATTGGCGGCGATCAGTTTGACCAGATCAAGCAAGATCTTCTCACCAGATCGCTCGGCATCAACGCCGATGCGGCGCGCGGCACTAGCGATTACGACCCATTTGCTGGTGTGGCTCATGCTGAAATAGTATTTGGGTTTTCGCTGGCGCAACTGCTGTTGCAGTCCTTTGCAGGCCAAATAGCTGCGCCTTAATTTCGCACTTGAAAATTGCGTGGCGCGGCGACGCTGCACCAGCGTTAGCTTGGCGTAAGCCCGGCGGTAAGGGAGTGCGGCGATGCGCGCGACGGTGAGTGTATAGCCGCGGTGGCGGAGTGTCCTTAAGCTATCCAAGGAGCGCATGCCGCAATGCACTAGCCACCGTTTGCGGCTGCCAGCCGCGTGCTTTCAACTCTGCTAGCGTGTATCGGCTGAGCACTTGGCCGCCCGCATCAGCGGGTTCCGGCGTTCCCGCTGGGATCAAAAGTAGCAACAGATCGCGCGCCAAAGCCGTTTCTGCATTAAGTTCGAGCTGTCCGCTAAGCGCAAGCCTTGCCAACCAATCGGATAAGGCGATTTTCGCAGCGCTAGGCGCAATCTGCGCATGCAGCGCATTGATGGATTCCGGCGGCTCGTTTTGCACATGCCAAATCCGGGTTTGCGGAGTATTTTGATCAATATCGGCCAGCAAAAGCAGCGCTGACACCGCATCCGCTTGCGCCAGCGCGTTGACCGGCATCATTGAATCAGGCCAACTATTGCAAAGCGTCAGCGCGATGCGACTCATACCCACAATATCTTGCGTGCGCGGCTTGCTTGACACACACAGCCCGAGCCGATAAATCCGCAACCGCACCAGCTTCGCCTGGTTTTTCGACGGCACCTGGTTATTCGAGTGGGCAATCAAGGCACAAAGCCGCTGTTCGGCGTGCCATTTGCTGCTCGCGTAACCCGAGGCAAATAGCCCTGAGGGCCGATCACTGCGCTCGTCGACATCGTGTACCAGCCGATAGGGGAATATGCCCAGGCTCGACGCAAAGTGCAGCAATGCGCCGTTTCGCGCTGCAAGTTTGAAAATGGCTTCCACCGAGTGCGTGTTGCTAGCGGCTAGTTCGGAATCGCTCAGCAAAAAGTTCACCTCTGCACCTAGATGCCAAATTTCGGTTATGGCCCCGGCAACTGCATCAAACAGCGGCGGTGACCAGCCCAAGGCAGGTTCAGCAAGATCAAATCGAAGTATCAGAATTCGCTCAGTATTTAGCGCGAACTTGGGGTCGGAAATGGCACTGAGCATGCGCTGCTGTGCCAGCGCGTGAGTTTCGCTGCGCACACACAAAATCAGCGGACGTGAGCTGCGCGCGCGTAGCTCTTTCATCAAACCCACGGCGAGCATGCCCGTTGCCCCAGTAATCAAAATCGCCTCCCGCATTTGCCGCAACCGTGCGATCTCCCGCGCATCCGTTTCGGCACGATCCATGCGACTTGTTATGTTTGATCGTGCTGCCAAGGCAGCACTTATTTCTGGCGTTTGTCCTTCAAACCAACTTGAAAAATGCGCCAATGTTGGTTGCCGCAAAAAGCCACCCAGCGTTCCTTTAGCCGCACCCGATGCACGCGCGGCTTCGATCAGTTTGAGCGCTTGCAGCGAATGCCCGCCTTGGCTAAACCAGTCGCCTGATTCTGGTTTGAATCCAGGTAAGAATTGCTGCCACAGCGCTCGCGCACTTGGATGTACAGAATTTTGCCGCGCCAAGCACGAACTCATTGGGATCGGTGCCGCCACCGGCGATTTCCGGCTCAGCAGCGATTGTCGAAGCGCGATCCGATCCAGCTTGCCGTTTGCGGTTAGTGGCAATGCCTCGTCGAAAATCTCGAAACGATCAGGCACTGCTATAGCTGATTGTGTCAGGCGGTTTTTAAGCGCGGCAATGATATTGTCGGGGTGTATGGTGTCGGGGTGAATGGTGTCGGCACATTGCGCGGGTTTTTGCAACACGATGACCGCGACCAAGCTTGAGTCAAGCGTGATCGCTGCGGCTTGCAAAACGCCTTCTGTGCCAAGCAACTGCGCCTCAATATCAAGGACACTAACGCGCAACCCGCGCCATTTAACCTGCTGATCTTGTCGCCCCAAAATTTCGATACAGCCATCGGCTAACGCGCGCCCGAGATCGCCGGTGCGATAACACGGTGCGCCGTGATCATCACGAAAGCGCTGCGCTAAATTGCCATCGTGCAAATAGCCGGCACCGACGCTGGTGCCCGTGATGACGATTTCACCGACTTCTCCGGGTGCGGCGTCCACGCTCAGCTGCTGCCCGTCAAGCGCTGCGCCGTAGGGTGCAAACATGCGCACGCCTAACTGGCGGGCATCGAAAATGCACGACCAAATCCCCGCTTCGGTGGCTCCGCCTAGCACCGCAATTTCGGCGTTGGGAAGCGCTTGCAGTGCGCGCGCAATTAAATTTTTCGAGACAAAATCACCGCTCAAAAGCACATAGCGCAGGCTTTGCAGTTGACTATCGCCGGCGCCAGAATCGGCGAGCAATAAATTCAAGCTGGAGGGCACGCTGTTCCAAATACTGATGCCGTGCTGCGCAACTAAAGCGGGCCAGGTACTCGCGTCACGGCGTTGCGACTCCTCCGGCCAAACCAGCGTTGCGCCCACGCTCAAGGTGGCAAATACGTCAAAAATACTCAGATCAAACTGTGTAGGCGACAGCGCCAGCACGCTGTCCTTGGCACCCAGCGATAGCCGGTGGATCAGATCATTAAGGGTGTTGTTTGCGCCAGCATGCGTCATGGCGACTGCTTTGGGCACACCGCTCGAACCGGAGGTCAGCAAGATGTAGGCCAAATCCGGAATGGCCGGGTAACCGGCTTGGTTGATGGCTTCAAGCAGGGGCTGCAACTTGCCCTCATGCAACCAAAAATTCGCGCCGACTTGGGCGATGCGCTGGCTAAGCTCAGCCTTTTTCAGTGTCATCGCAAGCGGTACAAATGCCGCGCCTGCCGCTGAGATCGCCAGCATCGCCAGCACGTCAAAAATCGCACGCGTGGCAGTAAACGCGACCCGTGCGCCGGATGCTACGCCGGCTTGCTGCATGATTTTCACGAGCGCCTGAGTTTGCGCCAGCAGCGTGCTGTAGCTGAGTGCTTGCCCGCCGGAAATGAGCGCGATGGCGTCCGGAAACTCTGTCGCCGCGTGTAAGAAGCCGCTGCATAAGGAGCTGCTTTGCCGAGGCAAAACAGGCAAATCAAAGGTATGGTTTGGCATGATCGCAGCCGGTTTGAGCACAGGCGCAGTTGAAGGACGCAAAAGCTGCTTTATTTTTGCAATGCTGTGATCGTGATCCGAATGTTGCAGCTGAACGCCAAACTGCAGCTCGATGGCGCCCCGCAGGCGCAGCCAGTCTAGCGAACTTAAAATTGACGATAACCGAGTCGAATCATCAAAATGCGCGCCCACAGTAGCGCGAATCAACACGTCCAGTGCGCCGGAAACGGCGGGTTTTTGCGCAGTCGTATCGTTGAAAGCTTGATCAGCCGCAGATTTCGCCTGCAAGATTGCTGCTTGCATTTGTGGGTAATCCGGCTTGCCGCCCGCCGTGCGCGGAATGCGTTTGAGATAGAACAGCGCGGCATGATGCCGAGTCGCAAATGCCTGCAGCGCAGCGCTCGGCGCTTGCTCATGCAGCAAGACAATCTGGCTTTGCTTGGCGTCGGCGCCATGCATTATCAGCGTGCATATCTGTGAACTCGCAGCACCAGATTCAGCACCAGAATTGGCCTGCACCGTCGTCGCGTCTAAGGCTAATGTGTCTAAGTCCAACCATTTTCCCAGCTGTTTTACAATGCGATTCAAACGGCCCAAGTAGTGCAAAATGCCGCTGGCATCGCACACTACATGATCACCGGTGCGCAGGTAGCGTTGATCGCCCAGCACAAAATAGCGATCAGCGCGGCTCGTTTCGCCCAAACTCGCGCCGCTTAAGCAAAGCTCGCCAGGCTCTAGTAATCCTGCGCGAAGCTCGCTATCGCATTGGAAAATGACCGCATCAACATGCGAAAGCGACGCGCCAAGCGGTACAAATTTATGCCGCGCATCAAAGGCACCGCGAGAAATGCATTGGGAAACGCAAGCTTCAGTCAAGCCATAGGTATTAACTAAATCAATGGCCGGGTACTGCGTACTAAATTGCCGCCAAAGTGCGGCGCTCGCCGCTTCGCCACCGATCACAATTTGCCTTATGCACCCAGGCATTATCATGTGATCCACTTGCGCCGCATGCCACCAGGAAGTCGACACATTCAGTGCGGTAATGGCCAATGCTTCAATCCGCAGTGACAGCGCCGGAAAGCTTTCAAACCGGGCTTCGACCGCTTCCCGTGAGTTCGCATCCACCGGGCAAACCAGCGTGGCACCCGAAAGGAAGCTAACTAGCAATTCCTCAAGCACGGCGTCAAATGCACTGCCAGCGAAACGCAACACGCGATCCCCGGGCTTAAGCGCCAGCGCTGCAACCATCGCCGTTGCATAGGCGGCTAGGTTTGCGCTGGAAAGTGTGATGTTGGCGGGCGCGCCCGTGGTGCCGGAGCTGGCGAATATCACGGCGCAATTTTCTGATAATGCAGTCGATAAAGGCAATTTCGTGATGCGGAAATCGAGCACGGTTTGCCGACGCAAGGCAACATAGCACTGCACGGCTTGGTTAATACTGGGTGCTGGGTCTAGCGCCTCTGGAAAGCCCGAGTCGCAGCTGTAAAAGCGCTCAAGATCTTGATAGCTAAGCTTGCGCAAGCCATCGTCAAGCGCGGTACAGTCGGCATATTGAGCCGCAGCCTGCGCAAGCAGCGCGGAGATCGAGCCCGCTGGCGAAGTATTCACCTGTGATTGCGGTGCGCCGGTCATAACTAGATCACATAGCGGGCTCGGCGTCGCCCCAAGCCATCGTTCAATCTGCTTACGCCAGGACTGCAGAATCAGTGCAGCGGTAGCCGCGGAAAACAGCGCTCGGTCAAGCTGTACGCTCAAATGCAGGCGATCATCCCACTGATAAATCTGCGCGCAACTGGCAAATGCCGCAGGCTGCGCGGGTAGGCGATGTAAAATAATATTCAGTGGCGACGAATTTTGCTGCACGAGCGAAATTCGATGCCCCTCCACATTGCTTGACAGCCCTGAGAAACTCGCACAGGCACCTAAGGGCGCTCTCGAATAAACGATGCCATGCCGCAGCGCTTGAGCAGAGGCTAGCGGGGGGTTAACGACACGCGCCCGCACTTGCGTAGCGAGATCACGCGCCCGCAGCGTGCTCGCTGGTCGGTTGTTAGCCGCGCACTCGATCGGAGTCAACTGCAACGCTAACGTGCAGACATCGTATTGCCCTGTTTTTTTCTGGCTTAGCGCAGGCAAATGGAGCGTGCGCGCATGGGCACCGTAAACTTCATCCAAACTATCGGCATAGGCAGCCAACAGCAGCTCGAAAGTGCTTAGCTGTGCGGCTTTTGCGCTTCGCTGAATGGCCTGGCTTTGCGCAATCGTTAGCGACTCAAATACGCTGAGTGCTAGCCCGCTGGGCTCGGCATCAAATTCAGGCGCTAATGCGGGCCTTGCTTGGGCAGCTTGCCAGCGCACATGGCAAATTGGGTCGCTTAGTTGAAGCCCGCCTCGTTGAAACCCTAGCTGCGCCTGATTGGCCCTCGCTAGTGGAGGGTCGTTGTTCAAAAACTGTGCCAGCGCTTGCCAAAGTCCAATGACGCTTTGTTGATCACCCAGCAAGTGATGGCAGCGCAATAGATGGCGTGTGTGTGCCGCATCCCCGCCAATTTGAAAGCGATGCCATTGCATCAATGGCGCGTCAAGCGGCATCGGAGCAAATGCCAGCCGCATTAAATACTCTTGGTCTGGCAACCGATCCAAGTCGTGGAGTTTAATTTTTGGTGATTCGCAGGCCGTGAATTCGGGCAGGCCGTTTTTCTCTACCACGGTCATTGCCAGCCGAGGAAACTGCGCCACCAAACGATCAAGGGCGGACTGCAGTGCTGCGAGGCTAGGATCGGGCTCAAAATGAAAATACACGGGCAAAACGTGTCCGGGAAAACTCGGCCGCTTGATACAGTCCAGCCAAAGCGCCGTTTCGTTTTCGCTTAGCTCGGCGTGAGGACTGGCGCTGCTTACTTGTTTGCCGTGTCGCCTGCTCGGCAGGACTTCGTTGGATTGCATGGGTCATGCCCTTTGCCACTTTGATGCTGAACCATGCACTAAATAGATTCGCCACGTTGCGCTGCTTCTACAGCATTGCATTACACAACGCGCGGACGCGTTTTGCGATACCGATTTCGTATTCCCGAGGACGCTGGAACCCCGAAATCTGTAAGCGCATTGTTTCATCGCCTCGATCCTTACGAAAACTGCCTTGCTAGAACCTGATTTAGCGCAAAACGAGTAGCTGTTACTAGGCTTTACGCTAACGCAAACCAAGCGCCCGCGTGACATCGCTAGCGACACTCTGCAGCATGTCCCCATCAGCACTTGGAGGATGATAGCTTTGGTTCCAAATCGAGGCGTTCGTGCGCGCATCAACGAGCGAAACTTTTAACTCTACCCCGGCACCTTCAGGGCAGATATTGCTTTCAAGCAAATGCGTCGCTTGCAGCTCGTCGGCAATTGCTGACCACTTCATTTTGCTGTCCTGATAGGCCTGCATTGTGCCGGTCGAAATCACCTCCACTTTTTTTGCCGTGTCGCCTTGCAGCCGGATTTCTTCCAATTGTTCAAACGCGCTCACTAAATCAGCATGGATGCGCGCAATGGCAAGGCCGTCCCCAGCATTGGCCACGGCATTTGGTTCAACGTGGGCACAGATTTGTCGGAGTGGCATTACCGCAAGTTTCCATTGATTTGGCGCCACTTGACTTGCGCGAACCCAGCGATAGCCGCTGTAAGTAAGCGCCAGCAGGGCCACTGAAATCGATAATAGCCACAAACCATTCCAGCTACGTGGCGCAGCAGCGAGCTGTCGGCGCTCACCGCTCTGTGCGGATGCGCGAGCTGACGCCGGGGTCGTGCTTTCCAAAAGCTGTTGACGCATCGCCCGCGCGCGTTTGGCGCGACCGACGACGACGTCGATCAAATGTGCCGGGCGTACCGGCTTGGTCAGGAAATCATCGGCACCGACATTAATCGCACATAGCCGTTTGCTAACGTCTTGTTCGCCGGATATGAAGATGATCGGCACCAGCATCGTGCCCGGCATTTCACGCACTTGCGCGGTCAGGGCCATGCCGTCAATTTCTGGCATGTTTAAATCGACCAGGATCAAATCGGGTCGGAACGAGTGCACTAGCTGCAACGCTTCACGCGAGGACATCGCGGTTTGAGTGCTCAAGCCACGCCGACGCAAAACTGATTCACAATAGACCAGCTGGCTACGATCATCATCGACGATCAAAACCCGCAATGGTTCGGCCGAGCTCAATGTACGCTGTAGATCGCTTAGCCTTCGAGTGACGCTGGCGGCAGTGGCATTCGCTAGGAACGCGTCCGCGCTGCCGGTCATACCAACCAATTGTTCAGTGATCGCTGCTCGCGTTGTTACCACCAACAACGGCGGTGTCGGCCCCGGTTCTCGACTTTGATCCAGCGCATTGATGATCTCGCCAAGCTCTGCGAGCAGGCTTGAATCAACCACGACCGCAACCAGTGTTTGCCCCTGGCTCACGTCCGCCACCGCCGTAAGACTAGCGACTGAGAGCGGATGCCAGCCGCGTTCGCGCAGTGCTTCATCCAAATTGGGGATGGCCTCAGCAATAGGGCGCACATAGAGCACTGCAGGGCCGAACACGGGCGCACTCATGGTTGGATTGGGCAAAATCAGCGGGCGCGTCTGGGACGGGTGATCAAGGGACTGATGCTCAGGCGAATGATGCCCAGACAAATGCCGCTCACTGGCGCTCGGCAGTTCCTGCGTCGTCGCCACCGCTCGCATCGGACGCGGCATCAGCGCCTGCGCGAGTTCAGCGAGCATGGCGCTTGCCGTCACAAAGCGCTCCGCCGGAAGCTTTGCCAGGCCACGCACTAAAACGGCCGCAACGGCGGGCGCGACTAAATTCAATAGCTGCGGCGGCAAGGGATCACAAACTTGCTTGAACAAAATCTGGTGCGGGGTGTCGCCATCAAATGGCAGGCTGCCCGTGAGCCATTGAAAGCAGATCACCGCGAGCCCATAAATATCGGTGCCGGGCCCCAAAACGTGTCCTTGTGCCTGTTCCGGCGCCATGTAGGCGGGCGTGCCGATGACATTGCCGTTATTGGTCTGGAATTTGCCGGTATTTTCCAGCAACTTAGCGATGCCGAAATCGGCCAAATACCCCGCACCTTGGACGCTGACCAGAATATTTTGCGGCTTCAAATCTCGGTGAATCACGCCCTTGCTGTGCGCATAATCGAGCGCCGCCGCCACCCCGCGCAAAATCGAAAGCCCGTCCTGAAGCGCAAGCGGCCCGGCGCGAAGCTTGGCGGAAAAATCGCCGCCGTCGACATAACGTAAAGCCATCCACGCAATGCCATCAGTAATGCCGAAACGATAGAGGGGAATGATACTGGGATGATCCAGCGCACCGACCACCTGCGCTTCTTGCTCGAAACGCTCGGCGAACTGCGCATCGTCGAACACGCGCACCGGTAGCACCTTGAGCGCGACCAACCTATTAATGCCGGGCTCACGCACCAAATACACGCTCGCCATGCCGCCGCGCCCGAGTGGCGATACGATCGTATATCCCGCAAATTCTGCGCCAGCGTCAAAACGCATGCGGCTCCTTATTGCGCTGTTTAGGTCGCTGGATTATGCACACTTGTTTGCCGTACCGCTGACGCGAGACTTGTTTGCCGTACCGCTGACGGGGGACTTGTTTGCCGTACCGCCTGGACGGCGAGACTCAATTGCCGTATCGCCTGGACGGCGAGACTCCTGAGCGCATCGGGGGCACTCCTATGACGTAAGCAACTCATCAAAAGCAGTGCAAAGTGATGCTATGATGTCAGAAATATTTTTTATTGAAGCATCAAGATGCGAACGACACTCACGATTGACCCCGACGTGGCGCAACTTCTTGCGCAGGCGCTAGAGCGAGCACAAAAACCATTTAAGCAAATTGTCAACGACGCCCTGCGGCGCGGCTTGAGTGCGCCAGAATCGTCGCCGCGCAAACCGTTCAAAGTGACGCCCTATGCGATGGGTTGGGATGCTGGGCTTGATCCCACTGGCTTCAATCAGCTGATTGACCAATTAGCCGCAGATGATTTCCTGGAACTCCAGCAACGCCAGGAATCAGTGCCGGGCTCGACGTCAGGCCGGACTTCGACACCATGATCCTCGTCGACACCAATTTGTTGATTTATGCCTACAACAGCGATTCACCACGGCATGCGCAAGCAGCGCGATGGTTTGAAGACTTGATCAATAGTGGCGTCGAAATCGGCTTTGCTGAAGTCGTCATGATTGGATTTATTCGCATCATGACGCAAAAGCGAATCGTTCCTAGGCCATTGCTGGCTAAACAAGCCCTAGCTTTGGTGCAGAGCTGGCTAGCGCTCCCAAACGCGCGTCTGTTGTTGGCGACACCGGAAAGTTTTGCAAACAGTCTGGCTTTGATAGACGCAGTAGGTGTTGCCGGAAATCTATGTAGCGATGCGCAGATTGCCGGGTTAGCGCAACTTTATCGCGCCACCATTGCCAGTGTTGATACTGATTTTTTGCGCTTCCCCGGATTGAAAGTACACAACCCGTTGTTAAATTCGTAGTCAGCGCCGCCTTCCGTCCAGACTTTTTTGCGGTGTCACCTGCTGACCGGACGTCTTAGCCATTCCCAAGCACCGGCAAAATCACGGTAAAACAACTACCCTGCGCTGGCGTCGAGTCAATCTGCAATTTGCCGTCGTGCTGCAAAATAATGCCATAGCTGATCGACAAGCCTAGCCCAGTGCCATCGCCGACGTCTTTGGTGGTGAAAAACGGCTCTAGCACGCGCGCCTGCACGGGTGCCGTCATGCCAACGCCGTTGTCGGAAAAGTCGATATGTAGCTCCGCTTCTTTAATCTGCATGGTGATGGTAATCCGGCCGATTTCGGCACTTTCCGGCTTTGCCCGCGCGGCAATTGCTTGGCTACCATTGACCAGCAGATTCATAAACACCTGATTGAGCAGCGCCGGCCAACAGGCGATTTCAGGGTCATCAATAAACTCAGTGCTAAATTCGACTTTTTCTTGCCAACTGCTGCGCACTAAATGCAGCGTTGACAGCAGGCATTCTGACATCCGCGCACGGGTTTTTTCGGCGCGATCACTGCGGGTGAAGGCGCGCAAATCTCTCACGATGGTTTTGATGCGCTCGGTGCCGTGCAGCATGGTTTTTACGTGGCCAGATAACTTGCTAAAGCGCAGCGCGAAGGCATCTAAGACTTCAGGCGCTTCATCGGTGTCGACCAACTCTTTGAGAAACGCCTCAAATTCGGCGAGATCCACACTCAAGTTTTGCGCCGCGACGTGGACAAAATTGGTGGGGTTATTGATTTCATGCGCCACCCCAGCCGTCAAAGTGCCAAGACCCGCCAGCTTTTCTTGTAACAGCAGCTGGCGTTGAGTCTGTTGCATCGTCAAATGCGCGGCGGCAAGTTCCCCGTGCGCACGTGCCAACGCGCCGTGAGTCGCGGCAAGCTCGCCATGCGCGCGCGAATTGGAAATCGCAATCGCGGTGTAGCTTGCCAGCACGCGCAAGAATTCCAACTGGTCGAGGCTATAGGCAGATCGCCGTGGGCTTTGCACGCTTAAACAGCTGATCACGCGTTGCTCGACAATCAAAGGCAGATACACGATGGACTCCATGCTGTCGCCCGAGTTGACCGGCAAAATTTTGCCGACAAAGTTGAGCAATTCAGCATTGCACGTGGTGATTAACTCGCGGCGCTCCCGCAAGCACCACACGGCCGGTCGGTCGAGTTCGTCCATTGAAATCGCTTTAGTTCTCTGGCGTTGGCCGCCCTCGATCAAATATTCGTCTTGAATTAAGTTTGCCGCATGATCGTAAATTCCAATGCTAAACACGTAAGTATCCAAGCGTGCACTGGCTTGCTTGTACAGGCGCTCGAACGCCTGCTCGATATCCAGCGTTGCGGTCAGCTCTTTCCCGATACTGCCGAGTTTCAGGATATCCGCGGTGCGGGCATTGACCAAAGTTTGTAGTTCCCGAGCTTGAGCGCGCAGCCGTGCGACGCGTAGGCGATAGCCGCCATAAATGAATCCGCCGAAAGCCAACAGCAGTAGAGTTAAAAACCAACCGGTCTGCCAGTACGCGGGCAATACCTGAATTTTAAGATTCAGTTGGTTCGTGCTCCAAACCCCCAAACGGTTGCTGCCACGCACCTGCACCGTGTAATCGCCGGGCCAAAGGTTGCCGTAACTGAGCGTGCGATGCTCAAAATCGGCATCGATCCAGTCTGCATCAATGCCGGGTATGCGGTAGCCATAACGCAGTTTTTTAGGCGCCGAATAGTCCAAA
>JANNYA010000152.1:0-14266 GCA_031409855.1 Rhodanobacteraceae bacterium | reverse complement strand
TTGTTCGAGCAGGCGCGAAAGCAAAACCCGCAGCGTTGGTCAGGCAAAACCCGTTGTTGGGAATACATTGATTGCGTACATCTAAATCCAGAAACAAAACCAAAAAAGGAACCGAAAAAGGAACCGAAAAACGTTCAAATTCTAACTAAATAAATAACTTTTTAGCGACAACTAGCTTGACAGCTATCGATGACACGATCAATATCCTGTATGTGACAATAGCACATTGATCCACAAGCACCGTCCGCCAGTCAAACTGCCAAAAACACGCACTGCGGAGGCACTCGGATAATAATTCCCTCGAACGCCGCACCAGTGCTTATTCTTCAGGCTTTGGTAGGCTTTTTTTATTTACCCGCCAAATTCACCCAATCAATGCGTATTCAAAAATCCTGCGAAGGCGCTTCAACTGCGGCGTCATGCTGACGTAGCGGTCACGCGTTACGGCACCCTTGCCGCCGTGCGCCAGAATAGCTGCGTCCAACGAGGTTGCGCGACCAACGGATACTGGAAAGTGGGCACACCGTGAGCGGCTTTGACCACTCTACGTTTGGCTCAGGACTTCACGCCAATACTCGTCAGAATTTGGAGCGATTTTGATCAACGAATCAAGCTTTTGTTTGGCTTCCGGCACACGGTTTTGTTTGATCAGCAAACGCGCCGCTTCGTTGTAATTGAGTCCGCACTTCGGCACCGCAGCGATGCCTTTTTCCCACGTAGCGAGTGCGGTTGGCACGTCGCCCGTGGTGGAATACACCGTGCCTAGCTCCTGCCAGAGCTCGCAGTTTTTGGGCAGGCGCTTGAGGCCGTCGTTGTAAACGGCGGCGGCTTCATCGTGTTGGTTCATCGCCAGCTTGAGGCGGCCATAACGCGAAAACTCTGCGTCCTCCCGCAACGGCCACTCGGCAATCAGGCGACGAAAGATTTCGTCAGCCTTGGCATATTCCATTTGCTGGAAATGAATGCGTGCCTCGAAATTTTCCTTAGCACGTTGTTTAGTTTTTTGGCTGAAAACGATGTTTGCGTTTGCCTGTGCTACACGAGCGTGAACTTCGCGCGCCTCTTCGATGCGGCCAAGATCGACCAGTTCAGCGGCGAGGTTTGCGAAGACGGGCACGTCATGCACGCCCGCCGCGATAGCGTCACGACTAATCTGGATACCCAATTCCCGATAACGATTCTCCGGGCGTCCGAAGTGGATTGAAGAAAGTAAGTTGACATGACGTTCATTGTCGGGATGCATCGCAGCATACGTTGCCAACAGTGCCGTGCCGCCGGCTTCTTCATAGTCACAGCGTGCCATGACGGACGCTTCGCGGTCAACAAATCGCAGTGAGTCGTACACCGGCAACTTGCGCGTCTCAATCAGAGCACTCTTCGCAGCGTCACAATCCCCAGTGTTGGTTGCGCCAGTGATCTAGGCAACAAACGCGACCCGCTTCACCGAATCCGGTAGCTGCTTGGTCTGCGCGCGTTTGAACAGCACCGCTGACTCAGCGTAGTTGCGTTGGTCTTGCTGCACCCTGGCAGCATTGATGACGGCAACACCGTTGACGGGGTCTAGTGCCATCGCCCCGTTAAAGGCGAGTACCACTTCTTCGAATCTGCCTAGCCGCCGTAGCGCACCGCTGAGTTTGGGGTCCTGTGCCGACATCTGGCGTAAACGTTTGGACAGGGCGACGAGGTCTTCCGGCGTCTGGGCCTTAATGTCGAGATAGGCAGCCAACACGGCCGGCTGGGTGGAATCGAGTACCCCAAGTGCCAAGTCACCGACCAATGCTTCCCAACTGGCCAGCTTGCCTCTGACGATCGTCGGCGCTTTGCCCGCGACACGCACTCGCATCGTCACGTCGTCGCCATCAAGGATGAATTCACCATCGACCGCAATTTCATTGCCGGTCATGTAACGCAAATAACGAAACACCGATTGCAGCGTGAACTTGGCTTCGGGGATCGCAACATCCGAACGGTTCTCCGCCCACGCACCTTTGAGCTCACCCTTTTCCAGCGTGGTGACCAAATCCCGGCATTTGACGAGTTCGTGAAACAAGATCTTCGCAACGACTTGGCCGGCAATACCACGCTCGGCTAGGCTCGAAGGCACATCGAACGATGTATAGCGCCTCCGCGCCCACACGGAGCGGCTTTACATCAGAATTTCCGACTTATTTGTATGACCGAACGATTTTTAATGACGCGCCGTATTTGCTAGCATTGGACACCACACAAAAATAAATCGATATTTTGCGTAACAAAAAGGGTACGGCGCGATTCACCGAAAGCCCCGCCACACCTTAGTTTTGAGCCGATGACACAATATTCTCAGCCGCCAAAACGGTGCGTGATTTAGCACCCGCACCATCTCAAGAAACAATTCAAGCAACTCAATCGCGGTCTAGACGGAATGTGCGCAAGTTTCGATCAAAATATTTTACCGCTGGTCCGCAACAATCCTGAAATTACGTTTAGTTTTATTTTTTACCCTATTCCATTTTGGAATAGGCCGATTTTTAATAGCGTCATCAAGTTGAAGTCACACACAATTTTCGTGAATATGCTCTCGCGGCGACCCCAACCAATCGCAACGTGCAATGGTTTGATTTTCAAGCATAGCCAAAGTGGGCGAATGATTTGTCGCACCACCCAGACATTTATCATTTTTCGCATGCGGTGCCCAAGCAAGTGATTGACGCGATTGCCAAGAGTGAATATCGCCTGGACGCGCAGACGCTGGCAAAAAATAATCGGTGACTGCGTGGGGCGGCGCAGACAGTCGAAGCGGCCGCGGCCATTGCCAAAGCGGCGAAATGAGAGTTAGTCTTTATTCGGCGGCGGCGGACGCATTGCGCTATGCCGCTTCATCGCTGCTTTGATTAGCAAATGCGCCGACACCGGCGCGGTGAGGAATATAAAAAGCGTAATCAGTAGCTCATGCACACTCAAGCCGCGGTTTGAAAACGTGAAATAGAGAATTGAGGCAATGAGCACCGCACCCACTCCCAATGTGGATGCTTTGGTGGGGCCGTGTAGCCGCTTGAGAAAGTCGCCAAGTTTCGCTAAGCCGTACGAGCCGATGAGCGCGAATGTACCGCCGAGTATCAGCAGCAGCGCGACAATAATGTCTAACCAGATTGGCATCATTTCAAACTCACTTTACAATATCACCCTCGGCTAAAAACTTCGCCATCACGACCGTACCGATAAAACCGAGCATGGCGATGACGAGTGCGACTTCAAAATAAACGCTGGTCGCAAACACGATGCCCAGCAAAATCGTCACCGCGAGTGAATTGATATACAGGGTATCAAGCGCCAAGATTGTGTCTTCATCAGCAGGCCCGCGAAATAGTCGCCATGCGGCGAGCGCAATGGCGATTGTGAACATGACGAGTGCGATGAGCATCGCGTATTTTGTAAAAACGCCCAAGTGCAAAAACGGCAATAGTAATGTGTCATGCCACTGGTTGATCCACTGACTCATTCAAATATCTCCTTCAATGGCAATTCATAGCGTGATTTAATTTCCGCAATGAGTGCGGCTTCATCGGTGACATTGAACGCATGCACCAGTAGATGCTTGCCGTCATCTGAAAAATCTGCAGAGAGCGTGCCTGGCGTCATGGTAATAATGCCCGCGAGTGCGGCTTTGGCGTGCGGGTCAACAATGTCTAGCGGCACCCACACAAATGATGGCTGAATATTCGACTCTTTACCTAAAATTAATCTCGCCACGGAGATGTTCGATTTCACAATATCGATGAGCACAATAACGCCGAGTGCCACGATGGTCGATGGCTGTTTTATTTTCGGCGTGGCGAATTTGAGTGCAGAAGTCCATAACGGAATCGCGATGGCGAGTAACGCGCCGAGCAAAAGATGCGCGGGATGTATCGTGTTATTCAGCGCGAGCCAAATCAGAAACAGCATGGCACTAATTAACGGCTGTGGCATCAGGCGCTTCATGGCTTCACCTGGGATGGCGACGTCTGCCGCTCAATGGGGCGCTTACCTAAAACGTTATCGCGCATGATGGACGGGGTGCGTAATTCAATCGCTGCCCTATCGGTAAAGCGCTGTATGGGTGCGGCAAAAATAGTTAAGCCCGCAATTGCCAGCGCAAGTAAAGCTGTGGGCACCACATGGGTCGCCCCATCGATGGCGGCATCGCGTTTCCAAAATAAGCGACTGCCAAGCCGCGCATAAGCAATGACGTTTAACAACCCCGCGACGAGTACCATACTCATGAGCCACATCGGCCACATGTGCTGTGCTGCACCTGCAAGAATGACGGCTTTGCCGATGAACCCGCTCAGTGGCGGCAAGCCTGTCGCCGTGACTGCGCCGATCACAAACAATGTGCCGACCCATGCCCAATTGCGATTGCTATTTGCCGCACCTTCGGTTGGTCGCGATGACGGTGCGTCGATTGCGGACGCATTCAAATACAGTAAGCTCGCCGCGATTGTGCTGCCGATCAAATAAAACAACGCGCCCGATAGCGCCTTCGCATTACCAATTGCCACCGCGGTCACCAGCATGCTCGCTGAGCCGACCACTGACCACCCGATGAGTGTCTTTAACTCGCGCGACGCCAACGCGCCGCAAGCAGCCACGAGCATGGTGATGGGAGCGACGATAAGGAGCACTTTACTCATCGCAACATTGCCAAATGAGCCATCGGGATAAATCAGCGTCAGCGTACGAATGATCGCGACAACGCCGACTTTGGTCATCAATGCAAAAAGAGCTGCCACCGGCAAAACGGCGCTGGCATAAGTCCCCGTGAGCCAGAAATTCAGTGGCAATAGCGCGGCCTTAATCGCAAAAACCGTCAACAAAATAAAGCCCGCCGAGAGCGCAAGAGCGTGTGAGTAAGGCGGTAATGTATTGATCTTGACGGAAAGATCGGCCATATTCAGCGTGCCGGTCACACCGTAAAGTAGCGAGGCGGCAATTAAAAATAATGCCGAACCGACAAGATTGATGACGACATAATGCGTAGCGGCGTTGGTCTTGGCGCGGTCACAGTGTTGTAGCAACATGCCGTAGCTCGCGGCGAGCAAAACTTCAAAAAAGACGAATAGGTTAAATAAGTCTGCGGTGAGAAACGCGCCGTTGATGCCCATTAACTGCAACATAAAGAGCGGCGTGAAATAAACGCCGCGGTCCGTATTCGATTGTTGTGCCGCATAGAGCGCAATTGCCGCGATGAAGGCGGTGAGTAGCAACATGATGGCGGTTAATTTATCCAACGCGAGCGCAATGCCAAACGGGGCTTGCCAATTGCCGAGCAAATAGACGCTGAGAATACCATCTGCCGTTCTATCAATGGCAAACACGCCCGCGCCCAACATCAGCGCCACAGCGATCCAGGCAACAACGCGTTGCGTGCGAATATTTTGCTCGTTCACAATCAAGGCGAATGCCGCACCAAAGAGTGGAGCGGCAATCGGCAATATCGGCAGATGTGTGTTTAGAAAATCAATCATCGCGCGCTTTTGTTCTCCGCGTCTTCATCAACGTGATCATGTCCATTCTCGATATGCGCGCGTACCGCAATCGCAAGCAGCACTGCAGTCATGCCAAACGAAATCACAATCGCGGTCAGCACGAGCGCTTGCGGCAGCGGGTCTGCATAGCTGGCTAAATTCAATGGCACGCCATCTTTAATGATTGGCGCTTTACCGACTGCCAATCGTCCCATGAAAAAGATAAATAAATTCACGCCATAGGACAGCAGGGTAAGCCCCAGCACCACATCGAAAATCCGTGCGCGCAAAATCAAATATATGCCGCAAGCCGCGAGCACACCAATGCCTAAGGCGACTAAGAGTTCGAGGCTCATGGCGCGCTCCGAGTGCTAGAGACTTTGGCTAATGTAGCCAGCGCCAACATGGTGCCGCCGATCACGCATAAGAACACGCCTAAATCAAAGAACATGGCGGATGCAATCGGCACCGCTTCGACAACCGGCAGTTTGAAGTATTGAAACGCGCTGGTGAGAAAAGGAAAGCCGACCACAAAACTGCCCACGCCCGTGAGCCCGGCGGCGAGTAAGCCCCAGCCTATCCATTTGCCGTAATTCATTGGTAATTGCGCTTCGACTTTTTCGCGGCCGAGTGCGACGTATTGCAAGATGATGCCGATGGCAAAAATCAATCCGGCAATAAATCCACCGCCGGGTAAATTGTGACCGCGTAAATAAAAATAAATCGAGACCATGATGGTGATGGGCAAAAGGATTGACGAAATGATTGACAAGAGCAAGGAAGGGCGGGCGTTTTCAGGCGCTTTTGCCTCAAATGCGCCGTCCGCTGGCGACTTTGCAATACTGATGCCGCGCAGCAACACCGCCACAATCAAGCCTGCCATACCGAGTACGGCAATCTCGCCCAAAGTATCAAAGCCACGAAAATCGACGATGATGACATTCACCGCATTCGCTCCGCCGCCTTCGGGCACAGTGGTGCGAAGAAAGTAGGGCGAGATCGAATTGAACGGACGCGTCAACACCGCATAGACAATCCAACTCACGCCAAGCCCCGCCACGGCTGCGATAACCATATCGCGATAGCGTCGGAAATGATTGGTTTCCTTGACGCTCAGCTTGGGTAAAAAATTCAGCGCTAGCATCATCAAAATAATCGAGACAACTTCGACCAAGACTTGTGTCAACGCCAAATCCGGCGCGGAAAAATAAATAAATGTGAGCGCAATAATCAGCCCCGTCAGCCCCAATAGCATCAGCGCATTAAAGCGTTCACGATGCATGAAGACCGTGCCGATTGCCGCCGCCATACCGATGAGTGCGAATATTGTCACCAGCAGATTAGCCGGCTGCGGACGTACTGCGATGCTGTTGGTGCTTGGGCTGAGCCAAAATCCCGCCGCGCCGGCCGCAATCGCGGTGAGAATAATGAGCAGCAAATAGCGCTGCAAGCTGGCGTTTTGTGTGGTGCGCGTAATCGCACTCGCAACAACGACAAGGTTTTCGATAAGCACATCGAACAACACTTTGGCGTCACCCGGCAATTTCGCCACGGTGTGTAAATTAATTTTTTTCTGCAACACGACATACAACGATACACCGCCAACAAGCGCAATCGCGCTCATCATCAGCGGCAAATTCACACCATGCCAAATCGCTAGGCTATATACAGGCAAGCCGGCGGGGGTGACATTCAGCGTGGCCTGCGCGGCAATTGCCAAAAGTGGCCCTATGGTGAATGCCGGAAAGATGCCAACCACTAAACACAGCACCACCAAAATCTCAACCGGCACACGCATGATTCGGGGCGGCTCATGCGGCGTTTTAGTGAGACCAACCGGTTCGCCATTAAAAAAGACATCGTGAATAAAGCGTAGCGAATACGCCACACTGGCAATCGCAGCAATAGTCGCCGCAATTGGCGTGGCAATGGATAAGAGACGATGCGCGTCCACCGCAAGCGCTTCGGCAAAAAACATTTCCTTGGACAAAAAGCCATTCGCCAATGGCACACCAGCCATCGCGGCACATGCGACCATCGCGAGCGTGGCGGTAATCGGCATCGTCTTCCATAAGCCATTGAGTTGGCGCATATCGCGCGATCCGGTTTCATGGTCGATAATGCCCGCCGCCATGAAGAGCGATGCTTTGAACACTGCATGATTAATGATGTGAAACACGCCTGCCACCACCGCAAGCGGCGAATCGAGGCCAAACAACAATGTAATCAACCCCAAATGCGAAATAGTTGAGTACGCGAGCAAGCCTTTTAGATCGTGTTGAAAAATCGCCACCACCGCACCGAGTAAAAGTGTCGCCAAGCCCGTAGTGGAGACAATCCAAAACCATGTGTCGTTATCGCCCAGTGCAGGGTACATCCGCGCCAATAAAAATACGCCCGCCTTGACCATTGTCGCCGAATGCAAATACGCCGAGACTGGCGTGGGTGCGGCCATTGCACGCGGTAGCCAAAAGTGAAATGGAAACTGCGCGCTTTTGGTAAATGCACCGAGCAAAATCAAAATCAAAATCGGCGTGAAGAGCGCGCTTTCTTGTAGCGTTGCCTTTGCGGCGAAGACGGCATCCAAATCATAGCTGCCGACGACATGGCCGATCAGCAATACGCCTGCCAGTAGTGCCAGCCCACCCGCGCCTGTGACTGTGAGCGCCATACGTGCACCTTGGCGTGCGTCTTCGCGATGCCGCCAGAAGCCAATCAATAAAAATGACGAGAGGCTAGTTAGTTCCCAAAAAACGACAAGCAAGATCAAATTGTCAGACAACACCACGCCCAACATTGCGCCCATGAAAAAGAGCAGAAACGCAAAAAACCGCGCTGGCGGATCGTCATTCGATAAGTAATATGCGCCATACAGGACCACGAGCGCGCCGATGCCCAAAATTAATGACGCAAATAAAAATCCCAAGCCATCGAGCCGTAAGCTAAAGGCGACGTTCAAGGACGGCAGCCAATCAGCACGAAAACGGGCGACGTTGCCATCAAACACATTAGTCGCCAACATCGCCAGTAACGCGCATGCGGCAATGGTCACGCCACCCGCTATGCCAATAGCAAGAGCACGATTGCGGTTATCCACCGCGAGTAAAGCCAGCGCGCCGATAATCGGCAGCAATAGCATTAGCACTAAGAGTGTGGGTTGCGTCATGCGTTAAGTGTTGGTTTATTGGCGTGGCGCGGTATGGCTCGAAACCCTATGGCGTTCGTTGATTCTTTTGTTTAAGCAGCATCACGATAATCGTAACCACCGTAATTGGCACGACAAATATCAGCATAACATTACTAAAGATTGGCAGTGCATCGTGCTGCTGCAACATCAAAATCAAGTATGCGGTGTAAGCAGCGTAGTAGCCTGCAAATATCGCGCCTTCCCAACGCGCGATTTCGCGGCCGGTAAAAATATCGGCAGACACGCAACGGCCACAGCAAGCATCACCCACATATCGAAAGTCAAAATTGACGGTGCGACCGCCAAGCTCGTCGGTGCGACTAAGCCTGTTAAACCGAGCACGCCTAAGATATTGAAGGTATTGCTACCAATCACATTGCCTACTGCAATATCGCGCTGACCACGGATGGTCGCCATAATCGATGTTGCGACTTCGGGCATTGATGTGCCTGCCGCAATGATCGTCAAGCCGATTACCAACTCAGACACGCCGAGCATTTTGGCAAAAATAATCGCCGCTTCGACCAGCCAATTCGAGCCTTGTACTAGCAGTACAAGGCCAATCACGATCAGCACGACCTGCATCGCCCAGTGCCGATCCCACGTGCTGGTGGCATCAATATCCATATCACTGGCCGATGTCGCCTTCGTCTCTTTACGCGATTGAATCACCAAAAATGCGGTGTAGGCAAGCAAGAGGCCAAACATAATGCCCGCCTCCATGCGCGAAATATTTCCGTTCCACATAAATCCAATCAGAATCAGCGACGCGCACATCATGATCGGCACTTCTTGGCGAATAATTTGGCGGTTAATCATCAGCGGCGCGATGACTGCGCAAAAACCCAAAATAAAGAGCACGTTAAAAATATTTGAGCCGACGACGTTACCAATCGCGATGTCAACTTTACCTTCCATCGCCGACTGTACAGAAACCGCCATTTCGGGCGACGACGTGCCAAAGGCAACGATGGTTAATCCTATCACTTATGGCGAAATGCCAATCGACAACGCCAGCTTACTCGCGCCACGGAAGAGTGCCTCAGCCCCTGCAATCAATAGGACTAAGCCACCTAAAAACAATAGAAATGTCATCATTTTTGCCGTTCCGTATATGGGTTTTTTAAGGTGTTACCAAGTGAGCTTGGATAATATTCATTATTTTAGCTCTGGTGATACAACTATTCGTGACTTTATCGAAATTCTTGGTTGGGGGGGGAACTTATTGGTGGTTGAAAGTAAGTGGGAGAGGGGTTGCGCTGGGGGCATTTAACTGATGGCAAACCCTGTAAAAATCGACAACATCCAAGACTGTTCGCGGATATTGGGCGGGGAACGAAGGTGTTGGACGCAGCGCATATCATCTATTCCGACATGCGCGATCGCAGAGCGCCCAGCATGGATGTGCTTTCATTGTCTATGTTGGCGGATGTATCGCGGCGGCGATGCCATGCATTACCGACGTATTACCTTGCGATTGTGGCCAAAATCTCTTTCGCGAGCACCGTCCCATCCGAATTCGGCGCGATTTTAATGAGCGCATCGAGTTTTTGTTTGGCTTCCGGTGCGCGGTTTTGTTCGATGAGTAAACGCGCCGCAGCGTTGTAGTTCGAGCCACATTTCGGCACGGCGACGATGCCTTTGTCGTAAGTAGCAAGCGCTGTCGGAACATTACCCTTCTTCGCGTACATGTTGCCAAAACCTTCCCATAAGAGGCAACTTTTCGGGTAGCGCTGCAGCGCATCGTTGTACAGCGTGGTCGCTTCGTCGAATCGCAAAAGTTCGGTTTGCGTTCCCGCGAAGGTGACAAATTGTCGTTCTTCGCGTAGCGGTGTTGTCGTGTAAAAACGGCGCAATGCCGCGTCTGCTTTTGCAAATTCACCCTTCCAGAAGTACACCGTACCGTTATAGCCATCGTCAGAAAAAATGGGCGCGCCCGTCTTGAGCCTGAGTTGATTCGCTTTCTCATAGATCTGCCGAGATTCCTCGTATTCGCCACTTGCGGCAAGTGCGGCGGCCAAGTTATTGTAGAGGAATGGGTCCTCGACACCATTGCTCATTGCGCGACGAAACACCTTGATGGCCTCACCCACGTAGCGTTTCTCTGGACGCGTCAGCTGGACGATACCGTGCCAATTCATCGGACCAACCGCGTCCGGATGCAACGTAGCGTATTTTTCAATCAGCGCTGCACCACGTGCCTCCTCAAATTCACAACGCACGATGTAGAGCGCCTCCGCGCCCGCGACAAAGCTGGCCGCGTAACTGGGTGAGGCTTTGGCGTCTTGCAACGCCTGCGCCGCGACGGGACAATCGCCCGCCGCCGTTGCACCTGAAACGCGCCGCACCAGCGCAGTTGCCTTCACCGTGTCGGGCAAGCGCAGGCTTTGCGCCCGCACGTACAAAACGGACGCCTCCGCGTAGTTGCGAAGTGCTGTTTGCGCATCAGCAGCGTCAATCACCGCGACCCCATTGCTAGGATCCAGCGTCATCGCTTCAGCAAATGCCGCCCTCGCCTCTTCCTGTCTTGATTGGCGCAACAACGCACTACCGTAAGCATCGTACGCAACGGACATCACGGCGGCGCTGGGCTTTTGTGCGGCGTTTTGCATCGCCACGATATGTTTGGATAGCGCCTTGATGTCCTCTGGTGTCTGCGCCTTTAGACCTAAGTAGGCGGCGAGCACAGCGGGTTGCGTCACATCAAGTACACCAAGTGCTAATTCACCCACCAAGTTTTCCCAATCAGCGAGCTTGCCTTTGACCACTTTTGGCGACTTGCCCGCGACGCGTACTTTCATGATCACATCCGCATCATTCAAAATGAATTCGCCGTCAATTCCGATTTCATTCCCCGTCATGTAGCGCAAATAGCGGAACACCGATTGCAGGGTAAATTTAGCTTCTGGTATCGCCACATCCGCACGGTTTTCCGCCCATGCGCCTTTAAGCTCTCCGGCTTCTAATGTGGTGACCAATTCGCGCCGCTTTATTAGCTCATCAAACAAAGCCTTGGCCACCACTTGCCCCGTAAGGCCTTGTTCGGCGAGCTTCTCAGGCACATCAAAGGCGGCGATGGTGAGGGTTTGCCGGTAGGCTTCGCGATAACACGCCACCACCGCCACGATAACCACCGCCAATATGCTCAACGCAATTAGGGCGTTGCGCAACAAAATTAGGCGCTGGTTGATCCAGTTATATTTTGTGGCGTGCGAGATGAGCTTTAATTCATGATCGACGCTAGCAAGCGTTTTAGCGAGGCCCTCTACGCGTACCATTGCGCTCGGTCGCGCTGCTTGGTGAGTTAAGTCAATGGCCGAAGTTGTTGAAGCTTCGTCTGCCGGAATCGCGTCAACACGCGTCAACGGCGCAGGATCAATTTGTGTGTGTGAAGTCATTGTGATTGGTTCAGATGATGGTGAGTGCTGAAATGTAAGAAGGCGCAGGCGTGGATCAAATTATCACCGCAAAATAGGCTGAAGATACCCTATTTTAGGGAATCTCCAAGGCATTCATCTTACAATAAATACATCACCATACAGCACAAAAATAGGCGCTAAGGAAGGGTTGCTAAAATTTCTTTCGCAATCACCGCCCCATCGGAATTCAGCGCAATCTTGATCAGCGCATCGAGTTTGCTTTTAGCTTCCAGCACGCGATTTTGTTTGATGAGTAAACGCGCCGCCTCAAGGTAATTCAGCCCGCACTTCGGCACGGCGGCGATGCCCTTTTCCCATGTAGCGAGTGCGGTCGGCACATCACCCTTGGTGGCGTACACCGTGCCCAGCTCTTGCCAGAGCTGGCAGTTTTTTGGCAAGCGTTTGAGGCCATCGTTGTACACGGCAATTGCCTCATCGAATTGGTTCATCGCCAACTTGAGGCGACCATATCGCGAAAACTCTCCCCACTCCCGCAACGGCTGCTCGGCAATCAGGCGCTGAACGATCTCGTCCGCCTTGGCGTATTCCTTTTGTTGAAAAAAGATTAGGCCTTCAATAGACGCCGCGCCACGCCGCCTGGTTCTGGGGCTGCGGCTTATGGTTCCCGCCGCCTCTGCACGTCCGTAGATTTCCCGCCCCTCTTCGACACGGCCAAAGTCAATGAGCGCGCGAGCCAGATTTTGTAAGATGAAAAAGTCATTCGCGCCCGCAGCGATGGCATCACGGCTGACCTGAATACCCAATTCGCGGTAGCGGTTCTCCGGGCGACTGAAACTGATTCCCTGAAGCGTGTTGGCAAACCGCTCGTTGTCGGGGTGCATCGCGACGTGTTTTGCCATTAGTGCCGCTGCGCGCGCCTCCTCATAATCACAGCGGGCGATAACGTTAGCCTCTACACTTACAAATCGCAGTTGGTCGTAAACCGGCGACTTACGGGCTTCCTCCAGCGCTTTGGCCGCTACGTCGCAATTCCCGGCGTTGAGACCGTCTGTTGACCAGCGAGCAAACGCCAATCGTTTGACGGAATCAGGTAGCTGCATCGTGAGCCCACGCTGGAATAACTTTACTGACTGATCGTAATTGCGTTGGTTTGCCTGTGTATTGCCGGCACTCATCACCGCGACCCCATTGTTGGGGTCTAGCGCCATCGCCTGGTCAAAAGCGAGTACGGCCTCATCAAGTCTGTCTTGCCGCTGAAGCGCGTTGCCATACGCGTCGTAGGCCACCGACATCACCGCGCCGCTGAGTTTGGGGTCTTGTGCCGACATCTGGCGTAAACGTTTGGAGAGGGCGACGAGATCTTCTGGCGTCTGGGCTTTGATGCCAAGATAGGCGGCGACTACGGCTGGTTGCGTCACATCCAGTACACCCATCGCTAGCTCACCGACCAGGGTTTCCCACGCCGCGAGTTTGCCTTTCACAATCGTCGGTGGTTTACCAGCAACACGCACTCTCATGGTGACATCATCACCATCGAGGGTGAATTCACCGTCAACCGCGATCTCATTACCCGTCATATAACGCAAATAACGAAACACCGATTGCAGCGTGAACTTGGCTTCGGGGATCGCCACATCCGAACGGTTCTCCGCCCACGCGCCTTTGAGTTCGCCCTTCTCCAATGTGATGACCAAATCACGCCGTTTGATGAGTTCATCAAACAGCGCTTTCGCAACAACCTGCCCCGTCAAGCCGCGCTCAGCAAGGGATTCGGGAACGTCGAAAGCAGCAATGGTAAGGGTTTGCCGGTAGGCTTCGCGGTAACAGGCGACCGCTATCACGATAACTATCACCAGTATACTCAAGGCAATCAACGCATTACGCAACAAAATTAGGCGCTGGTTGATCCAGTTATATTTGGTGGCGTGCGAGATTAACGCCAGCTCATGCCGCACATCATGCAAAGTTTCGGCCAAGCCTTCTACACGGACCACCGGGGCATTTTGCGGGGCTGGCTGCGACGGCACCGCGCTTGCCGGACGCCGCGCCCGATTACGCGACCGAGGTTTGTTGGTGCTTGCATCAGATGAAGAATATTGGCTAGAAGACTGAGGCGAATCTGGTTGCATAGCGTCTCACTGGTTTAGAGTTTTCTTAATGCATTGATTATAAAGTTTTAAATCAATCTCGGGGCTGCTTAAATTTGAATC
>JANNYA010000151.1:0-1672 GCA_031409855.1 Rhodanobacteraceae bacterium | reverse complement strand
GCTCATGGTACAGCGCCGGGCGATCTAGGCGTCGACAAAAACGCCGGCTTTCAGCGCCAATATCATCAGTGCCGCACTCCACAGCGCGGCTAGTGCGTCGTCGAGCATCGTGCCAAAACCGCCGTGCAATTCCCGATCCGCCCAGTTCGCGGGCCATAGTTTGATGATGTCAGCTGCGCGAAATGCTAAAAATGCAGCACCAAGATAGAAACCTAAATTTGGCTTCCTGAAACTGTAGGCGATCGGTAACCAGGTAATGGCCATACCGACCCATTCGTCGATCACGATTACGCCCGGGTCTTGAACCTTATAAACGCGAATAACCCACTCCGCTGCCCACCAACCCAGGCAAAACAAGGTTGCAACGACCGCAACATAGCCCCAAAGTGGTAAGAAATGTCCGAGTGCCCAACAAATGGGCAGAGCGGCAGCACTGCCAAAGGTACCCGGGGCCAAAGGTGCTAGGCCACTGCCGAGCCCACTGGCAATCCAGCCTCTTGCATCACGCATCAATTCAAATCGATTTATCATTGGCAAAGCTTAACAAACGCGACTACGCCGTTACACTCATCCGCTCGGTCGCAGCAAAGCCACAAGTAACAATGTCCACTTTCGAATCGATCAATGTCTATCGTTCATTTTAATGTAAGTGATGCGCCCATTGTCCCTGCGGCACTGCGCACGCAGCTATTGTCGGCGCGTTCTGGCGCTTTTGTGAGTTTTGAAGGGTGGGTACGAAACCACCATGCCGGTCGGGCAGTGACCTCATTGAGCTATCACGCGCATCCAACCCTCGCGGCCTCGGAAGGCGCGCGCGTGATGCGCTTGGCGCGCGCAAAATTTGCCGTTGACGGACTAATCTGTGTGCATCGACTTGGGCTTTTACAGCTGAATGACCTCGCTGTTTGGGTCGGCGTTAGCGCCGGGCATCGTGACGCCGCTTTTGCAGCATCGCGTTTTATTATTGACGAGATTAAAGCGCACGTACCAATCTGGAAGCATGAACAATACGCCGATGCGCACCCACAGTGGCTGCACCCAAACTCATTCGAAGCTGAATAGCGCCGCTGCGGAACGCTCCGAGTCCGCTTTTCTCAGCTTGACAAACACTATGCAAAGCCCTTAAATCGTCGGCTCTTTGCCGGAGGAATACCCAAGCGGCCAAAGGGGACTGACTGTAAATCAGTTGTCATCGACTTCCGTGGTTCGAATCCACGTTCCTCCACCAGTTTTAAGCAGTTAATTTTTAGTTGTACGCTTCAAAGTTTTGAAATCGCGCGGGATTAGTTCAATGGTAGAACTCTAGCCTTCCAAGCTAATAGCGCGGGTTCGATTCCCGCATCCCGCTCCAAGCCAGCAGCGTTCGGCTCGAAGCGGACATGATTTGACAGCAAAATTAGCTGAAACCGTATATTTGCCCCCGTAGCTCAGTCGGTAGAGCACCTCCTTGGTAAGGAGGAGGTCGTTGGTTCGATTCCAATCGTGGGCACCACTTATTTTGTTTTGCAGACGCAAAACATTCAAAACAATATCTCAATTTCGTATGGATCGCCGCCATGAGCAAAGCAAAATTTGAACGCAACAAGCCGCACGTCAACGTGGGCACAATCGGCCACGTGGATCACGGTAAAACGACGCTGACCGCCGCGCTGACCAAGATTGGTGCAGAGCG
>JANNYA010000150.1:0-4017 GCA_031409855.1 Rhodanobacteraceae bacterium | reverse complement strand
CATCGACTGCGGTGGTGATCGCATCACCCCGAATTTGCTCAGGTGCGGCATAGCTAAAAGTCATCGGTGCCGCACTTTGCGTCAAATCAGCCATGCCGCCCAACTGTTTGGCGATGCCGAAATCCAGCAGCTTCGGGCTGCCATCCAATGCACCATTATATTGTTGGGCTTTAAATCCCGATGCACTATCAGGTTTTGATGCGCGTATTGCACTGCCGCACAAAGTTCAATCATCAACTTGAGCCGTGCTTCTAAGCTGGGGTTTGCCGCTTTGATGTAGCGATCAAGCGCCACGCCATCGACATATTCCATCGCAAACCACAGCGCACCAGCATCGCTACCGCCATCCAGAATTCTTGCGATGCCTGGGTGATTCAGTTTTGCCAGCACCTGACGCTCCTGCGCGAAGCGCGACAAAGTCGCTGCCGACAAGGCGCCTGCATGCGCCCATTTGATCGCAGTCGTTTGCGCAAAACCAACCACGCGCTCAGCCAGCCAGACCGCACCCATGCCGCCAGAGCCCAATAATCTAGTCAAACGATACGGCCCAACGATTTGGCCGCTGCGATCCAGTAGGCGGCTTTCGCTATCAGCGCTAACCGTCGAAAAATCAGGTAGTTGCGCGCGCGTTGGCATAGCTTGCGCGGTGCTTTCGCTGGCCAAAAGCAACGCATCAATCTGTGCCCGCAGAGCGGCATCGACACAGTTTGCGTCGAGAAATGCGCTGCGCTCGCCGGTGGGCACATCGAGTGCATCACGAAACAGTTGGATCAGTTGTGGGTTCATGGCGATGAGCTTAGCAATAAGAGATTCCAGCTAGCGTGCCGATTGAGAATTTTGCGCGCGCTAAAACCCAGTGTTCCCTGCCATTTCATGCAACACCCGAAAGTGCCCGTTGCGGAGTTCGTAGTCTTTATTTTCCGGGCCATCGCCATTACTTTCGGTTTTCAAGATGCGCACCTGGAACCGGCCGGAAATCATGCGCCCACCGTTTTGCACCGGGCCAATCTCGGTAATTTCAATCGCCTGGGCTGCCGGCACACCAGTTTGCCCGACGTACCAACTGTTCAAACCATTGCTCGGGTTCGGATAGCCCTGTAGCGATACCGAGCCCTGCCCAATCTGGCTGGCCGGATCCGTAGCGCCAGCGGGCACTACGCACGGGCATTTTTCAATCTCTGGAATCGTCAAGCCTATATTCATTGCCTGATATGGCCCAGCGAAAATTTTGAGCTCGCCACTGGGGTAGAACGAAGTCGAGATATCCACTGGATTGATCTCCATAGGCTTGCCGTCCAGCTCAAATGTGAAAAATTCGCCGTCAGATTGCGTGATCGCGGCGGCGCCAGTTTGCCCGGTTGCTGCGGGTGGACTGCGGTCATTGCAGGCGGCTAGTAAGATTGTGGTTAGGGCAAATACGGTCGTGCGCAGCATGGGTGATGTCCTTAGTTGAACGGCTTATTTGTTGATACGAGAATTTTGTTGGCAAACGACACGGGGAAGAAAAATTTCAATTGCGATTTCTAACTTATAAAATTCATAAACGCGGGATGTTCGCGTACAAAATCTTTAGCCGCAGAAAAGGTGAGCGCACGCACGATCTCCTTCACCCGTGGATTGAGCAAGCGCGATTTAGTCGGTTCGCCATAGCTTGGATCGTTTAGTCGCACGACGATCACTGCAGCGATGCGCTGTTTCAACCGTTCACGCAATGCCGTGCCTGCGGATTTCGGTGCCAGCAGGGCATCGGCAAACCCCATCAAGAACCCATCAACATGCACGCCATGTGCGGTGGTTTCTTCGGTGTTGACGTAGCTTTTGATGCCAAAATCCCATCGCCGTTTTGGGATTCCGGCGCAGGCACGAACTTCAATGTCATCCTGACACGCCTGCATACAAAACGGCGTAGCCTCAAGTTCTGGAAAACGCTGGTGGAAGTACGCCAATAAGCCGTCGGGCTGGAAAAATACTTGCTTGCGCTGATCGGAAAAGCTAATGCGTAGCCCTGGATTGAGCCAACTCAAATCACGCAAACGGCAGCCGATCGCGCCCACGTCAATCCAGCTGCAGTCCAAAATGCTGGCGTCGGCTAAAAATCGAACCTGCGTGCCGCGTTCAGTGCTTTCGCCTAAGTCTTCAAGCGCGGACACTGGCATTCCTTGGCGAAACTGCATTCGGTAAGCGCGCCCATCGCGATGCGTGCTGACGTTGCAATAAGTGCTTAGGAAGTTAACGGGTGCCAAGCCTATGCCATGCAGGCCCAAATGTTCGTGCGGACTGTGGCCGTCAGCGGTTGGGCCGGTATGCAACTCGGTCAACACTCGTTCCAAATAGCTTTTGCCGTTTTGCTCGCGCACCGCGATGCCCACTCCGTCATCGGTCACGGTGCAGCTGCCATCAGTTTCAATTTGCACATCAATATGAGTGGCGAAACCCGCTAAAAACTGGTCCAGGGAATTGCTGATCACCTCTAACAACATATGGGTGATCGCTTGTCCGTCGCGGTCATCGCCTACATACATGCCGGGCCGCTTTCTTACCGCGTCACGGCCGCTTAGTGCTTGGATTTTGGAAACCTGATATTCGGGGGATGTGGAATCAGTGCTCATGCAAAAAGTTGACTTAGTATTAAGTTGCTTCAACTCTAACCAAATTTGGATCAAACGAGGCGATTGCCAGCTTTTCTTACTGCCTTTTTGGGTCAACGACACTGCAATTCCCAGGCTGGCAACGTCCGTGACGTAACTCACGTGGAGTAAGTACGCGTTCACCTCAGCGGGTTTAGTGTGAACGAGTTCTTTTGTGCCGAGAGGCAAATATTGATCTTGCCCCGCTTTCGCGGACACCTAGTTAAGAACTAATCTTAACCTTGAGGTGATACATGAAAAAGACGTCAGCAGTAAAAACAACAACAAAAACGCAGGCAAAAAAGCTTGTCAGAGGTCGTTATACGCCCGAGTTTAAGCAGCAAGCGCTCGCGCGGTCGGCAACTGAAGGCGTGGCCGTAACAGCGCGTGATTTGGGCATCGCCGAATCGCAGCTTTACGCATGGCGCAAAAGAGATTCAGATGCCACGTCTGTGACCGAGGATGAGCGCTTACACATGGCGGAATTTGCCAAGCTCAAACGCGATAAAGCGCGCCTCGAAGATGAGGTCGCTTTCTTAAAAAAAGCGGCGGCGTACTTTGCTCAGTTGCCCAAGTGAAGTACGCCATGATCAAGTCCTTGCTCGATGAATTCTATGTGGCTTTCATGTGCCGAATGCTGCATGTTTCAACCTCTGGGTATTACCAATGGTGCAGCGAAAAGAAGTCAAAGCGCACCCAAGACAATGAAGTTCTGGATGCTAAAATTCGGGATGCGCATGCGAAAGAGAAATGCCGAATAGGCGCGCCAAGAGTGACGCATCGATTGCGCCAATCAGGGTTTACGGTTGGCCGGAATCGAGTGGCAAATCGTATGCGCAGTATGGGCTTACGCGCTAAAGCAGCGCGCAAGTATAAGGCCACAACGAACTCCAATCACGCGCTGCCGGTGGCACCCAACTTGCTGCTGCAAGACTTTAGCGCAACCGCACCAAACCAAAAATGGGTGAGCGATATCACCTATATTTGGACGGACGAAGGCTGGCTGTATTTGGCGGTAGTTTTGGATTTGTATGCGCGCGTTGTTGTCGGTTGGTCGATGGGGGAACGCATGACGACAACACTGGTTGCAGATGCCCTAAAAATGGCGCTTTATAAACGTAAATTTCCTAAGAAAGTAATCGTGCATTCTGATCGGGGCAGCCAGTACTGTTCAAAGGAATATCAGGCGCTACTCAGTGGGTACAATCTGGTCTGCAGCATGAGCAAACGCGGCGATTGTTATGACAATGCGGCAATGGAAAGCTGGAACCACAGCTTCAAAGTGGAAGCTGTGCACGGCGAGTGCTTTCTAACGCGCGCTGCCGCACGTGCAGCGACGTTTGAATACATCAACGTGTACTACAATCGAACCCGGCTACATTCAAGCTTG
>JANNYA010000149.1:0-30640 GCA_031409855.1 Rhodanobacteraceae bacterium | reverse complement strand
TGCCAAACAGGCAGCGGCAACATTGGCGGAAACAGTGCCAGTCGTGTTTGTAATACCGCTAACGGTTAAGTTCGCAGGAACCGTAGGCGCAGTCACCACCAAACTACCTGCGGTTTGCTCTAGGTCGCTAACCGTGGCAATGGTGCTGCTGCTTGCTGCGGTGCCTTGCTGACGGGTTACGCCAACTGCAGGCGTGATCGTTGGCGCGGTGTTGGCATCAGTCACGACCAAGCTAAAGGTGCGTGTCACGGCACTGTTGCAATTGTCAGTCGCCGTCACCGTCACCGTGTAGCTGCCCGCAGGGCCAGGGTTGGTGATGCTCACCACGCCTGCAGCGTCTACGGCCAAAGTTCCTGTGAAGGTATTTGGTAACACCGTTGCAGCCAGCACAATTGAGCCGTTATCCACTGGTACCGCGCTTGGCGTTGCTGAGTTATTGACGCCGGTCGTGGCGTTCACTGTGCTGTAGGTGCCGATCGTTGGTGCCGTGTTGGCGGGCACTGTGACCGATAAGTTCGCAGTAGCCGTTAAGCTGCCGGTATCGGTTGCCGTCAAGGCAAACACCGCATCGGTCGCCGCACAGCTGGCGCTCAAGCTTGCACTGATGGTACCGGCGCTGTTGCTAATCGTTCCGAGCGTGACGCCATTAACAACGCTACTTGCTGCCGTCACGACCACCGTTCCTGCACCCGCATCGTCAGTCACGGTAGCAATCGTGCTGCTGCTTGCTGCGGTGCCTTGTTGACGGCTCAGGCCAACTGCAGGCGTAATCGTTGGCGCGGTGTTGGCATTGCTGACGACCAAGCTAAAGGTGCGCGTTACGACACTGTTGCAATTATCAGTCGCGGTGACAGTCACGGTGTAGGTGCCCGCAGGGCCAGGGTTGGTGATGCTCACCACGCCTGCAGCATCTACAGCCAAAGTCCCGGTAAAGGTATTTGGAAACACCGTTGCAGCCAGCACAATTGAGCCGTTATCCACCGGTACCGCGCTTGGCGTCGCCGTGTTATTGACGCCCGTAAGTGCATTGACCGTGCTGTAGGTGCCAATCGTCGGTGCCGTGTTGGCGGGTACCGTGACCGATAAATTCGCCGTTGCCGTTAAGCTGCCGGTATCGGTTGCCGTTAAAGCAAACACCGCATCGGTCGCCGCACAGCTCGCACCTAAGCTTGCGCTCACAGTACCGGCGCTGTTGCTAATGGTTCCGAGCGTGACGCCATTAACAACGCTACTTGCTGCCGTCACGACCACCGTTCCTGCACCGGCATCATCGGTCACGGTCGCAATCGTGCTGCTGCTTGCTGCGGTGCCTTGTTGACGGCTTAGGCCTGTGGCCGCAGTAATGGTAGGCGCGCTATTGGCGTTGGTCACCACCAAGCTAAAGGTGCGTGTTACAGCACTATTGCAATTGTCAGTCGCGGTGACAGTCACGGTGTAGCTGCCCGCAGGGCCAGGGTTGGTGATGCTCACCACGCCCGCAGCATCTACGGCCAAACTTCCGGCGAAGGTAATTGGTAACACCGTTGCCGCCAGCACGATTGAGCCGTTATCAAGCGGCGCAGCGCTTGGCGTTGCAGAGTTATTGACGCCGGTCGTGGCGTTCACCGTGCTGTAGGTGCCGATCGTTGGGGCCGTGTTGGCTGGCACCGTGACCGATAAATTCGCCGTTGCCGTTAAGCTGCCGGTATCGGTTGCCGTTAAAGCAAACACCGCATCGGTCGCCGCACAGCTGGCGCTCAAGCTTGCGCTTACGGTACCAGCACTGTTGCTGATGGTTCCGAGCGTGACGCCATTGACCAAGCTACTCGCGGCAGTCACTACCACTGTTCCTGCACCGGCATCATCGGCAACGGTAGCAATCGCGCTGCTGCTTGCTGCTGTGCCTTGTTGACGGCTGAGGCCAACTGCGGTGATCGTTGGCGCGGTATTGGCATTGGTTACCACCAAGCTAAAGGTGCGTGTCACGGCACTATTGCAATTGTCAGTCGCCGTCACTGTCACCGTGTAGGTGCCCGCAGGGCCAGGGTTGGTGATGCTCACCACGCCCGCAGCGTCTACATTCAAAGTCCCGGCGAAGGTATTGGGCGACGCCGTTGCCGCCAGCACAATTGTGCCGTTATCAGTCGGTGCGGCAGTTGGCGTTGCTGAGTTACTGACGCCGGTCGTGGCGTTCACCGTGCTGTAGGTGCCGATCGTTGGGGCCGTGTTGGCTGGCACCGTGACCGATAAATTCGCCGTTGCCGTCAAGCTGCCGGTATCGGTGGCCGTTAAAGCAAATACCGCATCGGTCGCCGAGCAGCTAGCACCCAAGCTTGCGCTGACGGTACCGGCGCTGTTGCTAATCGTTCCGAGTGTTACGCCATTAACAACGCTGCTCGCGGCAGTCACGACCACCGTTCCTGCACCGGCATCGTCAGTCACCGTAGCAATCGTGCTGCTGCTTGCTGCTGTGCCTTGTTGACGACTCAGGCCAGTGGCGGCGGTAATCGTTGGCGCGGTGTTGGGATCCACCAATTCATCCGCACCAATTTCTGGCGCTGGTGCAGTGCGCGGATCGCCATCGATATCAATCGTGACACCAGCGATCGGCGTACCTACATTGACGACAGCGCTTCCTACACCAACATGCAGGTCAACATTGGATGCGAACGGAACCGCCGTCGAAGCCGCCAGCGATGCATTGTCGTTGGTCGCAGCCGCTGAAAGCGTCGATGTGTAGGCCGCTAGTGCTGGCAAGGTGGTGACAAAGCCAGTACCTGCGGTAGCACCAATCTGCGCAATCCCTTGAGCTGCAGCGTCAGTACCGAAATAGTACGCGTTGTTATTCCAGGATAGGTTCATCGCCGAAGTTCCGCCAGAAGGCAAAAACACCGATACGTGTGCAAGCGAGGTCGTGCCGCCGGTGATGTTATTGGCAAAAATATTGTTGCGTACGTCCATGCCGGTTTGCGCCGAGGTGTTTATTGCAAATGCGGCTGACAGCAAATTGGTCGTCGCAGTACCTGTGTGCGGCCCAAACAAATTGACCGAATTAAAATACACCTTGTGCCCGGTTCCAGCCCCAACGCGTATTCCGACAACGCCGAAATCAGCATTGAATGCTAAGCCGCCGGTCATATTGTGGTTGACATCACTAACAAAATTATTCTGGATCACGGCATCGTTACCTGCGAAGACGTCGATGCCAAAAGCACCAATGGTTGTCGTGTTGTTATTGATGATGCCCTGAATAATGTTGCGTTGAATTGTCACGCCGTTGCCACCTACGCCGATGCCGCGAATTGCAGCGCTGCCGCTTGTCGATAAATTGCTAATGGTATTGCCGGATATGTTGTTCCCTGAAACCGCAACCACCGAAGTTTCACGAATACCAAAAGGCGCGAACCCAGTAGTAAACGTCATACCGAGTGCGCTAACGGTATTACCAGAAACCGTGGCGTTTACAGTACCTGTCGCCAACCAAATACCGGTGTCGCTCTCACTTTCAACGGCGCTCAGATTGCCGACGGTGTTTTGAGTGACCGTTGCACCATTGACGCCCTGCATATACAAACCGATATTTCTAACGGCATTTGCACCGCTGGTATTCACTGTGTTTTGCGTATAGACCAGATTTGAGCCGCCCTGTGGCGTGGTACCGCCACTGGCAAAAATACCAACGGATGCCCTCTGAACGTCATTATTTTGAATGGTGATATTCGAGAAAAACCCTGCCGCGCCCGTGCTAGTCGCATCTGAAATAACGACCGCTGAGCTGGTCGTCGCACCATTGATAATGATGCTGTTCTTCAAGGTCACATTGGTGATCGGTGTCGAGGCGACCGAACCAATCAACACAACGCCTGGCAGCGAGGTGTTGGTGTTTTGAATCGTCAGGCTGCGATCCGTCCCCGTGCCGCCTATTGACCCGTCAATAGTGACGCGACTTGCGCCGCTTAAGCGAATCAAAACACCGTTAAACGCGCCGGTAATGACTCGCGGACTGCTAGCCGGGGAAATTCGGAGCGTGAAGTTTGCTCCGGTAGGCTTTTCATTCAACACGTTCAGTGCGTTCGCACCGGTTTCAGTCAAATCCGAAGTGATATTGACGACCACATTTCCGGTGATGACGCCAGCATTCAAGACCGCAAACAAACCGCCAGGATTAGTCAGCGACGTGATGGTTTCGCCGCTACCGACATTGATAGCCGCGCCCGCCGCCGTCACAACGGTGTAGGTATTCGGTGTCGTCGGCGGCGACGTAATGGTATTGACATTTACGCCGACAAAGCCGACGAACGGATTAGCACTCAATTGGCCAAGCGTGTCTTGTGCTACTACAAAATAGTTAACCACGTCTGCCAACACAACCCCGCCGAGCAAGGCATTATCAATAGTGCAGCTCCAAGTGCCACTGAGTGCCGTTCCTGATGTCAGCCCGCATTGGGAAGAAAAATAGCTACCGGCGTTTTTGCGAAAGTAGATTCGCGGTTGCAAAACACCCGCCGTTGGCACTCCGGTGAGATCAGCAATCGTCACCAACAAAACGCGATTGGTAGTCAACGCAGTATTGTTCAGATTGGTGTAGGCAATCGTTGGCCCTGCGCCGTCCAGAAAAAAGCCATCGAATTCGTCGGCACCAATATCAGAAGCCAATGCGCCGCCGTTGACTGAGCCAGTCGGGCCAGGCCGGGTCTGTAAATCAAAATCGCTATTGACACTCGCAATCGTGGTGCCGCCGGATTCTAGAACCGTGGGTGCGACTCCCATATTCAAATGCAGATCGTTTGCCGGGTTGGCAAAGGTAATGCCGACGCCGGAATAGCCACTGGCATCCCCAGCCGAAGCGTTTTGCCAACCACCAAAAGTTTGATTGCCACCCCAGTGTCCGATGGTCGCCGCATTGCCGTTCAGCACATTGAAATTTGAAGCGCCTGTGCCCCAGCCTGTGGCCGATACAGTGGCACCAAAATTATTGGCGATCGCATAGTGCCCGCCGGTGCCACCGCTGCGGGTGTTGTTGACAATGTTGTTACGAAAATCTACTGCCGCCGTGCGCGGCGTAACTGAAAAATCCCCACGTAGAAAGCCAAAACTCGATTGCGCGCCCGCTGCCGCGACGCCGGTAATATTAATGCTGTTGTTATAAATTTGGTCCATTGGGTCAGGCCCTGACCCGTGATTGCCACTGATGCCAATGAAACTGGTGTTCGTCGTTTGGCCCGTACCCAGGGAAATCATGTTATTGACGATGCTGAGTGCGCCCGTACCCGAGCGGATCAAAATACCCGCGGCAATGCCGGGTGCGGTGGCAAGCGTTGCGGTATTGGCGTTTCGAATATCGAAAATGCGGTTACGCGAAATGAACGTGTTGGTCGCGTTGCCATGCCCGATTCCAACCGCAGCGCCACCGGTTGTGCCGGTATTTGTCCGAGCGATGTTAGAGATTGTGTTCGCTGATACCGTGCAGTTTGTACCTAAGCCCAAATTGATACCCACGGCGCCAGTCAGGCCGTTGGCTAGTGATACATTGGCGTTGTCAGTAACAAGATTCGTGATGGTATTGCCGGTGATCGTAAATACCGAGGGACTTCCCGTTGCGCTCGTAGTGCCAATACCTCGGACGATGCCATTTATGCCGGTGCCAAATGACGATAGATTTTGGACGATGTTGTTGGTGATCGTCGCAGCCGTTGGCGTCGAAGGCAGGTTAATACCCGAAACCAACGAGTTGCCGGTGGTTAAACCGCTGGTGCCACCGCGCATATTGTCGGCAGTGGCGTTGCCGATGGTGTTACCAGAGATCGTCATCGACGTAGCGATCCCTGAGACGTTGATACCAGTGACGCTGCCCGCGACGGTCGCAGCTACGCCTGAAGATGCCAGTGCTCCTATCGTGTTTCCTTGGATCGCGATGGTGCCGGTTGATGAGGAGTTGATGCCAACCACTAGTGCGCCTGCGGTGGTGGATACCGCAGAAAGTGACCCCGTGCCAGATGCGGCACCGATGGTATTTGTTGTGACAGTACCGACGTTGGCATTCCCAGAAGTAATGTTGATGCCAGCGAGCACGCCATTTGTGGTGGTGGCACCACTCGAAGTATTCAAGCTAATGCCGGAAACCGTATTGCCTTGAACAGACGTCGGCGTCACCGTGCCAACCGCAAGGTTGATCCCAATAAATCGCGTCGCAACAGTACTCAACATTGTGTAAGTACCCGTACCAGCAGCATTGGCAAAGCCAATCACGTTATTGTTCAGTGTGTAACCGTTGCCAGAGGTGATCTGTATACCGTTATGCGTATTCGCGGTGGTATAGGTGCGGTTTGCAGTTTGGAACAGACGATTGCTGCTGATCGTCCATGCGGAGTTGTTGGTTGAAAGCAACACGCCCACGGTCAGTGCCGAGGCGCTAAAGAAATCAGAAATATTGCAATTCTGAATTGTGCCACCCGAGTTCTCCGCAGGGCTTGCGCTGCCTAAGGAGAACACGCCGATTACAGGAAAATTGCTTCCTGCTGGCCCGATATTGCTGTTGGACAAAGTATTACTGTCATTGCCGGACGTGGTGCCGGTGGAGAATAAAACCGTACCCGATGCGGTTGTAGTGCCGGAACCGAGTAGGGAAACATTGGTTACTAAGTTGCTGCTGGCATCACCAATAAAACGCAAAGTCGAGGCCGCACCGGTCGCGAGATTGCTGATCGACAGTGCATCCCCACCGCTGTTAAGCCCGTCTATGGTCACATTGTCGGCGCCATTCAAATCGATAAGTGGCCCGACAATGCTGCCGCTGACCGTGCGCGGCGCACCGCCGCCGGGCGTGATCAAAACGCTGGTGTAATTGGCTGCACCTGCACCACTGGCATTTAACACTGCAGATGCGGCTTCAGTGGTATTTCCCACCACGGAAACTGTTACCGCGCCAGTGTGTGTTCCCGCATTGATCGCATCAAATGCGCTTTTTATATCTACATAGGAAGCCGCGCCCGGGTTAACCGTGACGTTTTGCGCCTGTGCCGCCCCCACTAAACCCACTGCAAACGCACCTGCATATAGTGCACGTGCAAAAACCCCATTGCTGGGGCGCAACATTGATATTTTCATAGCTCACAACCTCGACTTTTTGGACGATCACAGATGTTTTTTTAACGCTATTGCTAGGTTTTAAGGCCAACCTAGCAAATGAATACTTGTTTTGCATGGCAAAACGTTGAAAAGAATCCTATACGACGGCATCGCCTACCTTGGGTAAGCGCTGTTCACTGTTCAAAAGCTTGAATTGATTTGCACGAATACGGCGCTACTCGCAATTCGACCCCTGCGACCACAGCCCTACGTCAAATACATAAAAAACGTGATTTGACGGTTGACTATGAAGGGAAGATAAATATCACAAACCGGGTTTACGTGGCTAGATTTTCGGGCATCCGATGGGGGACATTAGGTAAACAAAACGCCATGACGCGGTCTGTCTATGCTGGCGAAGCTAGCAGAATTGTCTAAGGCAGCGCATTTTCAAAGCCATTTTTGAAAAGCATGTCAGGCAATCCCACGCTCACTTCCAGCGCACCAATATCGCAAATACTGCTGCCATTGCCATCGCCATCTTGTGGGCGGGCAGTGCCCCGCTGGTCTGAACTGAGGCAACTTGTCGCATTGACGTTATCAATTAACGGACTGCCCAACAGCGGCGCATGCGTTTCAGTAACGCCGCCGTTATTCGCCAAGACGCCCAACATCGCCGCCTGATTAATTGTGTTGCCAACATTGCCTGCGGCGATAATCGCGCAACTTGCATCCGGCGTTTGAAACCAGCTGCGGTTTGCCGCAATGGCCAGGGGCGCGGGAATCGTTGCGTTCGCATGGCAGTCTTGCGCGACGCTGCCGCTACCGACGCGATTGTCCGCGAACACTGAATTGAGGATTTGATACGCCGTCATCGAGCTGGTCGGCTGATCAAAGCGGATGCCGCCGCCTTGGCCGGACGCGTTGCCATCGTAGTCCGCCACATTATTGGCAACCGTACTGTCAATCAAAGTCGCGCGGCCATTGAATGTAGTCACTAAGATGCCACCGCCGCCAAACTTCGCGCGGTTTCCTGACACCGTTGAGGCCACCAACACCAAGCTGCCCCGGCTTTGAATGCCGCCACCGCCATCGGAAAAGCTGGAATCGCTGGTGTTGCCAGAAATGGTAGAGCGCTCGATCATGCCTTGCGCAATCGAAACGCCAGAAGATTGACCATAAACAAGGCCGCCACCGCCACTGCCTGCGGTGCTGTTTTTGATCACACTCTCAAAAATATGTAGCGGCGCAGAAACCGAGGCCAACGCGCCGCCACCGAGAGCGGATCTACAATTCGTTAGCACGACATTACTCAACACCAAAAATTCGTTGGCAGGCCCTGCTCCGGCACCCGCGCCCGATTGCACGGCGGTATTAATGCAGCCACCGGCACCGAAAAAACTGGCGCCACCGCCACCGCTGACGGACAGGTTGAATAAACCCACCGTTGGCCCCAGCAAGTCATTTAATGGGTCAACGTCGATTAAGCGATCACCGAGCGTGGTGCTAATCGTGGTCGTGGCCGCACCGGCACCGTAGATAAAAAGACCTTTCCCGATATCCAAATCCCCGGTGTTGCCTAGATTTTCGCTATTGCCGGCAATCGTTAGCGCGTAATCGCCTACGGGCAATTCAATTGCACCACCGTTTGGAGTTTGAATCGCCTCCCGCAAGGAGCAATCACTTACGCTGCAGTCACCATCATTGCTGTCGCTGGTTTTAGTAACGCGCTTGACCGTTGCCAAGCCAGCCGTAAAAGCTAAGGGCGAGCTATCGGCGCTTTGGCTAGGGCGCGCAATCATAATTGAGTAGCTGGTGTTAGCAGTCAACTTTAAGCCATCTAAGCCGGAGCCGAAATTCGCAGCGCCATCATCATTACAGCCACCGACGACAAAGCGGAAATCGCCAGGGGTTCCGGTAACAATAACCATGACAGACGAAAATCCTGCGCCTGCGCTGACTTTCAGATAAGGCTCGGCAGCGCCTGTGCTCAGGCCGTACCAGGCAGTATTGCCACGATCCAGTGGATTGCCGATTTTGCACATCACACCCGGATCGGTAGTTTCGGTACTCGCTTCTGCCAAATTCTGGCTATCGCTAAAGCCAGCTGTCAATTGTGCTGCGGAAATTTGAATTCGATTCGCCCAGGTGTCATTCGCCGGTGGCGCGGCATGCGCGTTCTGGCTTACAAGGTTTGAAAAGAAAACAGCCGTCAACACGGACAAAAACGACGTTAGGCGCATGCGCAACCTCTCTGGGCAACAGGGGCGGAAAGTATGGGCTTAGTTTTGGTCGTGAAGAAGTCGTTTAGACGGCTGATGCTGCACCAAGTTTTATGGCTCGCTGTTTACTCCGCCCAATTCTCCAATCGCAGACCCGAAACTCTTGCAAATTCGCGGGTGTTATTGGTCACGAGGGTCGCGGATTCGGCCAATGCATGACAGGCAATCCAAAGATCGTTCGCGCCAACCGGCGTGCCAGCAATCTTTAGTCGTGTAAATTGGAGCGCATAATGCCTACAGAGTGCTTGGTTCGTCTGATACCAAACAGGTATTTGGCGCGTTAACCGAATTAAAATTTGTTCGCTTTCCGCTGCCCGATTACTTCTTGCGACGCCTTTTAGCAGTTCGGCATAGGTAATGAATGACATGCCAATTTCTACGTTGGCGGGCAAACCATTGATGTGATCGGCGACAAGAGGTGGCCGGTTTTTAAGAAAATAAATTAAAATATTGGTATCGAGTAGGTACTTGTTTGCCGTGTCGCTTGCGCGAGACTTGTTTGCCTTTACAAATGAGTCATTAGGAACGTTCAAAAATCCTCCCGATCCTGCATAAAGCTCATTTCTGCCTGCCCCAGCTCAAGGGCCGCAACAAAATCGTCATCAAACGCCGCAAGTGCCTCGAAAATTGCGGTGCCCCGTTCCATCGGCAAAGGATGTATCAGCAAATCCCCATCGCTAGTTCTTCGAATTTCGACGCGCGATGCGTCAAGTCGGAATTCCTGAGGGATTCGAACGGCTTGGCTATTACCATTGATAAAAACGCGACTAAAAACTGCTGGCATGTGCGAATCCTCCATAGATTAAAAGGTGTGTACACTTAAGTGTGTATTATGATTATTAGCCCCGAAATTGCAACCAGCTGCTTGATTGCGACACCCCATTGAAAAGCACGACCGTTCGGTTTATTATTCCGCCATGAAAACCCAAAACCTTCAAGTCCACAACTTCAGCAAGGGCGCAGCAACGCGCGATGCGATCGTGCAGGCGGCACTAAAACTTGCTGAAACCGGTGGGCTTGAGGGCTTGAGCATTGGCAACGTGGCGGAACGTGTGGGCATGAGTAAGAGTGGCGTCTTTGCGCACTTCGGCTCGCGCGAAGACCTGCAATTGGCGGTGTTAAAAGCCGCGACTGAGCATTTTTCGGAAGCGGTATTTTACCCAGCGATTAAACTTAAACGCGGCCTGCCTAGGTTGCGCGCTGTGCTCGAAAACATGGTCGAATTTTATAAAGGCTTGAGCAATGGCTGCGTGATTCTTTCGGCCTCGCATGAGTTTGACGACCAACCCGGCCCTGTGCGTGATGCCGTGCTTGCTTACCTACGCCAATTGCGCAGCGAATTGGTGCGCGCCGCCCGCTATGCGCTGGATGCGGGCGAGCTGGCGCCGGATTTGAACGCCGAGCAATTAGGTTTTGAGTGCTTTGGCATTTTTCTCGCCGTGCATCATGATTTACGTACCTTGCGCGACCCTGATTCTGCGGCACGCGGGCGCGCGGCATTTATGCGTTTGCTGCAACGTTGCAGCGCAAACCCAATTCCACAGGAGTAGACAAATATGCGCGCAATCGCACTCGCAAATTTAAGCCTAGAAAATAGCACGACCGTTCGCGCCGAAATACTTGTCAACAACAGCGTGCCCGCAGAAATGAGTAAACGCGGCTTTTTGACGCGCGCGATGCTGCTGCGCTTGCCATTTTTCAAGCGCGCCGAACGCGCCACGGATTTGTTTTGCACGCCCATGCCCGGCACGCGCGCACGCAGCATGAGCGTCGCAGCGCCAGAATTTGCGCGGCAAACCGTCAACGCCGACGGAATGACCTATCAAGCCTACGTGTTTGGCGATCCAAAGTCGCAACCCTATATATTGTGTGCGCATGGTTGGGGCAGCTTCGGGCTGCGCTTCGCACCGTGGGCACAGGCGGCGAAGGCGGCGGGCTTTGCCTTGGTCAGCTTCGATCACGGCGCGCACGGACGCAGCAGCGGGCATTTAGCAACGTTTCCGAGTTTCGTCGCCGGCATCAATGCCATGCGCGGCGCATTTGGCGAACCTGCCGCAGGCGTTGGGCATTCGTTTGGCGGCGCAGCAATGGCGATGGCGGCGGTTGAAAACGCCCTGCACTGCCCGCTGGTATTGATTGCGCCACCCGCAGATTTGATGGTCGCGATCCGCTATTTTGTGCGCCGCGTCAAGCTGCCGCTCAAATTTGCTGACGACATTGCAGCCGTTTTAAGCGCCCGCGTTGGTCGCAATGTGCGCAGTTTTGCCGCGAAAACAGCGACCGTTAATGTGCATCAGCGCGTGCTGGTAATTCACGACGTGGCCGATAACGAAGTTAGCTGGAACGCAGGCGTGCAATACGCCATGCTGGCACCGAACGCGCGCCTGCTCAGCACCACAGGTTTGGGGCATCACCGGGTGCTCAATGATGCACAAACGTTGCGCGCCGCGTTGGCGCATATTTTGGGTGATGCGGTTGGTGAAAAATTATTGGTATCGAATTTGGATTTGCAGGACGTCTTGGCTTAGATAGAGATTGCAAAAACAATTTTCGAGTCAATAGAAAACTGCCGCAGATATTCTCACTGTGTGCCCGGCGCTAAAAATTGCGCATTAAATGCGTCGCGAAACTCCGTCCCCCAAGCTGCATTTAAATGCGTGCCTTTCGGCACGACGGTCAGGCGCTTGCGCACCGTGCTTGGTATTGCCGCATAAAGTTTCTCGGATAGCACCGCTGGCGTTTGGCTGTCTTTTTTGCCGACCACGATCAATACAGGTTCGTCCAACCGCGCCATTAACGCCAAATTACCTCTGCCTTTGACCGTATCGTCAAGCTCAAAACGTCGGATAAAAAGTCCTCTTAGGCCCTTTGGAAACACTTTAATCCATTCCTCGGTAGTTGTTGCCGAACCTTCTAATATCAACCCTTCGAGGGTGAATTTTTCGGCAACATGACCGGCCAAAAAACTTCCAATTGAGTGCCCATGCACAATAATCGGTAAATCGCGCAATTCAGGCCAGCTTTTCATATCGGTATAGCTTGCGGCGGCACCTGCAAACATGCCATCAAACGTGGCCTTACCCGTGCTTGCGCCATAACCCAAATGGTCGACCTGCACAACATTGACCGGAATATTTTGGTAGTAACCCAAGGTTTTACTTGACCACTTTTCGATGCTGTAACTATTACCGCCGAAAAATAACACCGTTGCACGTGCGTCTGGACGGCTAGCACTCAAGGCGTAAAGCTGATCCGGGCCCGATGCCACGCGATGCTCAGTGCACTTATAAACTGGAAAGTCAGCTTCACATTGGCGCAAATCCAATTTTTCACCGGCCGCGCCTGGTAGTAAACCACGTTCCTTTATCGGTGCGACCATGCACGCACTTAGGCTAAATATCAAAACTAGTATTGCAATTTTCCTGAGCATATTGGCCGCCAATCACTAAAATTGACTGAAAGCTAACTTAGTGTGACTGAATATTGCCACTATATGAGGCGCAAAATATTGGGTATTTGCTGTGCACGCGGCCAGCAAAACGGATTTGTATCTTTGCTAAGTATTTAACGGTGGTAGCACGGGTGCATCCCCCGCCAATGCACGCTCATGCAGCAACAACTCACGCCACGCACCTTTGGCAAGCAAACCCAGCTCCAACTTGCCTATGCGTACACGGATTAGGCGCAGCACGTCGAACCCCTGCGCCGCCAACATGCGCCGAATGTGCCGGTTCTTTCCTTCATCCAGCGTGATTTCTAGCCAGCAATTTTTCTGACCGGCGCGCAGTAAGGTCACGCTCACCGCAGTGAGCTGCTCAGCCGCATCCACGACGCCAGCGCGCAGTGTGCTCAGTTGCGCCTCGCTCAATAGCCCATCCACTTGCACGTGATACACCTTTTCCACCTTGGACTCCGGCGCCATCAGTGCCGCCGCCCAGGCGGTATCGTTGGTCAGCAGAAGTAAGCCTTCGCTGGCCTGATCAAGGCGCCCAACCGGGGCGATGTGGCGCGCGGGCAACACGTCAAAGCAATCAAAAATTGTTGCCCTGCCCTTCTCATCTTTGGCGGTGACGACTAAGCCCCGCGGCTTATTGAGCATCAAATAAATCGGCGCGGCGGTGCCAGCCTCGGCGTCATCAAACTCAATTTTTGCATCAAGCGTGGTGGGTGACTCGGGGTCAGTGACGCGAATACCCGCCACTTTGACGCGACCCGCACGGATATGCGTGACCGCTTCGCTGCGTGAGCAAATGCCGCGTTTGCTCAAAATTCGCGCTAAGCCGTAGCGCGTGTTGCCAGGAATCAATGTGCCGTCCGCAGCGGTGTTCATGTTGGCCCCAAAAACTGCTTCAAGGCCGGATTCTGCGTTTCTTCGACGCGCGCGAAGCCTATTTGATCCAACTTGGCGTGTAGCTCTGGCAATGCCGCGTCAGAGACATTTAGACCCACTAAAACTCGCCCGTAAGCAGCGCCATGATTGCGGTAGTGAAACAAAGAAATATTCCAGCGCCCAGAAAGTGCGGTCAAGAAATCCATCAGTGCGCCCGGACGCTCGGGAAACTCGAAGCGATACAAATGCTCGGGTTCGGCAAAGTTGGCGCGCCCACCAACTAGGTGGCGTACATGCAATTTTGCCACTTCATTGTCGCTGAAGTCCTGTGCGTGATAGCCGGCATGATTCAGCAACTCGGCGATTTCCGCGCGTTCGGCCAGCCCCCGGCGCAGTGCGATACCGACGAACACATCCGCGTTCGGGCCAGCCCCCATGCGATAGTTAAATTCGGTAATGGCGCGCTTGCCCAAAGCTTGGCAAAAGCTTAGGAAGCTTCCGGTTTTTTCGGGAATTTGCACGCCGAAAACGGCCTCATGCTGCTCACCAATTTGGGCGCGCTCAGCGACATGGCGCAGGCGATCAAAGTTCATATTTGCGCCGCAAACAATCGCCACAAGTGCGCCACCGATTTTGCCACCGCCGAGCTTGCCGCCGTCGGCTAAAAACTTCTTGATGCCCGCTAATGCCAGCGCGCCTGCTGGTTCCACCACGGTGCGCGTTTCATCATAAATATCGCGAATGCCGGCGCACACTTCATCACTAGACACTTGCACGCAGGCGTCCACGCAGGTTTTTGCAATGCGAAAGGGCTCAACGCCCACGCGCTTGACTGCGACGCCATCGACGAACAAGCCCACTTGCGCTAAATCGACCGGCTGACCGGCACTCAATGCTGCCGACAAGCTAGCCGCGTCATCCGGCTCCACTGCAATAATTTTGATCGCTGGCCGCAAAGTCTTCACCCACGCGGCAATACCTGCAATCAGACCGCCACCACCCACCGGCACGAAAATCGCGCCGATGTCATTGGCTTGCCGCAATAGCTCCATACCGATCGTGCCTTGGCCAGCGATGACGTCAAAATCGTCATAAGGATGTACCCAAGTCAGGCCACGCTGATCGCAAAGCTGACGGCCGTATTTTGCTGCCTCATCAAAACTATCGCCAAAAAGCTCGACGGTTGCGCCATGCGCCGCAACCGCATCAACTTTGATGCTGGGCGTGGTGATTGGCATCACAATCACGGCATCGATTCCCAAATGTTTCGCCGCCAATGCCACGCCCTGCGCATGGTTGCCCGCTGATACCGCTAAAACCCCGCGCGCGCGTTCGTCAGCGCTGAGCTTTAACAATTTGTTATAGGCACCGCGCAGCTTGAAGGAAAACACCGGCTGATGATCTTCGCGCTTAAACAAAATACGCGCACCTAGATGCGCGCTGGCTTTGGGCGCAAATTCGAGCGGCGTTTCAATCGCTAAATCGTAAATCGCCGCATTCAAAATCGCGCGCAGGTATTCTGGATGCTCAGCCATGGTGAATCGTCAACGTGCTTAGGCCGCCTGCTGCATAGGCGCAATCGCTTCCTGCGCTTTCATTGATATGCTTGGCACCGATTTGCTTGGGCCATTGATTAAGGCGTGCCTTAAATTTGCCACGATTAAATCGACTTCGGCACTAGTCACTCGAAAGTGCGGCGTGAAACGCAAACTATTGGTGCCGCCGTGAATCACGCCCACGCCGTGCATACGCATAAACTCTTCCGTACTGCCCGCGCCGTAGCATTTGTAGTTAGCCGATAGTTCACAGGAAAACAAAAGTCCGGTGCCTTGGACGGAAGTAATCATGCCGCCCAGCTCTTTTTGCAGCGCGCCCAGTTTCTCTAAAAATTCATGCCCACGTGCGACGATATTTGCCTTGACCGCTGGTGTAATCAACTTCATCACCGTGCACGCTACTTCAAGTGCGCGTGGGTTTGTCGTCATAGTGTTGCCATAAACGCCGGTGCGGTACAAATTGGCGGCACGTTCGCTCATTGCCAGCACGCTCAACGGATATTGACCCGCATTCAACGCTTTGGAATAGGTTTCAAAATCTGGTGCGATTGCGGATTCAAAGCCCGGGTAGTCGAGCACCGACAAGCAGCCATGTGCGCGCAACCCGGCCTGAATCGAATCCACCAACAGCAGGGTGCCGTGCTCTGCGGTCAAACGCCGCGCCGCATCATAAAATTCGCGCGTCAACGCACGGCCCGGGTTGCCTTCGCCCATCACCGGCTCAAGGAACACGGCCTCGATATACCATCCATTTTGCTCAGCGTCGGCAAATGCCGCTTCCAATTCGGCAACGCTGTACGGCGAAATCGTAATCAGCTGCTTTTCGTGGTGTTTGTGGCTGGCTAAATGCTGGGAATACGCCTTGCTGGATGAATCCGAATACAGCGCTGGTAGCTCGGTGCGGCCATGGAACGCACCTTTGACCGCGATGCGCTTGACGCGTTTGCCAGCGTGGCGCCCGCCTTCATCGGTCATTAATTTGGTGTTGATGTCGCAAATGCGCCCGGCCACCGTGACCGACTCGGAGCCTGAGTTCATGCAGATAAATCGGCTGTACGGGGCACCCCCGCGCGCGGTACCAATTTCGCCGCGCAGGGCGCGCTCGAGGCGCAAATGGCTGGCGGAGGCGGTCATTACATTCGCCATCACCGCAGGCTCGGCCATTACATCTAAAACTTCTTGCGGCGCATGGCCTAAACCAATCATGCCGTAGCCACCGCAATCATTTACGACGGCACCCTTGAGCGTAATAATCCAGGAACCTCTGGCAGCAATGGCGACATAAGGATTGACGTTGTCGGCGGCGTAAAAATTCACGTAACCCGCCTGCAGCGCCGCCATTTGCGCCGCTTCATCGCTGTCAAGCAATTCTGGGAATTCAACCGAAAACTTGCGAAAAGCGGCCACCGCTTCCTGCGCAGCGAGTTCTAACTCTGGGTGCTGTGCGACAAAACGCAAGAGCGTCGCATCGTCCAAACCAGTGGTTAATTTTTTGCCTGCGCGCTGGCGCAGTGGGTTCAGCAGCTCAATAATATTCATACCTGCTCACTTTTCTTTCGCTCGATTAGAACCGGGGATTCTACAACGGCAAGCGCCGTTACGCCCTAATCCTGATGCGCCCCAGCTTTGAATTTTGCCAGCTGTTCAGCACTTGCTTCACGCTGATACAGCGCTTTCCACGCTTCGTAAGGCATGCCATAAATTTCAGCACGCGCCGCATTTTTATCGAGGGCTAGGTGATTGGCGGCGGCAGCATCAACCAACCAATTGGCGAGGCAGTTTCGGCAAAAACCCGCCAAATTCATCAAATCCAAATTTTGTACGTCGGTGCGCGATGCCAAGTGTGCGACTAAGCGGTCAAACACGGCGGCTTTTAGTTCGGTAGTGATTTCGGTCATGGGAAGAGCTTTAAAGTAAGTAGGCCGTTAGTTTACTCGGCCTATGCATCGGACATAATCACACCGGCCGCACCTATAATGTGAGCGTGAAACTATTGCTCAATGGGTTAGCGAAACTGGTCGAACCTGTAAAAATTCACTACCTTTGGCGGCCACAGCTGCGCGATCAGGCAGCTTTACCGCTTGGTTCTACATTCCCGCAACGCAAGAAGCGAAAACGTCTGCTCATGCGGCTGCAAGGGCTTAAGAGTTCTCCCTTCAAACAATAAAAACCCATAGTCGCGCAATTGTTCCGTGATAGATGGATCATCATAGCCATCAAGGTAGACCGCACGAATCGAGCCATTACTAAGTAAACGGCTTGCACCCCGAAGCACACTAGATTCTTGCCCCTCAACGTCGACTTTTAAGACGATTGAATCGGAGCCCAAGTCCAATTCATCGAGAGGTTTAGCATCAACCACAATGGATTCGCCGACAATGTTGTATGAATTTTTCTTATCGACAGCGGTGAAAACATGCGACACCGCGCCGTCTACAAATTCCATTTTCCCAGCCTTATCACTCATCGCAAGATTGAGATAAGAAACTCGCTCAACCACTTTAGAAGAAAGTCGCGCGAAAGTGTCTGGATGAGCCTCAATCGCAACGAGGCGAAGCTCTGGGAAAATCTGAGTAAGTCGCGCTATTGAGTGCGTGAACAAACCAGTATTTGCGCCGATATCGACGAAGGTATCACCGTCCTTAAGAATTGAAAATAAATTCATAAGCACCGGCAGCTCGTGTGTCAGCGTACTAATCTTGCTGAGCATTTTTGATGCCCGCAGATAGCCATGTTCGCGACGACTGTTGATTCTTAGAGTCGCACCCGCTAAATCAACATCTAAGTCACGATTGGGTTCAAGCAATGACGTAACAAATCGCCGTAACCGTGGTTGCTTAATGAAATACCGGTCAAGAATATAGCTGAGATTCAAGTTAGCAACCAATTAAACGAGCATCACAGCTCGGAAACGCTATTGTAAGTCAGAACATAATCTTCGTTTGCAGATTAAGCTGAAACTTGATCGTCGCACAAAACTTTCGATCGTTTCGATTAATGCGCACGCATCCCATGCTGCAATTGACTCAACAGCCCGCGCAACATTTTTAGCTCAGAACTCGATCCTTGCAGCCGTTGAAAAATGCGCCGCAGCTGCGTGCTGGTGATCGCCGCATTTTTATTGCCAAAATAATTCGCTTGTTCGGCGGTGCTGAGTAAGTGCTGGAAAAATTCATCGAAGGCTTGCACGGGTGCTGGCACATGGCGTGGCTGATAGACTGGCCCGGCCAAAGCGGCCAAGCGCAATTCGTAGCTTAGAATTTGCACCGCAGCGGCTAAATTCAGGGATGGGTATTCCGGGTTTGCTGGCACTTGCACCAAAAACTGACAACAATCGAGCGAGGCATTGTCTAGGCCTGCGGGTTCGGGGCCAAAAATGACTGCGACCTCACTCGCCGCGCCCGAGCTGTCAGCGGCTGCCAAGGTTGCAATTGCGTGCTCGGCGCACTGGCGTGGCGTAAATTCGGGCACCGGGATTAAGCGCCGCCGCGCGCTGGCACCATAGACCACAGCACAGCCTTCAAGCGCTGCCTGCAAACTTGGCACCACAACCGCGTTGGCTAAAACGTCGGTGGCACCGGCCGCCAAATCGTTGGCTTGCTTGTCAGGAAACACCGCCGGATTCACCAAATACAGTCGGCTCAAACCCATGACTTTCATGGCGCGCGCCGTCGCACCAATGTTGCGCGGGTAGAGCGTTTCTACCAATACGACGCGGATACGCGTGAGTGACTCGGGCTCGCACTTCACTGGCCCAGGATTGGTCGCATTTCTAGCGTTTATGTTTTTAGACGCTGCCATCAGGCCCCAACAAGTTCGAAATTTCAGTTGCTAAGTTTAGCCGCGCCGCCGCTTCAAACTTTGCGCCAAGAAAACTATGATAGATTTTTGGTTGCGACAAGAATTCGCGCAAGACCTGAGCGCGCTTGTCGGCAAAAATCGCGGCGGGCACAAAGGCGTATTCGAATCGAATTTGCGCACAGTATTCGCGAAAACGCGCGGGTGCACACGCCAATATCGCCAAATCAATATCCAGCAGTAGCTGGGTTTGCGGCTCGTCAGGCAAGGTTCCTATGCCATGCCTCGTGGCCAAAATCATTGCCGCTAAACGTTCGATACCGCTAGGCGAAATACCAAATTGCTGCGCGCGCACGCGCAGCCAGTGCGCTGACCGCGCCTCGTTATCACTACGCTGTGGGCGGTAAACCGCGTCGTGATACCAAAGTGCTAGCGCTATTTCGGATATTTCGAGTTGCGAAAGCGCTGCTTGCGCTTGCCGCAAATGCGCTAAACATTCGCCCAAATGTTGTGCAGTGTGATAAGCGCGCTGCGGTTGGGCATAAGCACGTAACAGGCGCGCATGTTCGCCCGGCTCAGCCAGCGGATTACCGCCGCAGCCGCGCACCGCAGAATCGAAACTACTTTTGCTTATGCCAAACACGCCGCAACTGCCCAGCGGTGCACTAATTCCGCAGTCGATGCTGCAGACCGCCCTAACAGCAATCCCGCATGGCTAGCACCACGCACCGTTTGCAAATCCATTTGCGCGGAATGCGCCCAGGCGCGCAAGCCCGCATCGGGAACATCACGATCATTTTCAGCAATCAGCATCAAAGTCGCAATTTTGGGCGAGCTAAAATCACGACCCGCGTAGGCCGAATTCAATACGGACGCGCTTTCATCACGCCAACGGGCGTGCGCAAAAGCGACGGCAGCGGCATCCGCATCTGGCAGCGCACGCGCGGTTTTAGCTAACTCCGTGGCGTGCGCCCAGCGCTTCACTGGCAAAACAAGCCGAATGTCGTTGACGCCACTTTTTAGCATGGGCGCGGCAAGAATAAGTGCGCGAACCGAGCTTGAGCGCGCGGCATCACTTGCAGCTTCCGCCGCCAGCAATCCACCCAAAGACGCGCCAATCACTACATTCGGCTTGAAAACCTCGATCTGGCTTTGCACTTGCGCCAAATAGTGCGAATAGTATGTTGCTGCCAACGCACCATTCGGCATCAAATCAAACGTTTGCGTCTGAGCGCCAGCAGCCATAAAAATACGCTGCCAAATCAACCATTCCCACGCGCCACCGCCCGCGCCGTGCACCATCAACGCACGCACGACGCTTTGCTCTCGCTACGGCGCTGGCCGCTGCTTGTCGAAATATTTGAAGAAATCGCTGTTTGGATCCAACACCAACACATTCCCTTGTTGCGATTGGAAGCTTTTGCGATAGGCCTCTAAACTGCGATAGAAAGCATAAAACTCAGGGTCAGTGTTGTAGGCCTTAGCATAGATTTCTGCGGCTTTAGCGTCGCCTTCACCGCGCATAATCTGCGACTGTCGCTCAGCATCGGCGATGACTACATTCGCCAATTTTTCCGCTTCAGCGCGCAGCTGCTCGGCTTGCTTGCGGCCATTGGCGCGCAAGCCATCGGCGACTTGCTTGCGCTCAGACTGCATGCGCTGAAACACCGATTCGCTGACTTCATCGGGCAGCTCAATACGTTTGATGCGCACGTCCACAACCTCGATACCAAACGCCCGAAGTGCATCGCCCGAGGTGGAAACAATTTGATCCATCATGTCTTGCCGTGCGCTCGCGACTAGATCTTTTAAGGCGCGCTTGTTGAACTCATCACGCAAGCGATCTTTGACGATTTGCGAGATCCGGCTATTGGCGGCGGAGGTATCCGCACCAATCTGTGCGAAGGCCTTATAAAATAGGCCAGCGTCGGTGATGCGCCATTTCACTACCGAATCAACCAACACGTGCTTTTTTTCGCCAGTCAAATAGCGTTCTTGCGGGTTTTCTAACGACAGCAAGCGTGCGCTGAAGCGACGCACGGTATTTACAAACGGCAATTTGAAGTGCAGGCCAGGTGGAACGGAGGTTTTCTCGATTTGCCCCAAACGTAAAAGCATGGCGAGTTCGTCTTGACGCACCACATACATCGACATCATTGCAAGTAAAGCCACAATCGCGGCGATAGGAATCGCTAATGCTCGCATTATTTCTGCCCCTCAATATTGGACGCCGACGTCGCTTGCGGCAGCACTTCGTTCGTACTTTTCTGCTGTAGCAATTGATCCAGAGGCAAATAAATCATGCTGTTACCGCCACCGGCTTGCTTATCTATAAGTACTTTTGGCGTCTTGGCATAAATGGATTCCATCGTTTCTAAATAGAGCCGCTTGCGCGTGACTTCTGGCGCTAATTTGTAGGCGGCGACCAATTGATCAAAGCGACTCGCTTCACCTTTTGCGGTGGCGATTAATACGTCACGATAGGCTTCTGCATCTTGTAACAGCCGCGCAGACCGGCCTTCAGCGCCGGGCACGAGTTTGCTTTTTTCGGCCAGTGCTTCGTTGACCAGTTTTTGCTCATCTTCACGCGCACGAATGGCATCGTCAAAGGAGTTTTTAACTTCCGATGGAACGGAAGCATCTTGCATATTTACCGAACTAATCAAAATACCCGCGTGATAGCGATCCCGCAAAATCGACTCCATCACTTTCCGTGCGTCGTTGGCAATTTCGCCCCGGCTGCCGACCAACACGTCATCCAAGGTGCGGCTACCGACAATTTGGCGAATCGCCGCTTCTGAAACCTGGGTTAAGGTTTTTTCCGGGTCGTCAATGCCGTAGGCAAACTGCAAGGGGTCGTCAACCGTATATTGCACGGCAAAATCGATATCCACCAAATTTTCGTCTTTGGTCAACATGCGCACCTTTTCACTGGTCGAGCGCACCTGGGTCACGTCAACACGGGTGACGACTTCGACCGGCCTTGGCCAGGTGTAGTTCAAACCCGGCATCAGGATTCGATCAAACTTACCAAAGCGCAAAACCACGCCTTTCTCACGCGCACTAATAATGTGAAAGGAATCCATCGCCGCCCACAGCACCACAAGCCCAATCACTAGCGCAATCAGCACGCCAAAGCCGCTGCCGCTGTCATCTTCAGACCCTGAGTTGCTGCCCGTGCCGCTATTGCGTTGGCGCGTTTTACCACCAAAAAGCGCGCCAAATTTATTCTTCAAATCAATCAGCGCCTGCTCCAAATCCGGCGGCCCCGCCTTGCCGCCGGGTTTATTGCCGTTCGGCCTTCCCCACGGATCGTTTGGGCCTTTGCTGCCACCAGTGCCATTTCCGCCGCTTCCGGGCTCATTCCACGCCATTTAAATCACCTTTCAAAATAATGCAAAATTTTAGTTCCGCGACTGCGCTTGGCTTTACCTTGGCTTTTACCTTGGCTTTTACCTAACTCGCCGACGCCATCAATCTAATTCGAGTTTGCAGCGTCTTTGATCAAGACGCCGTCATGCCCAGCGTTCGCCCAATGCCCCCGCGAGGCCGGCAGCAAAGTCATTAACGCCTGCTTTAGCTCCGCCATACCCGCACCGGTATGCGCCGAAACCCAAACACGCGGCCGTTCACCTGGCTCAAACTGGGGGCGCTGATCAATTAAATCAATCTTATTCATGACTAAAAGTTTAGGAATCGCCGCAGCGCCGATTTCTTCTAGCACTTTGTCGACATCTTGAATATGTTCCGCCAACAAAGGATCGGCGGCATCAATCACATGCAATAACAGCTGCGCCTCGCGCGCTTCGGTTAGCGTCGAACGAAACGCCGCGACCAGCTCATGCGGCAAGTCACTGACGAAGCCAACGGTATCCGCCACGGTAATTTCGCCGTGTTCGGCTAAGAACACTTTGCGCACGGTTGGATCCAAAGTTGCAAAAAGCTGGTCTGCGACGTGCACTTTCGCCTTGGTCAGGGCATTGAACAGGGTGCTTTTTCCGGCATTGGTGTAGCCGACTAATGCAATTTGCGAAATTCCGCTACTTGAGCGGCCTTTGCGACCCTGTTCGCGCTGCTTTACGGCAACTTCAAGTCGATCTGAAAGAATGTCAACCCGCTTGCTCAGCAGCCGCCGATCTAGTTCTAATTGCGTTTCCCCAGGCCCACGATTACCAATACCGCCGCGCTGGCGCTCAAGGTGGGTCCAGCCGCGCACCAATCGGGTCGCCATGTGGCGCAACTGCGCCAACTCAACCTCAAGTTTCCCTTCGTGACTGCGTGCGCGCTGACTGAAAATATCCAAAATCAGGCTGGTGCGATCCACCACACGGCACTGCACGTGCGCCTCCAGGTTACGCTCCTGCACCGGAGTTAGCTGGTGATTGACCAAAACTAAAGAAAGATCAAGCTCGGCCACTTTCTCCTTAATTTCGTCAGCCTTGCCGGTGCCCACAAAAAAACGCGGGTTCGGCGTATCCGAGCGTGCCCAAAGCTCGGCCTTGACTTGCGCGCCTGCCGAAGCGGCAAGCTCACGGAACTCCTGCGCTGCTTCAAGCTCCCCGGCCCGACGCCTAGTTTGCACAATTATGGCGTTTTCACCCGCCTGTTTGCGCTCAAACATCGCTGAACTCACTCGTGCTCCAAATCGTCGACGGTCGCCTGATCATTCGGCCCAATGCGGACATTGCGCGAAGGCACCACGGTCGAGATCGCGTGCTTGTAAACCATTTGACTGACAGTGTTTTTCAGCAATACAACAAACTGATCAAAGGATTCGATTTGCCCTTGAAGCTTGATGCCATTGACCAAATAGATTGAAACTGGCACGTGTTCACGGCGCAGCGCATTTAAAAACGGGTCTTGCAGTGATTGACTTTTAGACATAATCCTATGGCCCTGTTGTTGGTTTTTTATGGGGCTTGCGTCTGTAACGCGTGACAAATGGTAGCAGGCTGTGTGTGTACGCGCTGCAGTTAAAAACAAGGGGGAATGATACGACTGGCGACTACTCCAGTGCCTTCGCTAGCAATGCCAAGCCCTGATCGACCTTGCCACGACCACGCTCGGCGCGCATTTGGAAGCGAGTTTCAGCATCAAATTCGGTCAGCATAATCGTCGCCATTTCATCTACGAGGCGATTAATACTTATCTTTCGCACTCGCGAAAGTTGTTTTAGCCGATCATATTTTTCGTCCGGCAAGCGAATGGTCAGTGCGCTCATTATGTTTGCTCCTGCAAAAATTGGGCGGGGGTCAATGCGACACAATGTTTAAAGTTCAATTCGGGATTTTGGAAATCCCGTACATTATTGGTGACGATATGGCTTGCGCCACCGGCGATGGCAAGTTCAACCAAGTGATTGTCCCCTTCGTCCTTTAAATTTGGTCGCCAAGCAAAATAAATTTTGGTCCAACGGCAGTTAGTCAGAAATATATCGAACAAATCGCTTCGCTCACCTGCATCGAGTCTGGAGTTTCGAAATAGTGGTGCGCGCGCCAAAACGTCTTCAAGTTCAGCGAACAGCGCGGCACCCATCAACGGTGTATGCGTGCCCTTTAAGCATTCGGATACCACGCGCAAAGAGGCGCCTTGACCCAAGCAGGCGCTTACAAATACGTTCGTATCAACAACTATTATCATCAAGCAATGGTATCAGATATGACACCAAAAACCAGGAAGTTCTACCACATCACCTTTTTAAAGTACGAAAGTACCTTTTGGTATCGCAAAGCGAACGGCGGGCTGATGTTTACACGCTTGCCGGGGCGTTTTGGCGTTTTGAAAGCTTGGTTGATGACGCTGAAATTGCGCTTAGCTGCCCGGAGATGCATTTAAGTTTGGCAGTGATTTATGAGCGTGTTGGGTTTGAGCCACCGGCTGATTTGCCCGTTAGTTGATTCTGCAACGCCACACACACCGAATCATAATTTTGTTCTGCACTCCCCTCCAACCGCACCAGCCCCGGATCAGAGCGTATCCAGGTAATTTGGCGCTTGGCCAATTGCCGCGTCGCAGCAACGCCGCGCAAAAACAGCTCGTTCGCATCAAATTCCCCAGACAAATGCTGCCACGCTTGCCGATAGCCAACAGCGCGCATTGATGTATGCTCGATACTCAATTCTGGCCGCGCCATTAAAGTGTGCACTTCGTTTAAAAAGCCCGCGTCCAGCATCTGCTGAAAACGTAGCGCAATCCGCCCATGCAGCCAAGCGCGATCAGGATAGAGCGCAAATCGGAGCACGTTTTCCGCTGCCGGTGCCACGCTGCGCCAAGCTATCTGCTGGGCACTGAGGGGCACACCCGTTTGGCGAAACACTTCCAGTGCCCGCACCGTGCGCTGCGGGTCGTTCGGGTGAATACGCGCTGCAGCGGCTGGATCCACTTGCGCCAGCTCGGCATGCAGCGCGCTTAAGCCACGCGTTTCGAGATCTTGCAACAGCTCCGCCCGCAACACTGGATCAGTTGCGGGCAAATCACTTAAGCCCTGAGTCAGCGCACGAAAATACAGCATGGTGCCGCCAACCAAAATCGGAATACGCCCACGCGCTTGAATTTGGGCGATTAACGCGTTGGCATCGATAACGAACTTGGCAGCGCTGTAGCTCGCCTCCGGTTCAATCAAGTCGATCAAATGATAATGGCAGCGCGCTAAGGTTTCGGCGTCCGGCTTGGCGCTGCCGATATCCATGCCGCGATAAACCAGCGCCGAATCGACGCTGATTAACTCAACATCAAATTGCTCGGCTAATTTTTCAGCAAGGGCGGACTTGCCAGACGCGGTAGGGCCACAGAGGTGCAGAATGGGTATTTCGCTCACGCACCCGGAATCTTCAACACCGCGCCCGTGCGAACCGCATCCGAACGCAAGCCGTTGACTTGGCGTATGCGCGCGATGCTGACGCTGTGTCGAACCGCGATTTCGCTGAGCGTTTCACCGCGCATGACAATGTGGCGTTTTGGACTGGCGTGCTGCGCAATCCAAGTTCCCGGGGGTGGCGAGGCATTAAAATAGTTACGTACGCCATCCAAAATCGCATCCGCCATACGCCCGCGATACTGTGCACTATTGAGGTTTTTCTCTTCTTCAGGATTGGAGATAAAACCGGTTTCAATTAGCATGGACGGCATATCTGGCGAGCGTAAAACGACGAAATTCGCGCGCTCCACGTAGCGTTTGTGGGCTTTGCCGACGCTGGTCAAGGCGCTCAACACTTGCTGCGCGACATTGGCGCTGGCATCCGCAGTTGCCCCTTGCGACAAATCCAGCAACACCGCCGCCAAAGTGGCATCTTTATCGTCTAACGATACGCCACCGACTAAGTCCGAGCGATTTTCACGGTCGGCCAAGTAGCGCGCGGCCTCGTTTGTGGCGCCGCGTTGTGACAAGACATACACCGAGGAACCGCGCACGCTGGCAACATTGAACGCGTCGGCGTGGATCGAGATAAATAAGTCGGCTTTACTGGTGCGTGCTTTTTCAAAACGTTCTTGTAGCGGAATGTAGAAATCACTGTCGCGTGTTAGCACCGCCTCCATGCCCGCTTCACCATTGATTTTTTCCGCGAGTGACTGCGCAATTTTCAGCGTGACTTCTTTCTCAAACAGGCCAGTCGGGCCAATCGCGCCCGGATCGTCGCCGCCATGCCCGGCGTCAATGGCGATTACTAAATTACGGCCACTTTTGCCACCATTGGATTCGGCGCGCTTGACCACGGTAGCGCTGGGCGTTGCGACACCCTCAGCCGGGTATAAATCCAACACCAAGCGATGGCCAAATTGTTCGGTCGGCGGCAACAAAAAGCTTTTCGGGCGCACGCCGCTGCTCAAATCAAACACAATACGCAACTGATCTTTGCTCGGCACGCCACTGCGCAGGCCGGTCACCATGCCGCTCGGTTGCGCCACCAAGGCGTTCGTGGTTTTCGAGTCTTTGATGTCTAAAACCAAACGCGCTGGGTTTTCCAACATGAATAACTTGTATTCCACGTGCTTGGAAACGTCAAAAACCGCGCGCGTGTGATCGTTCGCGGCCCAAAGGCGCACTGCCTTCACGTCAGCGCTGATCGCACCGGTGGCGTGCATGAGCGCGATTGCCGCGATGAAATAAACATGTAAAAAGCGCATGGTAAGTGTACGAACTTAACAAAGTTCTTATATTTAAGCGCTAAGCAGTTGATTTGACAAGTGAATTCTCAAAAAAACGCGGCTAATTTAGGCATTAGCAGGTTTCCGCTAGCGCTCAGCCCGGAAATCTCCAAGCTGCGCCCGTCCTGACTTGCAACGCTATTGTGGCTAAGCGAAATTTTAAGGTCTGGCGCCGGCAACATCGCACCCGCCTTCTCCGGCCATTCGATCAGCATCAATGTGGCTTGCGCAAAGAGCGAATCAACGCCCAAATATTCCAGCTCGGCGGCCTCAGTCAAGCGATATAAATCCATATGCAGCAACAAACCGTGCGCGCTGTCATACGGCTCGACTAGCGCATAGGTTGGACTTTTAATCTTGCCAGTAACGCCCAAACTGCGCAGCAAAGCGCGCGCAAGCGTGGACTTTCCAGCGCCTAGTTCGCCATGCAAGTGCAGGCAAAGCAATGTGGATGGTGCCTGCGCACGCAGCGCGACAAAGGCGCTCGCCAGCGCCGAGCCAAATGCCATCGTTGCCGCCTCGTCAGCAAGATGCATCGCTTTATTGCTGACTAATTCAGACATCTTGCATTCACTACCGCACGTAATTCGTTAATGACATCGCCAGCCAGCAGGCCGCGTAACCCGTTGACTGCAGCGCGATCCCCGGCCTGCGCGTGCAGCAATGCACCCTGTTCGGCGGCGTCAAATGCACCCAGCCCTTGAGCCAAAAGCGCAGCGATAATGCCCGTCAACACATCGCCCATTCCGCCCGTTGCCATACCGGGATTGCCAAACAGGCAGACAGCAAGCGGCAAATTCGGCGCAGCGATCAGCGTGCCCGCGCCCTTAAGGAGCACCACACAATTATATTTCGCCGCCAGTGCGCGCGCAGCGGCTGGCCGGTCGCCTTCTATCACTGCGGTGTCGCAGCTGAGCAAGCGCGCTGCTTCTGCCGGATGCGGCGTCAGCACCGTGTTCGGACCCAAAATCGTCAGCGCAGCGCCATCCAAACCTAATTCCACCAATAAATTGAGTGCGTCTGCGTCAAACACGCGTGGCCCCGGCCAATTTAAAGCCTGCGCAAACAGGCTGCGCGCCCAGGCAGATTTGGACAAACCCGGGCCTATCGCCAACACCATCCCGCTTAAAAAATTAGGAATTTTCGTATCGCTACGCACCATCAATTCAGGCCGCGCTGTGACTAAACCCGCGACGTTAGACGCATCCGTGATCACGCTGACCCGCCCGGCACCCGCGCGTAGTGCCGCCTGTGCGCACAAATGCACGGCACCCGCGTAGCCCGGCGCACCACCCACCGCCCACACGTGGCCGAACTGGCCCTTATGCGCTGACGCTGCGCGCTCAGTTTTGGCAAAAGCACTGCTCGTCAGTGCGCGCGCAATCGGTGCAATGCCAGCAAAAACCGCTGGCGCCAAATCGAGCGTAGCCAAGCTTAGTTTTCCAACAAATCGCCGTGCTTGACCGGTGAACAGCCCAAGTTTGTAGACTATAAATGTGATGGTTTTCGAAGCGCGTACCGCTAACTCGGCAGCGCCGGTATCGCTCGCTAAGCCGGAGGGAACATCCAACGCCAATACCGGTTTATTGAGCGAATTTAAATGCGCAACGATCGCCGCTAATTCGCCTGACAGTGGCCGAGCGCCGATGCCGAATAGCGCGTCAACCACCAAATCGGCGTCAGCAAGCGCTAGCTTCAATTCACTTTCGGCAATAACGACACCATTTCGCCGATAGTCCTGACTCGCGGCAAAGGCATCCGGATTGCGCGCTGCGTGCGGTTCGCCAAAAGCGAATACCGCGACATCGCGCACCGCCGCACGCAACAAACTTGCCACGATGTAACCGTCACCACCATTATTTCCCGGCCCGCACAGCACCACAATGCGCTGCGCCAAAGGCCAGCGGCTAAGCACTAATGCCGCAGCCGCGCGACCCGCACGCGCCATTAATTCCGCACTCAGGATGGCAAATTCGTCGCTTGCGCGCCGATCAATCGCGCGCGCTTGCTCGGTGGAATAGATGTCTAGCATGGCGCAGATGCTAGCACTGGCTTGGGTTTGAGGCCATTGCGCAGGTAAAACCGACCAGCGGACCAGCAAAATCTCGCCTCTGCCACAACTTTGCCGCGAGCCTGAAGTAAACTCCGACAGGCTTAAGTTCTGTAGTGACGTTCAACATGCTCTGTATTCGACTCATTTGCGTTTTTCTGTTGGTTGTACTTAGCGCGCCCGCAGCCCGTGCATTAGATCTATATCAGGGTGAAACCCCCGTCGCCGATCAAAGCGCTGATGCCCGAGTCGCTGCCTTGGGCCGCACGCTGTTAGACGTTGCCGTCAAGGTTTCAGGCGATGTCAATGCCGCCAGCAACGCGACCGTCATCGCGGCATCGGCCAGCCCCGAGCGCTATATGCAGCGCTATGAATACCGCCAAGAGCTGGTGCGAGTCGACGGCAAACCGGCGATCAAGCTGTATTTACGTGGGTCGTTCTACGCGCCAAGCATTAGCCAATTGCTGCGAAACGCCGGTTTGGGCGCTTGGGGCGTGGAACGGCCAACGGTGAATGCGTATTTATTTGACGGCGAGCAACCTATCAGCGTTGACGACGCGCGCGCGCTGCAAGAACAAGCCAGTCGGCGCGGCCTTAATTTGCGTTTTCCAGGGGCACTGTCCGTCGGTGGCATTTCCACGAATGATTTAAACGAACAAACTGCGGCGCGTCTAGCAAGCGCATCGCAAAACGTGCTCTTGGGCCGCATTGGTGCCACGCTTTGGCTGAGTGATGGCCGCACGACCGAGGCGCTGTCTAGTAATGCACTCAATGGCCTAAGTGATCGCATTGCCAGCGAACTAATTCGCCGAGCTGCGGCGCTCAGCAACGCGCCGCAGGAAGAAATTACCACCGAGATCGCGGGCGTTCGATCCGCGCGTGACTATGGACGCGTATTGAAGTATTTGACTACGCTGAGCGGCGTCAAAAAACTGACCGTTTTGGGCGCACAACAAGACAATTTGCGTTTGCTTATTAATGTTCAAGGCGGCACGACCCGCTTGGCGCAATCGGTCGCCGCCGGGCAAACATTACGGCTATTGAGCGAAAATCCAACCGTTTTGGAAGTTATTAACTAATGGCCAAAGCCCGAACTAAACAGCAAACCCAGGCGCTGTCCAAGGCGCAAATCACCAAAGCGCAGCAGGCTAGAGCCGTTGCAGCACGTGCACTGATCGCGGCACCCGCGTTAAAGGCGCTGGGGCAGGTCAGTATGACTACCAACGCGCGTTGGCAATTACTGGCGACCGTGGTTATTTTTTCGGTGCTGATTTATCACCTAGCGCCGATTTTGACGCCCTTTGCCACCGCTGCCCTATTTGCTTATTTGGGCGATCCTGCGGCAGATCGCTTAGAAGCGCGTGGATTCAGCCGAACATTTAGTGTGGTGCTGGTGTTTTTGGCGATGCTGTTGACGGTAACGGCGGTGTTG